>JAYUQC010000200.1:0-61353 GCA_043759735.1 Rhodoferax sp.
GCCAGAAAAAAATGCAACCGGTGGCCGGAGTCGAACGGGAACGGTTTTGCCCGGCAGGATCTCGAGCCGCCGCCGCCACGCGGCGACGCCACACCGGTCAGCCGGCAAGCCGCAGCGACACCGCGGGTCTGTATCAGGCTGGTTCAGTTGGCCCGGGCTTGTGCGCCGGTGGTACGGTGCGCCGGGGCAAACCTCGCTGGCGGGCTTCGTTGCGTAGCTGAAGCAGTGTTCGACTGTCATCCGCTACATCCGCTATGAGGCGCTGCTTCGAATCGACGGATCTCTGACAGCACCGCACTCAGGTTCATCTCACCGGCCTCCAGGAGTTTGCCCATCAGGTGTTCGGTCAACGGCTTGTGACGCGCCAGCAGGGCCTTGGTTTCAACGTACAGGCGTTCGCTCTGGGCTTCCATGATGGCGCGGGTTTGCGTGTCCGGGTCGCGCTCTGCGCCGTGGCCGTCCTTGGCCAGTGCGCCGAAATTCAGCCGGGTCTTGCGGTACATGCCCATCTCGCCCACTGCGTGGTGCAGCAGCCGCGTCACACGGGTGATGTCGTTGTGCGCTCCATTGGTGGTGCCCTGCTCGCCGAAGAACAACTCTTCGTTGGCCATGCCGCCCAGCAGCACACGCACCTCGTGCTCGATGTCGCCCTTGGTCTTGAGCAGGTTGGCGCCCTGCTTGTGGAACACGAAGCCCAGGGCGTTGTTGCGCGGATTGGCCTTGAGCGAGATCTTGATGGTCTTCATGTCTGCCATGATGCCGTCCCAGTTGCCGTCGGCAAGGCATCGTTCGTGCTCGAGGTCCACCAGGAAGTGACCCAGTTCGTGTACGGCGATGATGCGGCGGTCGCGCTCGCGCTCCTGGGTCGTGTGGGTGTTGACGTTTCCCACCAGCATGCGTTCGGCGGCCTGCATCAGGGTATCGGCGCCTATCATGCCGCCCGCCTGCACGGCCGTGATGCCCGCCTGGTTGACGATGGTCTCCAGGTCGGCCGGGCTGCGACCCTCGGTCACGTCTACCAGGTGACGCAGGTCCAGACCAGGCAGCACCTTGTTGGCGCGCTGACCCAGGTAATGGCCGATGATCGCCAGCCGCTCTTCGCGGTTGGGCATGCGAAAGTCCACCTTCATCTGAAAGCGCCGCAGCATCGCTTCGTCCATCTGCATGGTTTCACTGTTGAAGTTGCTGGCCACGATCCAGATGATCTCCGCGTCATTTTTGCTGCGTACACCGTCCAGCACCGCCAGCAGCGAGTTGGCGGTGTCGTCGTCGAACTTTCGACGGCCGCCGCGCTTCATGAACAGGTCCTGCGCCTCGTCCAGGAAGACGATGCAGCGGCGCCGCCGCTTGGCCATGGCCATGATGCGGTCCAGCGTTTTCGAGCCGCCGGCAACATAGCCCGTTTCGAGGTTGGCCGCCGAATGAAACAGGATGGGCAGCCGCAATTCCTTGGCCAGATAGCTGGCCAGCTTGGTCTTGCCGGTGCCAGCCGGGCCGCTGAACATCACGTTGAATGGTTTGCGGATGCCGTACTCGGCGTAGGCCCCACGGCGCTGGTACTGGTCCTTGATTTGCGCCACCTCGGCCTTGATGTCGTCCATGCCCATCAGGTCGTCAATGGAGCCCATCACCTGTGCCGGTTCGATGAACTTGAGTGACTTGAACTGGACCTTGAGCTGGACGTACAAGAAGGCGAGCAATCCGAGCGTCAGTGCGATCGACAGGGCGCCGCTGACCGCGGCCTTCCATCCGTTCTTCTCGGACAGCGGGCGGGCGTCGGCAAAGCGATGGTCCAGGCGCTCGAACACTTCGAGCACTCCGGGCATGAGTTCGCCGCGCGGAACAAACACCAGCTTGCCGGCCCACGGCGCGGTCACTGCCTTGGCGGCGAATATGTCGGACTCCATGTCGCTCGGGTAGTAGGCAAGCTGGCGGCCCTGCGATTCGATCAGGACGATACGCTCCGAAACGTTCCACATCAGCGGCTCGTAGACCACGGTGATGCGCTCGACCGGATTCGCTTCCAGGAAGCCCAATACCGAGCCGGTGCCAAACATGACAGGAAGCTTGTCGTTGAACGCCCAGACTCCTTCGCCGGGCCTGCCCGCGACAGCCATGGACCTGACCTGCCCGGCCAGGTCGGCCTGCCTTTCGAGGTAGGTGAACGCGTAAAGGGCAGTGGGCGGAATCAGGACGGCCATGGCCAGGACCGCAACCTTGACGGTTGCCGGCTGGATAACGAACCAGTCCAGCAGCCGGCCCAGGGCCTTCCTGAGGGTGACACGCAAACCATTTGCGGCCTGCGCCGTTGCACCGGGCTTCGGCAGGTCTGACATAGGCGCAGCCCCCTTCATGGCGGTTGTGGTTGCCCGGGCCTGGTGCCTGGGCAACGGGATCACGGCCAGACCCAGGTCGGGGTGGAGTGCCCCGTTATACGCGTCAAACGGTCCAGTCTGTGTGCGCTGGCACACAGACTGCCGCAGAGGGTCAAGGGTACAAGTGAATTGCGCAAAGGAAACCCCATGAGCAACATCGTCTATATCGTCGGCCTGATTGTTGTCGTCATCGCCGTGGCGTCGTTCTTCGGCTTGCGATAAGGCGGCCGCGGGCGGCGCATCGCAGTTGATGCCCCGGTGGTCCATGACAGCCGCAGCGCGGTCACCCGAGAACAGCGCGTACCGCGCGCTGCCGCCCAGCGTGTATGCGTACATCAAGGGTGCCAGCGCGCGGCACCAGATACCGCTGGTGCTGCTGTCGATCACGGTGTTCCTGCTCAGCGTGGTTCCACTCGAAATACAGCGACGGATCATCAACGATGCGATCGAAACGCAATCGGTCAGTGCCGTCGTCTGGTTGTCGCTGGCGTATCTGGGCGTGGCACTTCTGGAGGGCGCAGTCAAACTCGGCCTCAACATCTACCGCGCGTGGGTGAGCGAGATGGTGGTGCTCGACCTGCGGCGACGGGTAGCGGCATTGCCACCGAATGGGTTGAACAACAACGATGCGCCCGACACCGTGCACACCGAGGGTACTGCGGCATCGATGGTGCTGTCCGAGGTGGAGCCGATCGGCGGCTTCGCCGGAATCTGCATCTCCGAGCCTTTGCTGCAAGCCGGCGTGCTTGTCAGCGTGTTCGGCTACCTGGTTTTCCTGGAGCCACGCATGGCTCTGTTATGCGGGTTGGCGTTTTCGCCGCAACTGGTGTTTGTACCGTGGATGCAACGCGCGATCAATCGCAAGTCCGGCGAGCGCATCGAGACCCTGCGCATCATCGGTGGCGACATCGTGGGCGCGGCCGGTGCCGACACTCAGGGCGCCGCCACGCTGGATGGAGGCATCGAGCATGTTTTCCAGTTGAATACAGGGGTCTTCAGGATCAAGTTCTCGATGTATTTCCTGATGAACCTGACGCATCATCTGGGTGTGGCCACCGCCCTGGGTGTCGGTGGGTACTACGTGGTGCAGGGTCGCGTCGACGTTGGTACGGTGGTGGCCTTCGTATCGGGCTTGGGCAAGGTCAACGACCCCTGGGGCGACCTGGTCGACTGGTTTCGTGAAATGACCTTGGTCCTGACGCGTTACCGGCTATTTGCAGGCGCCATGAACGCGCTGGGCGGCTGCGAGGCGAACGCTGCCTGAGCAGGTTCTGAGCCGCAGATTCTTCGGCGGAACTAGACCCATCCGGCGCGACGCAGGCGGCGGTAGACGAAGACGCAACCCAGCAGGGTCACAAGCACGGCCGCCGGATACCCGGCCCGCCACTTCAACTCCGGCATCCACTCGAAGTTCATCCCGTACAGGCTGAAGATCACGGTGGGGATGGCCAGGATCGCGCCCCAGCCTGCCAATCGCTTGACCACCTCGTTCTGGTTGTTGGCCACCAGGGCCAGATTCACCTGCATGGCCGTGTTCAACATGTCGCGCATGCCGTCGATCAGTCCCACCAGCCGCGAGACGTGATCCTCGATGTCGCGAAAATAGGCGCGCAGCTCCTTCGGGATCAGATCCTCGTGCAGGCGCATCAACTCGGCGCTGATTTCCGCCAGGGGCAAGGCCGCATTGCGCAGCTCCAGCAGGTGGCGCTTCAGGGCGTACAGCCGCTCGATCACCAACCCGTCGAACTGGTCTTTGAAGATGTCAGTCTCGATGGCTTCGAAGTCCTGCTCGAACTTCGCCACAATGGGCTGGTAGTTGTCAGCCACGAAGTCCAGCACCGCATACAGGGCGAAGCCGGGGCCCTTGTGAAGGCCTTTCGTGCCGACTTCGCAGCGCTGCAGAACCTGCGCGTAGGTCGACGACGCGCCGTGCCGCACGGAGACCAGGAAGTTCGCGCCGACGAACAGGTGCGTTTCGCCGTAGACCACCTGGCCCGCTTCCAGCTGCGCCGTCTTCAGCACGATGAAGAGCGAGTTGCTGTAGGCCTCGATCTTGGGTCGCTGGTGGGCGTGGTGGGCGTCCTCTATGGCCAGTTCATGCAAGCCGAATTCGCCCTGGATCTTGAACAACAATGCGTCCTCGGGCTCGTGCAGACCCAGCCACACGAAGGTGTCGGGCTGCTTGATGACTTCGCTGATCTCGTCAATGGAGATCGCGCCAAGGGATTGGCCATTTCGGTAGGCCATGCTGTGCACGATGGATGTCATCGACCGGGACCTCCGGTGCGACCGTTCCTCGGGCACTCGTTCCACAATTCGATCACGCGCCGACCCGCGTGGCGGGCGTCGATGCCCAGCAGGCTGACAGAGGCTGGGTGCAGCGGGAAGTGCTGGCCTTCCGTCAGCGCCAGCCCGATCCAGCGTGCCGCGAGAGCTGCGCCGAAAGCGGTCAGGGCAAGGTTCGTCAACCCCGTGTGCTGACCGCTGAGCGACCAGGCGGTTTCACCATGGCGAACGAGGCAGACCGTCATGCCGGCGGTCCGTCCGCATCCAAGGCGCTGCGGTAGGCCCCACGTGCTGCGGCGCCGTTGCAGCGGGCCCGATGCAGCAAGGCCAGTTGCGCCGCGTCACGGTTCGCATCGTCGCCGGCCCACAGGCGCAACGCCGGTTGCTGCAACGCACGTCCGAACGAAAATATGAGCGGCCACGGAATGCGTGGCAACGGGGCCTCGCGCACGGTGCCTCCCAAATCCGTTCGCTGGTGCAGGGCATTGAGTCTGGCCGTCGCCAGCTGGGCCGGTTGCCCGCCTGACAGGAAGGCGACACCTGCCACCGCGGCCGTTACCGTGCGCACCAGGCAACCGATGGTGGCGTCAGCGATTTCCTCCAGCGTGGCCGGCACGGTGCATGACAATCCGGGCAGAATCATGTTCGGCTTCAGGATCATCGCCTCCAGCATCACCCCCTGACGGTGCAACTGGACGAAGACCTGGTGCAAAACCTCGGCCGTAACCTCGCCGCAGCGCGCCAACGTGTGCCCTCCCTCCATCAACACCTCGGGCTCGACGATGGGCACGAATTGCATTTCCTGGCACAGGCCCTTGCCGCGGGCCATCAGGGCCTGTGCGGTCGCGATCAGGGTGTCAGTCATTGCTGCACGGTAAGCCGCGCCGGGCACCGGTGTCCGTTCGCTGGCGCACATTGCGACGCCAGCCCCCGTTGCGGCGCGGCTCGCGCAGACGGCCGTGTGCGTACGACACCGCACAGACGGCCCTGTTGCACGGCCCCACAGTGTCTGGTACCGGGTCAATGGCCGATGCCGGTTTCATTGCCGCCAAGGTCGGCTGACGCAATCCCGAACCCACATGAACGAAGGCCCCCCACATGATCGCCACACAGGCGCGTCAACAGATCGGCCAAAGGCTGTGGCTCGACATCATCACGCGCACGCTGGTTCGCTGCATCATGAATCTTTCGGTGACCGGCGCAGGAGTTCGCGAATGAGCACACGCATCAACCCGCTTGCCGGCCAGCCGGCGCCAAAGTCTGTGCTCATCGACGTCGACAAGCTCGTGGCGGCGTACTTCGCGCAACGTCCCGACCCGAGCGTGCCGGCGCAGCGCGTGGCCTTCGGAACCTCGGGCCACCGCGGATCGGCCTTCGATGTCGCGTTCAACGAATGGCATGTACTCGCCATCACGCAGGCTATCTGCAACTACCGCACAGGCCAGGGCATCGTTGGGCCGCTGTTCATGGGCATCGACACCCACGCGCTGTCGGCGCCCGCCTGCGCCAGCGCCCTTCAAGTGCTGGCCGCCAACGGCGTGGACGTGGTGCTGGCCGCGAACAACGCGTTCACGCCGACGCCCGCGATCTCGCACGCCATCGTCAAGCACAACCGCAGCGGCACTGGCACGCGGGCCGACGGCATCGTGGTCACCCCGTCGCACAACCCGCCGCGCGACGGCGGGTTCAAGTACAACCCGCCGCATGGCGGGCCTGCAGGCCAGCACGTGACCGACGCGATCCAGACGGCCGCGAACGGCTTTCTCGAGCGCGGTCTGCAAGGCGTGCGTCGCATGCCCCACACCCAGGCCCTGCGGGCGGCGACCACGCACCACCACGACTTCCTGGGCAACTATGTCGAAGACCTCGATCACGTGATCGACATGGACGTGATCCGCACCGCCCAGGTCCGCATCGGCGTTGACCCGCTGGGCGGCGCCGGCGTGCACTACTGGAGCGCGATCGCCGAGCGCTGGAACCTTGACCTGACCGTGGTCAGCGAAGTGGTGGACCCGACCTTCGCCTTCATGACGCTGGACTGGGACGGCCAGATCCGCATGGACCCGTCGTCGGCCTACGCGATGCACCGCCTGATTGCGATCAAGGATCGTTTCGACATCGCCTTCGCTTGCGATACCGACCACGACCGTCACGGCATCGTCACGCCCGCCGCGGGGCTGCTGCCGCCGAACCATGCCCTCGCGGTGGCCATCGACTACCTGTTTCGGCATCGACCGCAGTGGGGCGCGAACGCCGCCGTGGGCAAGACGGTGGTCAGCACGCAGCTGATCGACCGCGTTGCGGTGCGCCAGGGCCGCATGCTCTTCGAGGTGCCGGTCGGCTTCAAGTGGTTCTCTCAAGGATTACTCGACGCCAGCCTGGGCTTCGGCGGCGAAGAGAGCGCTGGCGCCGCCTTCCTGCGCCGCGACGGCACGGCATGGACCACCGACAAGGACGGCCTCATCGCTGCGCTGCTCGCGGCCGAGATCACGGCACGCTGCGGGCGCGATCCGGGTGCGCTATACCGCGAACTCGCCGGCCAGCTCGGCCAGTCGGTCGCGGACCGCGTTGATGCGCCGGCAACAGCGCAGCAGAAAAAGCGGCTGGCAGCACTGTCGCCGAAGGCCATCGCCGCGACGGAATTGGCGGGCGAGCCGGTCACTGGCGTGCTGAGCCACGCACCGGGCAACGATGCGCCCATCGGCGGCATCAAGGTCGTGGCAAAGAGCGGCTGGTATGCCGCGCGGCCATCAGGCACCGAGGACATCTACAAGATCTACGCCGAGAGTTTCCAGGGCACGGCGCATCTGCAGCAGATCCTGGTGCAAGCACAGGCCACCGTCGACGCTGCGCTGGCGCCGTCATCATGAGGACTCAGGCATCAAAGCTCGACGCCGTCAAACCCCGCAGTCTCGTCCGCGTTGCGCGCGGTGGCCTGGAAGTCGTGAGTGACATCTTTCCAGCCATCGAGTAACGCATGCGGTGCGCGGTTGCGCGTAAGCGGCGCCATCACGACGCGGTTGCGCAGTCGCAGGTCTCCCGCGCGCACAGAATCGCACAAGGTGGCTGTGTCGATGGGCACCCGGCTTTCAGAGTTGCCTGATGAGCGGGTTCTAGTCCAGCAGAACCAGGTGTCCCTGCTGCGCGGCGGCCTCGACCTCTTGCACGGGCAGCGCGGCGGAACTTTGACCGTTCGTGCCCCAGATGATGTCAACCAGGCTGCCGCTGATCTGCTCGACCAGGCATGGACCGAGCGGGATTCGGCTTTTTGCGCCGCCGGCCTTGGCATAGGTCAACGGTCCGGTGATGCGGGCATTGTGCGTGGTGACGGTCATGTTGTTAAGCTTGTTGAAGCTATGGGCGCGGGGTTTCCGTCTCAGCTTAAACCCGGGGCGTCTGGACGTTGATAGGAGAATGGCACCGCGAGGCGTCGGACAAGGTGCCGCCAAGACATGCATGCGCCACCGCACATGCTGTGTCATCCACCTGGCACCGACCGGGGTGCCATGGCGTCGAACCCGGCGAACGCAGACACAGGCCGAGTCCGAGTTCGACCGTGCGCGCGTAGTCGGCCAGTGCGGCCACCGAGCTTTCGTACTGCCCGATGGCCGACGCCGCCGAGGCCTTCATCGTTCGCACCACGGACTTGAGGTCACCCGCGCTGCCAATCTGACGGCGCAACGCGGTCGTGGTCGCGGCCATCAGTGCTGCGCGGGCTCTGTCCCGGACAAGGGCGGACCGGACGCCTTCTCGCGCTGGTCCTGCAGCCGTCCGAGCCTGCTGTCCAGCAGATGCGCCAGTTTCTGCGCCGCGCCGTGCACCGCCTGCTCCAGCGTCGCGGCGTGGTCTGTCACCGCCACCGGCTGCCGGCCTTGGAGCCGGGCCTCCAGCATGCAACGCTGATCTTGCGGCCCGCTCTTGCCGCCGTTTTCGTCGCTCAGATGGACTTCCACCCGGGTGATGTGTTCGCCGAAGCGCTCCAGCGCCTGCTCGACCGTGGCACTGACCTTCGCGGCCAGGGCCTCGGTGCCGTCGATGTGGACGTCGGTGTTGAGTTGGATCTTCATGGCATCTCCTGTGGGTTGCGGAACAATGGTGGGGTACGGCGCGGCGCTGCCGTCAGGACAAGGAACCAGACATCATCACGCTCCCTGGCGTTCGGTCTCGGGCCCGGCCGCGGGCGGGTCCGGGTTCGACTCCGCGCGGACCTTGAACGTTGCAAGCGCCTGGCGGGCGGCTTCGGTAACCTGCTCGCGGTCGGCGTCGGTCAGTTGATCGGCATCGGCCAGTTCGGTGCCCATCGTCGGCTGGTAACCCAAACGTGAGGGCATCTGCCCCATCAAACCCGAGACTTCGGAGCCGGCCTGGATGAAGCGGAAGATGTTGTCGACCAGCAGCAGCACATCACGGTGCTCGTCGTCGCGAAAGTACTTGGCCATCATCAGCGCCGCATGGCCGACGCGAAAGCGCGCACCGGGCGGCTCGTTCATCTGCGCGAAGATCATCACCCTGTGGGGCAGCACGCCGGCGGCCTTCATCTCGCGGTACAACTCCTCGCCTTCGCGCGAACGTTCGCCGATGCCGCAGAAGATACTCACGCCCTCCACCCCAGCCAGCGCCGACGCGCCGTCGATGGTGTTGCCAAAGACGTCGAGCATGCGCGACAGGATCGGCTTGCCGACCGGCGCCTGCAGCGGCCCACCGGTGTTCTCGACCGGCATGCCGCGCGCCAGCTCCTGGGTAGGGGTCAGCGCGATGCCCCGCACCTGCCGCGCGTCGCGCTGGGCCAGCACCTCGATCGCCACCCGGCCGCCGTCACCGGCGCGCAGCAAGGTATGGATGGCCGGCAACGCGCCGTCAAAGCGCATGTCCACGACGACACCGGCCTGCTGGGCTGTGGGTTCTCGGTTCATTCGGACGGGCCCTGGTATTACCGGCAGCACACCGACGATGTCTGCCGCGGCATGCAGCGACATCGGCACGCCACACGCTGCTTGAGCAAGACGGCAACCAGCACGCCGTCCAGGGCGCTCATGCAGTCTGCCCAGTGCGCGTGACGTCGTCTGTGCGCCAGCGCACGGTTCAACAACCAGGGATCGTGCCAATCAGCCCGGAGCGGTGGGAGCGGTGGGAGCGTCGCGTAGCGCGCCACCGGACGATCCAGGATTTACGCGTTGCAGCGTTGGCGATCAGGCAATAGCCTGAGCCGACAAAAAGCTCTACTACGCGGAACAATATCACGCCCCGCGCCAAATTCGAAAATCGACAGTCGAATCATTCACTTACGCCCCACCGAGGCAATTTCCCGGCCGCACCACTGACAAATTGTCACACTCTCGCGCGCACAAAGTTCTTAACCTCGGGCCAAGAAGTCCAAAGATGGCTTCATCGGGGGGGCACAGGGCGTACTCCCGAATTCATTGCTTCAATGCATTCAAGGAGTGACCACCATGCCTGCAGCCTTGACCTATCCCGGGGTATATATCGAGGAGGTGCCCAGTGGTGTGCGCACCATCACCGGTGTTGCCACGTCCATCACCGCCTTCATCGGCCGCGCGGCACGCGGCCCCGTCAACCGGGCGGTGCGGGTGCAGAGCTTCACCGAATACGCGCGCATCTTCGGCGGCCTGTGGCAGGTCAGCACCCTGAGTTATGCGGTCAGCCATTTCTTCCAGCATGGCGGGGCCGATGCCGTCATCGTGCGGGTGTTCAACGGCGCTCAGAGCACCAGCACCGCCACCCTCACCTTGCCCACGGCCGGTGGCACGCTGGTACTGGAGGCGGCGTCACCCGGCAACTGGGGCAGCGCATTGCGCGCCACAGTCGACCACACCACGCGTGACACCACTGACCCACTGCTATTTAACCTGCTGGTCGAGGAGCTGGACCGACCTGGCGGCAGCACGGTAGTGGCGGCAGAACAGTTTCGCAATGTGTCCGTCAGTCCCACCAGTGCCCGTTTCGTCAACACCGTGCTGGGCGAGGAATCAAATCTGGTGGCGGTGCGCACATCGGCGCCGGTCACGGAAAGTCCGAGCAACGGGACGGTCTCTATCGCCGCGGCCAATGGCACCGTCATCGCGCCCAACTCGCTTGGCAGCAATGGCAACGACATCACCGACACGCAACTGGTACCCACCAACGCCACTGCCATCGCCAACCGCGAAGGCATGTACGCGCTGGACGCGACCGACCTGTTCAACCTGATGTGCCTGCCCCCGCTGACCCGCAGCACCGACGTCGCCCCCAGTACCTGGGCGCTGGCTGCAAGCTACTGCCAGGACCGGCGCGCAATGCTGCTGATCGACCCGCCCGCCGCATGGACGGCCAATGCCGCCACTGCGATCAGTACTGCGGCAACGGGCGTCAGCACCATGCGCACATCCGTCGGCAACGACGATGCGCGCAACGCTGCTGTCTATTTTCCGCGCCTGCGCATGGCAGACCCGCTAAGCGAAAACCGTCTGGCCGATTTCGCGCCCTGCGGCGCAGTGGCCGGCATCGTCGCGCGCACCGATGTACAGCGCGGCGTCTGGAAAGCGCCGGCCGGACTGGACGCATCATTTTCCGGTGTGCAGGCTTTCAGCTACACCATGACGGATGGTCAGAACGGCCAGCTCAATCCGGTCGGCCTCAATTGCCTGCGCACCTTTCCAGTGTCCGGCAACCTGGTGTGGGGCGCGCGCACGCTGGCCGGCGCCGACCTGCTGGCATCGGAATGGAAATATCTGCCGGTACGCCGCCTGGCGCTGTTCCTGGAGGAAAGCCTGTACCGCGGCAGCCAGTGGGTGGTGTTCGAGCCCAATGACGAACCGCTGTGGGCGCAGATCCGGCTCAGCATCGGCGCGTTCATGCAGAACCTGTTCCGCCAGGGCGCCTTCCAGGGCCGCAGTCCGCGCGAGGCCTACTTCGTCAAATGCGACCGCGAGACCACGACGCAAAACGACATCAACCTGGGCATCGTGAACATCCTGGTGGGGTTCGCACCGCTCAAGCCGGCCGAATTCGTGGTGCTCAAGATCCAGCAAATGGCCGGTCAGGTCGACGTCTAAGGAGGATCCGTCATGGCACAGTTCAGCGTCAACGCACAACGTTTCGATCCCTACAAGAACTTCAAATTTCGCGTCAAGTGGGACGGGCGCTATGTCGCCGGCATCAGCAAGGTCGGCGCGCTCAAGCGCAGCACCGAACTGGTGGAACATCGCGAGGGCGGCGACCCTTCCACTTCGCGCAAGTCGCCGGGCCGCACCAAGTTCGAGGCGATCACGCTGGAGCGCGGCGTCACCCACGACGCGGAGTTCGAGCGCTGGGCCAACAAGGTCTGGAACTTCGGCTCCGGCCTGGGCGCCGAGGTCTCGCTGCAGGATTTTCGCAAGGACCTGATCATCGAGGTGTACAACGAGGCCGGTCAACTTGCGCTGGCCTACAAGGTGTTCCGCTGCTGGGTATCGGAGTACCAGGCGCTGCCCGATCTGGACGCCAATGCCAATGCGGTCGCGATCCAGACCATCAAGCTCGAGAACGAAGGCTGGGAACGTGATTACGATGTATCCGAGCCGGCCGAGCCCCGCTTCACCGAACCGGCCTGAAGCCGTTCATCGCCATGTGCGGCGCCAGCGAAGCCACCCTGTTGGGTCTGTGGGACAGCGGTCAGACCCGCCACCCCATCGACCGGGCTTTGCTGTTGTGCGCATGGGCACGCCCGGAGCTCGCGTCAGATGCGCTGGCGCAACTGCCATTGGGAGCCGTCAACGCCGCGTTGCTGCGGATGCGCGCGGCGCTGTTCGGTCCGTCCATCGAGGTGCAACTGGACTGCGAACACTGTGGCGAAGCGCTTGAACTGCATCTGACAACGGACCAATTGCTGGCGCAGGACCCGGCACACGAAGCGCTGGTGACCATCGATGTCGATGGCTACCCGTTCCGATTGCCTGACAGCCGCGATCTCGCGGCCATTGCGCCTCTGCTCGACTCCGAGCACGCAGCAATGCAACTGCTCGAACGCTGCTGTTTGCGCCAGGACGTCGATGCGGCCGCACTTGGCGATGTGCAGTTGGAAGTCGAAGGCGCGCTGGAGCAGGCGGATCCGCTGGCCGATGTGCAATTGGACGTCGCCTGCCACGCCTGCGGCGCGCGCAATGGAGCAGGTCTCGATGTGGGTGCCCTGTTGTGGAACGACATTCAACGCCACGCTCGGGCATTGCTGGAACAGGTGCACATTCTGGCGCGCAATTACGGCTGGACCGAAGGCGATGTACTCGCGCTCAGTGCGCAGCGGCGGGCGGCCTATCTGGATTTGACAACGGGTTAGCGACAAAAAGACAAGGGAGGTGGCTGGACATGAACGGATTGCTGCACCGTCTTGCCCAGCGTGCAAACGGCACGGCACGGCTGGTGCGCGCGACCGCCGTCGCGCCCTTGGGCCTTGTGCCCCTGCAAGGCGACGCCCTGCAGGCAACGCCAACGCACGCCGGGTCGGACACCAACGCATGGCGGCAACCGCAGCCGGGGCGTACACTGACACCGGCAGATGATGCAGGCATCGCGGCAATCCATCCTCGCGTTGCTCCGCGCCTGTCGATGGACGACCGCGCGGACGATCAATCCGCCGTGCGTCGTACGCACGCGCTTGCGGCGTCGGCACGGGCGCCATCAGCTGCGCGGCTCGAGCAGCAAGCCGACAGGCTGGAACATGGCATCGGACTGCCGCCCGCCCCGATCAGCCCGCCACCATTGCCGGTACGCAGTCCGGTCGCTTCACGACAACACCCGGCGCCGGACCCCACGTGGCGCGAGCGACAGCCACACCGCCAGACCGATGGCCAAGCAAACGCGGTCGCAGCCATGCGCCGGGAGCCTGCAAGCAGCGTGACCGCGGCCACCCGGGTACAGCCACTGCTGGGACCGGTTGTGCCACCGCGCACGCAATCCGTCAGCATCGATGCCACACACCCGCGCGCACAGGCCCACCCTCGGCGGGCGGAGCAAACCACCGAGGTGCATGTCAGCATTGGCCGCATCGAGGTCACCGCGCTGCAGCCGGCGCCAGCGCCCGGACATGCAGCGCGACAGGGTCGGGCCCCCCTGTCGCTGGAAGATTACCTGGCCCGGCGCAAGGGGCAGACAACATGAGCGCCGCCGGGCCGTTCCCAAGGGCGAATTGCGCAATGCGTAGCATGGAGCACTTCTGATGAGCGCCGCCGGGCCGTTCCCAAGGGCGAATTGCGCAATGCGCAGCATGGAGCACTCCTGATGAGCACCGCGCTGGCCATCGCCGGTGTTACCGCGGTCTTGCGCGACCGGCTCAACGACGGCCTGGTCAACCATAACGTCACCGGCGTGCTCGGCAGCACCGTGTCGGTAAGCGTGTTGCCGCCGGACCGGGTGGTGGCCGAAGGTGGCACCGAGAACAGCCAGCTCAACCTGTTCCTTTACCAA
The DNA here is from genome assembly GCA_043759735.1 of Rhodoferax sp. Taxonomy (GTDB): domain Bacteria; phylum Pseudomonadota; class Gammaproteobacteria; order Burkholderiales; family Burkholderiaceae_C; genus CAISIP01. The sequence goes on from JAYUQC010000200.1 coordinate 14,100, forward strand.
GTCACGCCCAACACCGGCTGGCGCAACGAGCGCCTGCCCTCGCGCGACGACACCGGTACCCAGCGGCTGAGCAATCCACCGCTGGCGCTGGACCTGCACTACCTTATTTCGGCCTACAGCGGCGGCGATCTGCATGCCGAAATCCTGCTCGGATATGCAATGCAACTGCTGCACGAGTTTCCGGCGCTGACGCGCGAGATGATTCGCACCGCGCTCAACCCGTCACCCGATGTCGGACTCGACCTGCCGCCTGCGCTGCGTGCGCTGGCCGCGTGCGGGCTGGCCGACCAGATGGAGTCGCTGCGCATCACGCCGCAGTACCTCAACACCGAAGAATTGTCCAAACTGTGGACCGCGACCCAGTCCAATTTCCGACCCACCATGGCCTACCAGGTTTCGGTGGTGCTGATCGAGGCAACCCGACCCACCCGTGCAAGCCTGCCGGTGCTTTCGCGCGGAGCGGTGGATCCTGTCTCCGGCCGCGACCGCGGGGTTGTCGTGACGCCGAGCCTGATCCCGCCGCTGCCCACCATCGAGGCGGTGTTGCCGCAGGACGATCAGCCGGTGGTGCGGCTGGGCGAGAACGTGGTGCTGGAAGGCCACCATCTGGACGGCAGCAACCGCAGCATACGCCTGCACAACGAGCGTTTTGGCGTCGATGAAACCCTCAACGCCAGCGGCCCCGATGCCGCCGACCGCATGCTGCTGATGGTGCCTGTCGCCCGCTCCGGCGACTTCCCGGTCGGTGTCTACGACATCACTGCCAACCTGGTGCGACCCGGCGAGATGCAGACCCGCACGACCAACCGCCTGGCCTGCATCATCGCGCCCAACATCACCAACCTGCCACAGAACCTGGTGCGCGATGGCAACGGCGATGTGCAAATCTCGGTCAGTTTCACGCCACAACTGCGGCCGGGACAAACCGTCGCGCTGTTGCTCGGACAGGACGAGATCCTGCCCGAGGGATTTGTTGCGCCCGTCGGCACGCTGAACTTCATCGCCCGCGATGTCCCGGCCGGCGCACCGCTGGCCCGCTTGCGCATCGATGGCATCGATAGCCCGGTCGCCAACCGCAGCACGACGCCGCCGACCTTCTACAACCACCGCATCACCATCACATGAACGCTCCGCTCGTGCTGGACTGGACGTCTGCCAACCAGTTGTTGCTGGTGGCCGAGTTCGCGCGTCTGCGGGCCTTGCTCGGTGACGGCGCAGTGGACGAGGCGCAGCAGCAGGTGCAGGCCATGGCACAACAGATGCCCGCGCCGCCGGCCATCGACACCCTGGCAGCGCTGTTCGATCTCAGCGCGTTCGAGCGCGATCTGGTGTTGCTGGCCGCCGGAGTCGAGATGGACGCGCGCCTGGCCGCGCTGTGCGCCGGTGCAAAAGCGCAGCCGCAGCGTGCATGGGCTACCTTCGGCCTGGCCATGGCGGCCCTGCCCGACCCACACTGGAGCGCCATCACTCCGGTCGCCGCGTTGCGTCGCCTGCGCCTGATCGACGTGGACGATAGCGCCGGGCTGACCGAGGGCCGGATCCGGCTTGATGAACGTGTGCTGCATTTCATTGCCGGACTCAACTACCTCGACCATCGCCTGCGCGGCCTGCTCACTCCGGTGCCGCCGGCCGGTCTGATGGCCGAGCCACACCGCGCCGCCGCCCAGTACGCCGCCGACCAACTGCGCAGTCGCACCGAACCCATGCCCGTGCTCGTGCTGCACGGCGACGACGACGAGGGACAACGCGATGTCGCGGCCACGCTGGCACACGCGCTGGGCATCTCGCTATACCAATTGCGCGCAAGCGACATACCCGCTGCGCCGCTGGAGCGGACCTCTCTCGTCGGCCTGTGGCAACGTGAAGCTGCCCTGCTGGGAGCCGGACTCTTGCTGGTCCAAGGTGAAGACAACCCGTTCACCCTCGCCCATTTCATTGAGCAGATCGATGGCCCGCTGGTCATCTCCGCACCGGTGGCGCCGCGTCTGGAGCGCGACATGCTGGCCTGTCGCATCGACAAGGTCGACGCGCTGGGCCAGCGCGAACTCTGGCATTCGGCACTCGGCGACAAGGCGCCGGTACTGCACCATGCACTGGACGCACTGGCCAGCCAATACCGGCTCGGGGCGCGCCATATTGCGCGCTGCGCGGCCGGCATTGGCGGCAAGGACACGCCGCAGGACACTGCTGTGCTGCATAAACTGTCCCGTGGCCAGGCCAACGGCATGGACGACCTGGCGCAGGCGATCGACGCGCGCGCAAGCTGGGACGACCTGGTCCTGCCCGATGCCCAGCGACGCGCGCTCGAGCAACTGGCAGTGCATGCCCGCAACCGCATCACGGTACACCATGACTGGGGCTTTGCCGACAAGGGCGAGCGCGGCCTGGGCATTGCCACCCTGTTCAGCGGCGAGAGCGGCACCGGCAAGACACTCGCGGCGGAGGTGCTGGCCCATACGCTGGGCCTGGCACTGTACCGCATCGACCTGTCGGCCGTGGTCAGCAAATACATCGGCGAGACTGAAAAGAACCTGCGCAGGTTGTTCGATGCGGCGCAGGACATCGGGGCAATCTTGCTGTTCGACGAAGCCGACGCCCTGTTCGGCAAGCGCAGCGAGGTCAGGGACAGCCACGATCGTTATGCCAACATCGAGGTGAGCTATCTGCTCCAGCGCATGGAGACCTACCGCGGGCTGGCCATCCTCACCACCAACCACAAGGCAGCGCTCGACTCCGCCTTCAGCCGCCGGCTACGTTTCGTCGTGCATTTCCCGTACCCCGATGCGGTTCAGCGCGAGGCGATCTGGCGCAGTGTCTTTCCCGCCAGGACGCCTTTGGGTGCGATCGACTACGCCAAGCTGGCCCGACTCAATGCCACCGGCGGCAGCATCCGCAACATGGCCCTGTCGGCCGCGTTCCTGGCCGCCGAGGCCGGCACGACGATCAGCATGGCCCACCTGCTACGCGCAGCCCACCTCGAAGCAGCCAAGCGCGAGCAATCGCCCTCGGATGCGGAAACACGGGGGTGGACATGAACCGCGTTGTGTTGCATATCGACACGCTGGTAGTGCGGGGCATGGATCGCACCGATGCGGCGACGCTGCAGGCCAGCCTGCAGGCCGAGCTGCAAAAACTGCTAACGCAGCCGGACGCCGCCAGGGGACTGGCCATTGCCGGTCATCGTGCACGGGTAACCGTGGCGCCTGCGCGGTACCCGCAAGCGACGGGCAGCCAAGCCATCGGCCAGTGGATCGCGCGCAGCATCGTGAATGGGGGCACGCCATGAGCCGCCGGGCCGCTCCCAAGGCGAATGCCGCAGCGCGCCTGGCCATGGTGCGCGAGACCTGCCGATCCAATACGACGGCAGACCTAGTGCGCAGTCTGCCAATGGGTCGTCGTGCCGACCCGCTCGAACAGGCGGCCGAACGCATCGCCAATCGGGTCATGGCGCTGCCGCCGCCATCCGCGGCAATTGCCGCGCCGGCGGTCAGCGGCAAACAGGAGCCGCGCAAGCAGCGGCTGGTTCCCTCGCTTTTGCCGGGCGCGGCGGGTCACCCGCTCGACCGCAATACCCGAAGTTTCATGGAGGCACGCTTCGGCCATGACTTCGGTTCCGTACGGGTACACACCGACAGCGCTGCAGCGGCGACCGCGACAGCCCTGCAGGCGCGCGCCTACACGGTGGGGCAGGACGTGGCATTTGGCCGTGGGCATTACGCGCCGTACAACAACGCGGGTCGCCGGCTCATCGCACACGAGCTGGCGCATACCGTGCAGCAGCGCAGCATGCGTCCGCTGATCCAGCGCGACGAAGACGAGGCGGCAAAGAAGAAACAGCAGGCCGAGCGCGAACGCGCGAGAAAACGTCTCGAAACCTGGGCCGCCGGCCAGACACCCAAGCCCTCGACCGATCCTGCGAGCAAGGACTTCGCGATGAACGCGCAGCAACTGGGGTATGAAATCACCCACAAGCCGGCGCCAGACAGCAGCGATCTGCTCGATAAGCCCGGCGACAAGGCCAAGCTTGCCAGCTGGACAACTGCGTTCCGCGACGCCTACCAGCTGGCGCTGATGATTCTGGACACCCAGGGCACGGACCAGCGCGAAATACGCGCGGCATTGATCGCCTCCGACCTGGCAACGGCTGGCTTCACGACCGAGGCGATGGATGTCGCTGGCAAGTTGCCGGACGACAACAAGGAGAACGTCTATGAGTCGGTGGCGGCGTCGGCGGACCGGGCCAGCGTGGACCAGATCCGTACCCTGTCGACCTTCTTCGCCGCTCGCACGACCAGCCCTGACGACCACCCTTTGCTCGCGCAGTTGACCGACCGGTCCGGTGCGTTTGCGAAAAGGCTCGGCACCGCAAAATTGCTGGCCGCGCTGGAGCCGACCTTGACCCCGTATCGCAAGGACACCGATTACCGCGATGCGCTGGCAGAAATCCTGGTGTTCGATTCCGTGTCGCGGGTGGCGATCTCCGACTGGCTGTGGAAGGCCGACAGGGAATACCTGTTCGAGATCCTGAACACCAAGGTTTTCGCGGAACCGGGTTACGGCGTGGAGCAGCTGGCCGATGCCAGCGGCAAGCCGCGCGAATTGACCATGGACGCCGACCTGCCCTGGGTCTATGCCTACAAGCAGAAGTTCTACACCGATTACCTGGTCAAACTCGGCGCCAAACACACGATCGACATCAAGGCACCGGCCAATCTGAAGTTTGCCACGCTCAAGGCCTGGCTCGACACGCAAACCGAACCTATCGGCCAGGCGCTGGCAGCGGAGCATCCCGATGCGCCGGAAAAAGTGACCGAGGCCTATCAGCACATGGCAGACATTTTCTTCTTCCATGTCGACCGCGGCGACGTGGTCCCGAACCGGGCCGGCAAACTGGGCCATCTGACGGCAGATGCCCCGCGCGACATGCGGCTGAAGTCCGACTGCGACGTTCTCGCCACCTATGCGACGCGCCTGCTCAGGAGCGCCGGCTTTACCCCCGTTGGCTACCTGGCGGTCGAGCCCGACACCGGTCCGAGCCACGCGGTGGCGCTGCTGAAAAAGGCCCAGCCGGCCGCAGCGCCGGCCACTGGCGAGGCGCCGGTGCCAGGGCCTGACCGCTACTACATCGTGAACAACAAGCAGGTGACGCCCAAGGATGCGGCCGACAAGGAGGCTGCCATCAAGGCCGCGCGGGACGATTCCCTGGGCGTCTACGACCCGCAACCCAGCGCCTACAGGATCTACTACGAAGACGCCGGCGCCGATGGGTCGATGACCAAGGACCTGTGGACCACCGAAGAGATAGTGCGCCGCAAGGACCTCGGCAAGGACGCCCCGGCAGTTGCACCGTCACCATGAACCCAACGCCATGCACGCCCATCTTTTTCAAGCCTTCTCGCCGCGCACGCAGTCGATGGCTGCAGCGCAGGAGCCGCACGATGGATGATTTCGACGCCCGCCTGCGCCCGCCCTCGATGGGCGGGCCGACGTCCAGCGGGCCGTTCCAAAGGGCAAGTTGCGCAATGCGCGTCAAGGAGGATGCCTGATGAGCGGCTATAGCCAGTCCCCCCGCATCGTCAAGGGCGGCATCGTGCTGATCGATCCGCGGACGGCGCAGGTGCGGCGCGTGATTGCGCTGCAGTACAACCCGGAAAAGCTCTCGCGCTCGCTGCAGGTGCAGGGCTCTGGTGAGGGCGCCGAGCGGTCCGAGGCGCTGCGGCTCAAAGGGCCGGCGATCGAGACCTTCCGGCTCGAGGCCGACATCGACGCAGCAGACCAATTGGAGTTTCCCGGCCAGCACCGGAACACCGTGGCCGCCGGCATCGCGCCACAACTGGCGGTGCTGGAGTCACTGATCAATCCCAGCGCGGGCGATCTGCTGGCCAGCAAGGCGCTGGCGGCCTCGGGCACACTGGAGATCGCGCCGATGGAGTCGGCACTGGCGTTGTTCGTCTGGGGCGCCAATCGCATTGCACCGGTGCGGGTGACCGAATTCTCGATCTCCGAAGAAGCCTTCGATCCGGCACTCAACCCGATCAACGCCAAGGTCAACCTGAGCCTGAGGGTGTTGTCGGTCGACGACCTGGGCTTTGACCACAAGGGCGGCGGCCTGTTCATGGCGTATTTGCAGTCGCGCGAGAAGCTCGCTACCAAGGCCGCGACGTTCGGTTTCGACGCATTGGGAATAGGAGGCCTGCCATGACCGATCCGCTCAAGGCCTTCATGCAGGCCAATGCGCTGACTGCACCCGCGTTCGCGCCCGACAGCCGCTACTACGGGCTGGATACGGCGCAATGGAAGCGGGCCGATGGTGAACTGCTGGTGTTCGTGCGCCGGCGCCTGATCCCGCAGCCCGAACGGTTCGCGACACTGCAACAGCACCGTGTGCAAGCAGGCGACCGGATCGACAATCTGGCAGCGCAGTACCTGGGCGAGCCGCAGCAATACTGGCGCCTGTGCGATGGCAATGGCGCGATGCGTCCCGACGCGCTGACCGCCACCGTCGGGCGGCGCGTGCGCATCACGCTGCCCGAAGGCGTGCCGGGAGTTGGCGGTGACTAATGCGGTGCATCTGACGCTGATGATCGGGCCGGTGATCCCGATTCCGGTGCCGGCAATGATGATCCACGCGCTGGACAGCGTCACCGCGACGACTGCCGCCGGCGCTGCGAGCGGATTCCAGTTGCGCTTCAAGGTCAACAGCAAGTCCGAGCTCAACACCATCTTCCTGATCGCGGTCGGGCAGAACACCGCTGTCGGCGTTCCGCCGCTGCGGGTGGTGCTGATCGTCACGCTGGGCGGGAGGCCACAGCCACTGTTCGACGGTGTCGTGACCAACGTCGAGGTGCAAGCTGGCCAGAACGGCCAAAGCGGCAGCATCACCGTGACCGGCGAAGACCTGACCCGCGTCATGGACCTGCTGGACTTCAGTGGGCTGCCCTACCCGGCCATGCCGGTGGAGGCGCGGTTCGCGCTGATCTGTGCCAAGTACGCGGCCTTTGGCATCATCCCATTGCCGATTCCGTCCTTTTTCCCGGATGTGCCCATCCCGGTAGAACGCATCCCGGCGCAGCAGGGCAGCGACCTGGCCTATATCCGGCAGATGGCCGACGAGGTCGGGCATGTGTTCTACATCGAGCCGGGCGATGTGCCGATGACCAACATCGCGTATTTCGGCCCCGAGATCAAGGTCGGGATTGCGCAGCCGGCGCTCAATATTGACATGGATGCGCACACCAACGTCGAGTCGCTCAATTTCAGCTTTGACCCGACCAAGGGTGTGTTGCCGATCGTGTTCATCCAGAACCAGCTCACGCGGGTGCCGATCCCGATTCCGATTCCCAACCTCAACCCGCTGCAGCCACCGCTGGGCCTGATGCCGGCACCGATCGCCCATCTCAAGATGATGAAGGACACCGCCAAGATGAACCCGATGCAGGCGATCTCGAAGGGCCTGGCCGAGGCCGGCAAGTCGCAGGACGCCGTGACCGCCAATGGCAGCCTCGATGTGCTGCGTTATGGTCGCATGCTCAAGGCGCGCAAGCTGGTCGGCGTGCGCGGGGCCGGCATCGCCTATGACGGCCTGTACTACGTGCAAAGCGTCACCAGCAGCATCAGGCGCGGCGAGATCAGGCAAAGCTTCAACCTGACACGCAACGGCCTGGTGTCGATCGCGCCGGTGGTACCCGCATGACCGAACGTTATCTCGGTAAATACCGCGGCATGGTGCTCAACAATGTCGACCCGATGCAGCAGGGGCGACTGCAGTTGCAGGTGCCTGACGTCGCCGGCCTGGTCCCGGCGAGTTGGGCCATGCCGTGCGTGCCGGTGGCCGGCATCCAGAACGGCATGTTTGCGCTGCCGATGATCGGCTCGGGGGTCTGGGTCGAGTTCGAGCAGGGCAACGCGGAATTCCCGATCTGGACCGGCTGCTTCTGGGGCAGCGCCGCCGAGGTACCCGCCATGGCATTGCTGACGCCGCCCGGCATGCAAGCCATCACGCTGCAGACGCCACTGCAAAACGGCATCACGATCTCCGATCTGCCCGGCCCCACCGGCGGCATCATGATCAAGAGCGCCACCGGCGCCACGCTGATCGTGAATGACACCGGGATCTACATCCAGAACGGCAAGGGCGCGGCGATCACACTGGTCGGCCCTGCCGTTACGGTGAACAACGGCGCATTGACGGTGATTTGACATGGCTGCGCCTACGCCACCCACTGCCTTGCCACGGGACCCCTGGCGTCGCAGGCAGCGCCCCGGCACACAAGGGAGTTGCTGACATGCCAGGACCTGTGCTTCATGTCGGCGCAACGGTGTTGTGCGCGCACGGCGGCAGCGCCATGCCCACGGTGCCGAACCCGCGGGTGCTGGTCAGCGGTCAGCCCACCGTGACGATGGGCGGGCCCTATTCCATTGCCGGCTGCCCGTTCAACGTATCGGGCGGTCCGGTTCCCTGCGTGACCGGGCAATGGGTCGTGGCCGCAACGCGGGTGTCCTCCAACGGTCAGCCGTTGGTGCTGATGGACAGCCAGGCCGTATGTGCGCCCAACGGCACGCCGCTGCTGCCGGTGGCGGCGCAGACGCGGGTGATCGGGAGCTGAGCATGACACAACGGCTGTTTTTCCCCTATCAGTTCGACGGCCGCGGCCGCACCCGCGAGGCCGACGAGGCAGCCTGGATCCGCGGCCTGATCGAGCAGTTGCTGTTCACCGCGCCGGGCGAGCGCGTGATGCGACCCGATTTCGGCAGCGGGCTGCGCCAGCTGGTGTTCGCGCCCAACAGCCCGGAGCTGGCAGCAACCACCCAGTTCCTGGTGCAGGGCGCATTGCAGCAATGGCTGGCCGACCTGATCACGGTCGAGGCGGTCGAGGTGCGCGCGGTCGATGCCGCGCTGTACGTCACGGTGCAGTACGTGATCCGCCGCACCGATTCCCGCCGGCGCGAGGACTTCGTGCAAGGAGCACTGGCATGACGACCTACTCCTGCTGCGATGAGAACCGACGTGCGGCAGTGGACGCACACCCCACCCTCAACGGCATCGACTTCCTGGAGGTGCTCGACCTGGACGCGCCCGCCGGCAGCCCGCGTCAGCGCACGTTGCTGGTGCGTCTGCTCAAACCGGTACCTGCCGGGCTCTCGGTCGACAACCTGCATATCGCCGGCGGCGAACGCATACGCCACATCGGCATCGAATGGATCGGCGTCGCCAGCGCCCCGCCGGCCCAAGCCAGCCCTGCTGAGCAATTGTTTTTCATGGCCTTGCCGGACGCCGCCCGGATCCTGCTGGTGCGCACCGACACGGCCGGCGACTTTTCAACCTACAACCTGCAACTGGTGCAAGGATCCGACAGCGCCGCGCCGCCGCCCGACTTTGACCCGCGTCTGTCGAGCGTCGATTTCGCGTTCAAGGTCGAATGCCCGAGCGACTTCGATTGCGCGCCCCAGCGCCAATGCCCGAACGAGCCCTTCACCGAACCCGACATCCATTACCTGGCACGCGACTACACCAGCCTGCGCCGACTGCTGGTCGATCGACTGACCAACCAGATGCCGGGCTGGCGCGACCGCAGCCCGGCCGATCTGGCCACCACCCTGGTCGAACTGATCGCCTATGTCGGCGATCTGCAGCACTACCAGCTCGACGCGGTGGCCACCGAGGCCTACCTGCACACCGCACGCCAGCGCCGCAGTTTGCGCCGCCACGCGCTGCTGGTCGACTATGCCATGCACGAGGGCTGCAATGCGCGCGCCTGGCTGCACCTGGAGGTGAGCGGTGCGGCGTTCCCGTTGCCCGCAGGCCTGCGGCTGCTGACGCGCGTGCCGGGCGCGCCAGCGCAGATCGCGCCCGGCTCAGCGGACGAACAAGCCGCCATGCTGGCTCTGCCCATCGTGTTCGAGCCCCTGCACACGGCGACGCTGCGGGTAGAACACAATGCATTCACGTTTTACAGTTGGGGCGATGCGCGCTGTTGCCTGGCGGCCGGTGCGACACGGGCCACCCTGCGCGGCCACTGGCCCGATCTGGCAGCGGGAGACGTGCTGATTTTTCAGGAGGTACGCGGGCCGCAGAGCGGTCTGGCGGACGACGCCGATCCGGCGCGTCGCCACGCGGTGCGGCTGACCCAGGTGCGCGCCTTCGACGGTAGCGATCCATTGACCGATCCGCTCGACGGCAGCGAAGTCACCGAGATCGCCTGGCATGCCGACGATGCGCTGCCCTTCCCACTATGCCTGTCCGCCGAAACCGACGCCAGCCATGGCGCAACGCTGATCGACGCTGTGAGCATCGCGCTGGGCAACAACATCCTGGTGGACCATGGCCAGAGCGTGCAAGCGGAACGGCTGGGTGAAGTGCCGGCGCCCCGGCTGCAGTTTGCGCCCGCGTCGGGTGCGCATTGCGAGCGCGCCGCGCCAGAACCATTGCCGCCCCGGTTCAATCCCGTGCTGGCACAGTCTCCGGTTACCCGGCAAGGCACGGTCATTCAGTCAGTGTTCGAGAACGGCCTGCTGCACAAGCCGCGGGTGCTGTTCGATGCCACGGTTTCGGCCTGTGCGGCAATGGCATGGCGCACCGCGGATGCGGTTCCCGCCATCACGCTGCAAGGCACCCTGGGCAGCAGCAGCGAGACCTGGAGCACCCGGCGCGACCTGTTGGCAAGCGCAGCTTCCGACACCCATTTTGTGCTGGAGACCGAGGGCGATGGCAGCGCCCGACCGCGCTTCGGCAACGACGTCCATGGGCGCCGGCCGGAGCATGCGACAAGCTTCAGCGCCAGCTATCGGGTTGGCAACGGTCCGCAGGGCAACATCGGTGCCAATGCGCTGGCGCATGCCGTGACCAACGACGGGCGCATCGTCGCGGTCACCAACCCGATGCCCGCGCGCGGCGGCGTGCGGCCCGAGAACGCCGACGAGGTTCGCCGCCACGCACCCCAGGCCTTCAGAACCCAGGAGCGTGCCGTCACACCGGCAGACTACGCCGAGGTCACCGAAAGGCTGCCCGGCGTGCAGCGCGCCGCCGCCGGCCTGCGCTGGACGGGCAGCTGGCACACCGTGTTCGTCACGGTGGACCGCGATGGAGGTGAACCAATCGACGCCGCCTTTGCCGGCACGGCCGTCGAACACCTGGACCGCTATCGAATGGCCGGCCACGACCTGCACATTGCCGAGCCGGTACATGTGTCGCTCGAAATCGACCTGCTGGTCTGTGTCGATGACGGCTACTTCCGCAGCAATGTACGCCAGGGCCTGCTCGATGTACTCGCAAGCCAGGTGCGCAGCGACGGCACGCGCGGTCTGTTCCATCCCGACAACTTCAGCTTTGGCCAGACGGTCTTCCTGAGTCCGCTGTATGCAGCGGCGCGCACGGTGCCGGGCGTGGCATCGGCGCAGGTCACCCGCTTCCAGCGCCAGGGCCAGACCGATCCGACGCCACTGGTCGACGGATTCATGCCGCTCGGCCGGCTGGAGGTCGCCCGGCTCGACAACGACGCCAACTTCCCCGAGCACGGCGTGTTGCGGCTCGACCTGCACGGAGGCAAATAATGCCCACCAAGCGTCCGCCCACAGACCCCGACTGCGCTTGCTGCAGCGGCATCGACGCTGTGACCCCGCAGCGCATCACCAATCCACCCGGCCTGTCACAGGTCGCCTATCGCATGGGCCGTCATGGCGACTATGTTGAATCGATGCGCTCGCGTTTGTCGGGTGCCAACTATCCGGCGCTCGCCGCGCTGACCACACGGGAGTCGAGCGACTTCACGCTGGCCATCAGCGACGCGCTGGCCTGCTCGCTCGACGTGCTGGGCTTTTACACCGAGCGATTTGCACAGGAACACTATCTGCGCACGGCGACCGAACGCCTGTCGGTGCGCGAAATGGCACGCCTGATCGGCTACCAACTCGCACCGGGCGTCGCTGCCGGCACGCACCTGGCGTTCACGCTGCAGGCCACTCCCGGTGCACCAACGGAACCCATTGTGATCCCGGTGGGCACGCGCGTACAAAGCGTGCCGGGTCAGGACGAGAAGGCGCAGAGTTTCGAAACCACAATTGCCACCCCGGCCCGCGCGGCGTGGAACGCGATCCCGGTGCAACAGGCCCAATCGCGCAATCCAGCATTCGGCGACACCCGCTTGTGGCTCGCGGGCCTGGACAGCGGCATGGCGGTGGGCGACCTGCTGCTCATCGTCGGCGAAGAACATGAGAGCGACCCGGCTAACGAGCGCTGGGATGTGCGGGTCGTCACGGCACTCACGCCACATGCCGATCGCGGCCTGACCGAGGTGCGCTGGCAGACCGGCCTGGGCCACTCCAAGCCGTTCGTGTTGCCGGCCGACAAGGGCGTGCGCGTATTCACATTCCGTGCCAGAGCCGCCGCATTCGGCAGCAGCGCGCCCGACTGGCGCGCCCTGTCCGCCAGCATGAAGGTCGACTACATCGGCCTGGCCGACGACGCCAACCTGCTGCGCCCGGGTGACACCGAGGAATGGCCGGATTTCAGCGTGCTGGCGCCGGTGTACCCGGAACGGCGCACCGGCAACGCCGCGCTCGAGGCGTCGGTGTTCGCGGCCAGCATGGACGACATCGTGGCCGCCGCCAAAGTCGCCGCGCAAGGGGCGGCAACGATGGCGATGCACCAGGCCGCCGCTGCCGGCACCGGCATGGTGCTGGCCGGCGCGGAGGTCGGCACAGCGGCGATGGCAATGACCCGCGAGAGCCTCAATGGCCGACGTGCGCCGCTGGTTCGCTCACCCGACACCATCGACATCTTCCCGACCAACGACGCGGTTGTTGCCGGTGGCTGGGCGCTGCTGGCGGTGCCTGGATCGGTGGAGCTGTACCGCATCACCGCGAGCAGCACGGCCAGCCGCGCCCAATACCTGTTGTCCGGCCAGACCACGCGCATGCGCTTGAGCGGTGAGTTGACCGGCGGCCGGTTGCCCGCCGCGTTCGAGCATGCGGTGCGCGCGCTGGCTGTGCATGTCGACAGTGCAGAGCTGCCGCTGGCGCGACCACCCCTTGACTTGCCGGTCTACGGCGATCGGATCGCACTCGACACACATGCCGAGGGCCTGGTGCCGGGGCAGGCGCTCGCATTGGGTGGAAAACGCCAACGGCTGCGGCTGGCACGCGGTGCAGTCGCGCTGGTCCTGACCGGCGAGGACGGCTCCACCCGGGCGCTGACGGAGGGCGACGACCTGCTGCTCATCGATGCGCCGGTGCAGCTGATCGGCGGCACCCCGCATTACCTCGACCCGCTGGCCTTCAGCGCGGCGGTCGGCGACGCCAGCGTGCGGCTGCGGCTGCGGCTGCAGGATCGCGACGGACTGCTTGGCGTGGTGACATTGCAGGGCAATGCCATCGCGCTGGCCGCATCGCACGGCGACGACGCAGAGCTGGCCGAGATCGTTTTTCTTGCCGCGACGAACGACGCCATCACCCAGACGCGCGACCGAACGGTACTGACCCTGGCCACGGCAACCCGCCATTGCTACCAGCGCCGTTCCGCGCGCGTCAACGCCAACGTGGCGCCGGCAACGCACGGCGAAACTGTCCAGGCCATCCTGGGCAGCGGCGACGGCCGGGTACCGAATGCGCGTTTCACCCTGACGCAGGCGCCGCTCACGTTCGTCAGCGCCAACACACCCAGTGGCCGGGCGTCCACGCTTGCGCTGCGGGTAAGCGATGTGTTGTGGCACGAAGTGCCCTCGCTGCACGCGGCCGAACCCGGCGCGCGCGTATTCGAAATACGCCAGGACGACGAGGCCATCACATCGCTGGTGTTTGGCGATGGCGAAAACGGCGCGCGGCCGCCCAGTGGCAGCTCGAATCTGCGCGTGCACTACCGCAAAGGCCTGGGCATGGCGGGAAATCTGGGCGCAGGAAAACTCACCACCTTGCTCAGCCGCCCACTGGGTGTGAGCGGCGCGCATAATCCCGAACCGGCCACCGGCGGCGAGGATGCCGAGACGCTCGAGCGGGCACGTGACAACGCTCCCCTGACGGTGCTCACACTCGACCGTGCGGTGTCGATCGACGACTACGCGCATTTCGCACGCGCATTCGCCGGTATCGACAAATCCCACGCGTTGTGGATTCCGGCCGGCCCGGCCCGGGGCGTGTTCCTCACCATTGCCGGCGTCGATGGCGCACAGGTTCCCCCATCCAGCGATACGTACAAGCGCCTGCGCCAGGCGCTGGCCACCTACGGCGATCCTCTGGTCCCGCTGCGCATGGCCAACTACAGCGCTGCGCGCTTTAACTGCCGCCTGTCGGTGAAAGTGCTGAGCACACACGAAGTCGACACCGTACTGGCGGCCATGCAGCGCAGGCTGCGGTTGCATTTCAGCTTCGCACGCCGCGCCTTCGGGCAGACGGTTTCGGTCGACGAAGTCGCCGCCGTGGCCCACGGAGTCGACGGCGTGGCGGCCGTGCAGGTCATCCGACTGCACCGGTCGGGCCTTGCGCCCGGCCTGCTGCCGCGCCTGTTCGCGCGCCCGCCGGTGGCCTCGCTCACCGCACTGCCGCAAGCGGCCGAACTGCTCACGCTGGCCGACGCGCCGCTCGAACTGGAGGTGATGGAATGAGCTTTGACAGGCAAACCTTGTTCGACCTTCTGCCTGCGATCCATCGCATCCGAGATGCCGAACGGGCGGCAACCGCAGGCCTGCAGCGCGGCCCGCTGGAGGAGCTGCTGGCGCTGTTGTCCGAGCAGATTGGTGTGGCAGAGGAACACCTCGACCAGTTGCACGACGATCTGTTCATCGAGACCTGCGCCGAATGGGTGGTGCCCTACATCGGTGACCTGATCGGCTACCGCAGCCTGCACCAGGTCGGGCCCGCGGTAGTCAGCGCGCGCGCCGAGGTCGCGCACGCCATCGCCTTGCGCCGGCGCAAGGGCACGGCGCTGGTGCTCGAGCAACTGGCGCGCGACGTGACGCAGTGGGACGCCCGCGCGGTCGAATATTTCCAGCGCTTGTGCACCACGCAGTACATGAATCACCTGCGGCCGCAGAATCTGCAGTCGCCCGACCTGCGCCGCGGCGGGCCGCTGGAATGGATCGACACCCCGTTCGAAACCGCCAACCGGACCGTGGATGTGCGGCGCATCGCGTCGCGCCGAGGGCGTCACAACATAACCAACGTCGGATTGCACCTGTGGCGCATCCAGGCCCATGCCCACCGCGAATCACCCGCTTTTCGAACGGCGGCGCGCCGCTACCGCGCCAGCCCGCTCAACCACGACCTGGCGCTGTACAACCGCCCGCGTGCCGAAGACGACATCACTCATCTGGCCGAACCGGACAACGTGCCCTGGCCGCTGTCGCGCCGACGCCTGTCCGAGCATCTGGCCCGCCATTACGGCGAACGGGCCAGCATCGGCGCGTCACTGGACAACCCGGAGCCGGGGCTGCTGCTGTGGATCGACGGTACGTTGATCGAACGTGACCAGATCCGCATCTGCCACCTGGGTGACGACGGCCCAACCTGGGCCCACAGCCCGCCGCCTGACGGCCTGATTGCCATTGACCCGGTACTGGGGCGCATCGCCCTGTCTGCGGACGCGCCTGACCCGGCTGATGTGCTGCTGACGTGGCGCGAGGGCTTGTGTGCCAACATCGGCGGTGGCGAATATGAACGCGGCATCACATTGCCCGTGCCACCCAATGCGCCGGTGCAGGTACCGGGCGAACACCCGACACTTGGCGCCGCGCTGGCGGCAATTGCCGGCAACGGCGTGATCGAGATCACCGACAGCAGCCGCTACACCGAGACACTGGCCATCGAGGTGCAGGCCCAGGGTAGGGTCGAAATTCGTGCCTCCAACGGACGCCGGCCCGTGCTCGATCTGACAGGACTCACCATCAGCGGTGGCGAGAACAGCGCCTGCATCCTGAACGGACTTCTGCTGACCGGCGCGCCGCTGGAGGTGCCAGATGGTGCCGGCAATGTCCTGGCCCGGTTGCAACTGGCGCATTGCACACTGGTGCCCGGCATCGGCCTGCAACCGGACGCGAGCCCGACACAACCGGGCATACCCAGCCTGCATCTGTCCGTCGCCGGGCTGGAAACCGACCTCACACACTGCATCATCGGCGGTATTCGGTGCCACGACCACGCCAGCGTGCGCGCTACCGACAGCCTGATCGATGCGACCGCGCGCGACGCCGTGGCTTTTGCCGCACCCGATCACGTCGGGCCAGGAGGCATGCTGTCGCTGATCGCCTGCACCGTGGTGGGCAAGGTGAACGCCAACGCGTTCGGCCTGGTGTCCAACAGCATCCTGCATGCGGCGCTGGCCGAGGCCGATACGTGGACGGTTGCGGTGCGCACGATGCGCAAGCAGGTCGGGTGCGTGCGTTTCTCGTGGTTGCCGATCGAATCGGTCGTGCCCGCCCGTCACCGCTGCCAGCCGACTTCCCAAGGTGACGCGCAACGCATCGCGCCACGTTTCACATCGTTGCGCTACGGCACGCCGGCCTATGGGCAGCTCACCACGGCGACGCCGGCCGAGATCCGGCTCGGGGCTGACGACGAAAGCGAGATGGGCGTCTACCACCATCTGCTTGGCGCGCAACGCGAGACCAATCTGGGCATCCGCCTGGCCGAATACCTGCGCGTCGGCCTGCAGGCCGGCATTTTCTACGCATCGTGAAGGAGGACACACCATGAGTTTTGATCTCAGCCGCGTCAGGTTCGACGCCCGCAAGGATTTTTTCGGACTGGTGATGCAACAAGGCCGTGTCCAGCTCGATGCCGAGTGGAACGAATGGGTTGCCCAATTGGCCCGGCGCATCCAGGCGGGCGCGTTCGACACCTTTGGCGGCAACGTCGTGCCGCGCACCACGCCCGACGGTTTTCGCATCGAGGCGGCCGGTGGCAATCTGACGATCGGCGCCGGCCGTATGTATGTCGACGGCCTGCTGGCGGAAAACCATGGCGCCCTTCCGCTGTCCTGGGACCCGCACCTGTCCGGCCTGGCCGGTAGCACGGCCATCGGCTATGCCGCCCAGCCCTACTATCCCGCCGCTCCCGCGTTGCCGACCGGTGGCCCCCACCTGGTGTACTTGGACGTGTGGCAACGCGACGTGACCGCGGTCGAAGACCCCGGCCTGGTCGAGCAAGCCGTTGGCGTCGACACCACGGGACGATTGCAAACCATCTGGCAGGTGAAGGTTTTGCCCCATATCGGCAATGCCACTTGCGCCACGCCCGACGCAGACGTGCCGGACTGGGCAGCTGCCACGGCGCCGTCGGATGCGCGCCTGAGCACCGCCACAGGCGTGCCGAACTTCGAACCCGATCCCTGCCAGGTGCCACCGGCTGCCGGCTATCGCGGGCTGGAGAACCAGCTCTACCGGGTGCAGGTACACACAGGCGGACCCATGACTACCGCCACATTCAAATGGTCGCGCGACAATGCTACGGTGGCCTCGCGGGTCAGCCATATCAACCCGGCACGCAACCGCATCACGGTCGAATCGATCGGCCGCGACGATGTGCTGCGGTTCCATGATGGCGACTGGGTCGAAGTGATCGACGATCACCGTGAACTGCACAACCTGTCTGGCGAACTGCGCCGGATCCGGATCGCCGGTGGTGTCGACGAGACCGCGCGCACGCTGTCGTTCGACGTCGCGCTGCCAGCCGGCTTGTTCCCGACCAATGCCCAACAGGCCACCGAAGCTTCGCGCAACACCCGCGTGCGCCGATGGGACCAATCGGGTCCGGTACGCCGCGAGGACGGCTCCGCAGTGACCAATCTGGACGACGCCGGCAGTACCGGCGCGATCCTGATCCCCGCCGGGGCCACCCGGTTGTTCCTGGAGCATGGCATCCTGGTCGATTTCGACCTCGCCACCGTCGGCGGCAGTTTCAGGAGCGGCGACTACTGGGTGTTTGCCGCGCGCAGCGTGGACGCCAGCATCGAACAACTCGAGCGGGCGCCGCCGCTGGGAATCCACCACCACTATGCCCGGCTGGCGATCGTCAACTTCCCCGATCAGGAAACCGATTGCCGCACCCTGTGGCCGCCGATTGCCGGAGGCGAAGGCTGCGATTGCACCGTATGCGTCAGCCCCGAGAGTCATAACAACGGCACGGCGACGATCCAGCAGGCGATCGACAGCATCAAGGACAGCGGCGGCACGATCTGCCTGGGCATCGGCAGCTACAACATCAATCCTGCAGTGCGCGTGGACGGAGCCCGATCGTTGCGGCTGCGCGGTCAGGGATGGGCCACGCTGCTGCTGGGCAGCGAGACCGGCAGCATCATCGATATCCGCAACAGCCACGGTGTGGCGCTGGAGAACCTGACAGCTATCGGTTCCACCGGTCGCGCCGGCGTGTCCGCCGTCATCAGCGCGCGTGGGGTTATCGACCTGCGCGCCGAACATATCAACGTGCTGGCGCTGGCGGTGGGCGACGGCACCAGTGTCGGCATTGGCCTGTCCGGCAACATGCTCGGGGTCAGCATCAACGACTGCGCGATCGTGGCCGAGCGCGGTGTCGCGGCCGAAAGAGACGGCGACCGGCAATATCTGCTCGGCGCTGAACTGCGCCTGACCCGCAATCTGTTGTTCTGCCGCCAGCGCGCGGTGAGTTTCGATGGCATCTGCGTGCACTATGGCAACACCCGGATCGACGGTAATTTCATGCTGACTGGCACGCAGGGCGCGGTGCTTGCCACTGGCGCGGTGGCTCCGGGCTCCCGTTTTTCAATCGCCGACAACGTCATCTATACCGCAAGCGACGGCATTCGCGCCGGTGTGGACGCTCTGGCGGTGGAGCGCAACGAGATCACCGGCTTTGGGGACCGCAGCGGCATCGGTATCGTGCTCGAAGAGGGGCTCGATCCGGTGGCGATCGACAACACGCGCGTGTGCGCCAACCGTCTGCGCAACCTGGGCGGCCACGGCATCATGATCACGCATCGCATCGACGAAGCCATCATCTGCGACAACAGCATCGAGGGCATGGGCCTGGGCGCACTGGTCATGGGTGATGGCGGCGCCATCGGACTGCTGCGCCTGGCCGGCAACCAGTGGCGGCACCTGGGTCTGGCGCTGGGCAACGACGACGCTGCCTTTGCCGCCGTGCAGCTGATTCGGGTCGAACGCGGCGACGTGTTGGACAACGTGTTCGCGCAGGTCGCGCGAGGGGCCGTTTCCAGCCCGGGCATCGACGCCCTGCGCTGCGCCGCCGTCGGCCAGTTGCGCATTGCAGGCAACCGTTTCTTCGGCATTGGACCGGACCGCATCGGCGCGCCTGTCAGTGCTGTGCGCGCACTGCCGCCGTTCGAGCGACTGGCACTGGACGACAACAGTGTCGAGCGCCTCGGCGCGGCGGATCAAAAGCCTGTCGTGATCGAATGGCGTGCCCTGCACATAGCGCCCGAATCTGCCGCCGCTTCTCCCGGATTGGCCGTGGCGGGCTATTTCGCCACCGCGGAATCGGCCTTCTTGTTCACGCGCAATCGCATCCATGCGGCGGCCCCAATGCCGGGCGCGGTGTCGATCCGGGGTAACCAAATGCGGGGCCACCTGACCGGTGTGCCACTGATGCATTGCGAAGGCGTGGATGGTTGCCTGTTTGCCGACAACCACTGCGAAGTGGTGGGTCAAGGCGGCAAGGAGCCGCTGCTCGGTCACATCGGCGCGCAAACCATCAATGCCAGCAACAACCGCCTGGTCACTCCGGGCGACCAGGACACGCTGCACCTGCATCCGGTACGCAAGCGGGCGATCGTGATCGGCAATATCAGCAGCGGCAACATCCGGGTGCAGAGCGGTGTGCCGGTTCCGGCCGACATCGCACTGACCAACATCATCGGACCCTGAAGGAGATCTGCCATGCCCATCACGATTTACCGGGGCGAGAAAACGGTTGGCGACATTGCCGACAAGCTGTTCGAACGCTTGACGCCCAGGCAAAAGGAAACGGTCGAGGCGGCCCTGCTGAAAGCCAATCCTCGGCTCGCCGATCCGGCCAAGTTGACCCGGGGCACGATCCTGAAAATGCCGGACATCCCGGAGCTGCGGCCCAAGACCAGCCGGGCGCTCGAGAATCCGGACACCCTGCTGGCCAAGCATGTTGCGGAGGCACTGGACGGACTCGGCAAGCGCCTCGATGGCCGGTCGACACAGGCGGTCGATGACGTACGGCAGCAAGCCGCGCTGCTCAAGAGCGCGGCGCTGAAACGGGCATTGGCCCATGCACCTGCACTGCAGGAACTGGCAGCGCAGATCGGCAAATCGACAGACACGCGTGGCAAGGAACTGGAGGTTCGGCGCAAGTCGGTCGATGCTGCATTGCAGGCCATGCGCAAGGATCTCGGCCATTAGACCGGCGGGCAGGCGGCACGCCAGCCCTGTCAACTTGCGGACAGCCCCGCACGGCGAGCGCCGCTATGCTGCGCCATGGCAAGGCTGACGCCAACGACCGTTGGCAGGGCGGTATGCACAAACGCGACCGCGAGCTGCGCCCTGGTCAGTAGACCAGCGCGGCGATGCCCTCCCGATCATCTTCCAACGGAAACCACCATGACCCAGGACCTTCTCGAATCTGTCGACAACGGCATCGCCACTTTGACGATGAACCGTCCTGCATCGCGCAATGCGTTGTCGCGCGACATGTTGCAGGCGATGAACGCGGCATTGACCGGCTACGCCACCGACCCGGCGATCCGCCTGGTGGTGCTGACCGGCGCCGGACAGGCCTTTTGCTCGGGCGGCGACGTCAAGGGTTTCGCCAAAGCAGCGGCAAGCGGCGTTGCGCCGATGGGCTTTGACCAGCGCGTCAGTGATTTGCGCATGCGCATGGAAGTGTCCAGGCTATTGCATGAAATGCCCAAACCCACCCTGGCGATCATACCGGGCGCTGCCGCCGGTGCGGGCCTGTCACTGGCCCTGGCCTGCGACCTGCGCCTTGCTGTCGACAGCGCCAAGCTCACGACGGCGTTCTCCAAGGTGGGCCTGTCAGGTGATTTCGGGGGCAGCTATTTCCTCAGCCAGTTGGTGGGTACTTCCCGGGCGCGTGAACTGTATTTCACCGGCCGCCTCGTACTGGCCCAAGAGGCCCTGCAACTGGGTCTGGTGGACCGCTTGGCACCGGCCGCGCAGTTGGCGCAGGCCGCGCAGCAGTGGGCGCAGGAGTTGGCTGAGCTGCCAACCGTTGCCGTCGGCTATATGAAGCGCAACCTCAACCTGGGCCTGCGCGCGTCGTTGTCCGATGTGCTCGATGCCGAGGCCATCCACATGGTCCGGACCTTCGACACCGACGACCATAAAGGCGCGGCGGCCGCATTCGTCGACAAGCGTACGCCGCGTTTCAACGGACGCTGATCCGGTACGTCTCATGCTGTGCTGATGTGCCCCTCTAGCCCACGGCGCGGCGCCAGCCAAAGCCGGCGCCCATCGTCGGTCAACTAGTCCATTGTGGACAGATAGCGATCGCAGCACAATGCGTTACTTGAACACATCAGCATTGCAATCATGCACACCAGGTTATCCCAACTCCGTGGGCAGAATCATGCTCCCGGTCTGGCTCGCTCATGCTCGGGGGCCATGACATGCATGGTGATGGCCGCTACTTGCCTGGTACTGGCATCGGGCTGCGCTGCAACGACACCGCCGACGCAAGAATCCGCCGCGAAGCCGGCATGTCCAACCAAGTCGATGCAGGGCAACGGCGGCAGCTCGACCCGATGTCCCGAGGGTCCGTCAACATGCCGTTGCCTGGAAATGTAGTTTCCGATGTGCCCCGTTTGCCGAACCGCCACGCCAATCGCAGCGCGCAGCGAGCAGGCTCTGCGCATTTCCCTGTCCGCCAGCCCATGGCCAGACTCGCCTTGAGACACTAGCAAAAATCCGCTACCACATGCAAGTCAGGCGTTGGCACGAAGGTCCGTATCAGCTCGCCCACCGAGCCCCAAAGAAAATGCCTGCTGATCCATCGACCAGCAGGCTCTTGAACCACGATGGGGCAATTGCTCAGCCGCGTGCGGGCCTGGCAGGACGTGCCGGCCGGCGGGCGCCGTCACGCGGACCGAAACCCGTTGCGGCGCGCTCGCCACCGTTGCCAGTAGGACCGAAGGCCGCGCGCTGCGGCACCGGTTTACCAAATGCCGGCCTGCGCGGCGCGAGATCATTGCGCGGCGCGAAATCATTGTGCGGTGCGTTACCGCTGCCGCCATCACGGCCACGCGCCGGACCGCCGAACTTGCGATCGCGCGATGGTGCGTTGAAGCCGCCACGGCTATCACGGCCGCCAAAATTGGCGCGCGGGCGTGCCGAGTCGGGCATGCGCTGCTGCGGCTCAAGGCCTGGAATAACCTCGGCCTTGAACTGCTGGCGGGTATAGGCCTCGATGTCGAAAATCTTGCGCCGATCACGGAATTCGGCCATCGTCACTGCGAGACCATCGCGGCCAGCGCGGCCAGTACGTCCGATGCGGTGGGTGTAGTCCTCGGCCTTCATCGGCAGGCCAAAATTGAATACATGGGTGACCGTCGGTACGTCGAGGCCACGCGCGGCAACGTCGGTTGCCACCAAAATCTGAACCTGGCCTTCGCGCAGCGCCATCAGGCGCCGGTTGCGGATGCCTTGATTCAGGGCGCCATGCAGCGCTACCGCGCTAAATCCGGCTTGTTGCAGGTCGTTGGCCAGGCCATCGCATTCGATCTGGGTGCTGGCGAACACGATCGCCTGGTTGATCGTCGTGTCACGCAGCCAGTGGTCGAGCAATTTGCGCTTGTGGTGGGCGTTGTCCGCCCAAAACAGCACCTGCTTGATATTTTGGTGTTTTTCCTGCGGTGAATCGATTTGCACCCGCTGCGGCTCGCGCATCACCCGCGTCGCCAATTGCTGGATGCGCGGGGCCAGTGTGGCACTGAACATCATGGTCTGCTTGCGCTCGATCGTGAGCTGGTTGAGTTCTGCCAGGTCATCGGCAAAGCCGAGATCCAGCATGCGATCGGCTTCGTCGACGACGAGGAACTGCACCTGGTCCAGCTTGATCTGCATCGAGCGCTGTAGGTCGAGCAGGCGCCCGGGTGTCGCAACGACGAGGTCGGCGTTCTGCAGACGTGCAATCTGCATCTGGTAGGGCATGCCACCCACGACGTTGGCGATGCGCAAACCACGGCAATGGCGCACCAGATCAATCGCGTCTTGCGCGACCTGCTGGGCCAGTTCGCGCGTCGGGCAAAGTACCAGCGCACCAGGGGTCGCCGCCTTGAAGTTGCGGCTGCTGGTCGGGTCCTTGCGCTTCGGGCGCTTGGGAGGAGCTTCGCCGCGGGCTGCGGCATGCGCGCAGGCCTTGTCGAAATCTGCGTGTTCCTTGGCCTGCGCCTTGGCGCGCTGATCGAGCAAGGTATGCAACACCGGCAACAGGAAGGCGGCGGTCTTGCCGCTGCCGGTCTGGCTGGACACCATCAGGTCGGTGAACCGGGCATCCTTGGCCTCGCCGGTAAGGTCCTGCATGGCCATCGGAATGCATTTTTCCTGCACGACAGTCGGCTGGGTAAAACCCAGGTCGCGAACGGCCTGCAGCAACTCGGGCGCGAGCCCCATCTTGTGGAAACCGTTGGGGACCTGCGCCGCAGCGTCGGCGCCATCGTCGGCCAATACTTCAAGCGGCTCTGAAAATTCGGGCTTGGCCGTTGCGGCCATTGACGCCATGGTGTCGTTGGTCTGGTCTTGATCGGGCGAAAGCGCGCCGACCACATCAAATGCGTCGTTCATATAAGGGATCTCACACGAGCACGCCACACGCAGTGCAGCGTTTTCGTCAATGGTCAAAAAAACATCAACCATCAAACGAAGCTCAATGCCAACGCAGTTGGCCGCAACCAGGCGGTTGCACTCTAGAGGGGCTCTTGTCAACCGGGAGCCCGGTGTGTGAGGGGAGATGCACAAAATCGCTACCGGTTGGCAGCGCAGCCCGCGATTATGACACGGGTTCGGGTTTCTACCAATCAGATCGTTCGCCGGGCCGCCCCAAGAACGATTGCGCCCCCCGCGGTGGGCCAGGCGAAGCCAGAGTGGGAGCGCTAATCGGCCATGCGCAAAAAGGTTTCGCGGTAGTACACCAGTTCATCGATCGACTCGTGCACATCGGCCAGCGCCGTATGGCTTTGCTGCTTCTTGAATCCGCCAAGCACCTGCGGACGCCAACGCTTGGCCAGTTCCTTGAGGGTGCTCACGTCGATGTTGCGGTAATGAAAGTACGCCTCCAGCCGCGGCATGTAATTGACCAGGAAGCGTCGATCCTGGCTGATCGTGTTGCCACACAATGGAGACGCGTTCTTGGGAACGTACTTGCCCAGAAAATCCAGTATCTGCTGCTCCGCTTGCGCTTCGGTCAGCACCGAGGTTCGTACCTTGTCGATCAAGCCACTGCGGCTGTGGGTACCCTTGTTCCATGCATCCATCTGGTCAAGCAGAGCGTCGCTTTGATGGATAACCAGCACCGGACCTTCGATGCGTGGGTCAAGATGGGGGCCGGTGACAATCACGGCGATCTCGAGCAGGCGCTCCTTGTCGGGCTCGAGCCCCGACATTTCACAATCGATCCACACCAGGTTCTGGCCGGACTTTTCCAGCACGGCAGCGTTTTCATTCATGCGCGCGATTGTCGCCCAGGCGAGGCGCGGGCTTTGAAATGCACCTAAGGCTACGCTGATTAAGGTCAACGCACTCCGAACTTGACGCGTTATCTGATGATGAAGCAACAAACCCTTGCAATGGCGGCCGATCAAGAAGCGGCTTTCGCGAACTTTCGCAAGCCCACGCGGCGCGACGAGTTCTTGAAGACGATGGAGTCCATCGTCCCATGGGCGGCGTTGTGCGAAGTCATCGAACCGCACTATCCCAAGGCCGGCAATGGCCGTCCGCCGATCGGGCTCGAGCGCATGTTGCGGATCCACTTCATTCAGCATTGGTTCAATCTGGCTGACCTAGCCTGCGAGGAGGCGCTGTACGACAGCGTGAGTCTTCGCCGGTTCGTTGGCATTGACTTGGGACGCGAGCCGGTGCCCGATGCCACCACGATCCTGAAGTTTCGCCGTCTGCTCAACGACAACAAACTGGGCGAGTCACTGTTTGCCAAGGTCGGCGCCGAATTGCAGGCCAGGGGATTCAAAGTGAACACGGGCACCATCGTGGATGCCACGATCATCGGCGCGCCCAGTTCAACCAAGAACGCGGACAAGGCGCGTGACCCCGATATGCACCAAACGCGCAAGGGAAAGCAGTGGTATTTCGGGATGAAGCTGCACATCGGGGTGGACAGCCAAAGCGGGCTGGCGCACAGCGCGGTTGTCACGGCGGCCAACGTGCACGACAAGCACCCGCTGCCTGATCTGTTGCACGGCAACGAGCGCCGGGTGTATGGGGACTCGGCGTATGCCAGTCAAAAGACCCTGATTGAAAGTAAAGCACCCAAGGCCAAAGACTTCACCAATCAGCGCACCAAATGCAACGGCGTCGTAGACGAAGTTGCGCGGGACAAGAACCGCAACAAATCGCGTATCCGGGCACGGGTCGAACATGTGTTCGGCGTGGTCAAACGGCTATGGGGCTTTGGCAAAGTGCGCTACCGCGGCCTGGCCAAGAACGCCACGCGTGCCTTTACGGCCTTGGCACTGGCCAACATCTACCTCGGACGGAAACAGTTGATGGCACAGGTGCGTCCATGAATATGGAAACCGGGCCACAGAGCCCGGAAAACAGGCCCGATGGGCCGCAAAACCGCTCACTTTCGCGGCTACTTGCGAAAGCTTGGTTGGCAATTGACCCGCGTCCGCTTATTACGGGCACTTCTTCAGCGTAGCCCTAAACTGCGCGCCATGAATGTCTTTGTACCCCACCGCCGTGATTGACTCCTGGACGCCCGAAGTGGCCATGACCGTCGCATTCGTTGCCGCGCTCGTTGCTGGCCTGATCCTGAAGTTCTGGTTGGCATCGCGGCAGATCCGGCATGTCGCCCGATTCCGTGCGTCTGTTCCCGATCGATTCAGCGCGCAGGTCACGCTCGCCGCGCACCGCAAGGCGGCCGACTACACGATCGCCAAGACCCGATTCGGCTTGCTCGAATTAGCCTGGTCGGCCGCCGTGCTATTGGGTTGGACTCTCATGGGAGGGCTGGACACGCTCAATGCAGCGGTGATGCGCCAGATGTCCCCCGGCATGGGCCAGCAATTGACCTTGCTGGCTACGTTTATCCTGATGGGCGCGCTGATCGAACTTCCGTTTGGTCTGTACCAGACGTTCGGTATCGAGGCTCGATTTGGCTTCAACAAGATGACCATGCGTTTGTGGTTGGTAGACCTGCTCAAGTCCGCCCTGTTGGGCGCCGCGATTGGGCTTCCCATAGCAGCGCTGATGCTCTGGCTGATGGGCGCGGCCGGCGCATTGTGGTGGTTGTGGGCTTGGTGCGTCTGGATGGGATTCAACTTGCTGCTGATGATGGTTTATCCAACGTTCATCGCCCCGCTGTTCAACAAGTTCAAACCGCTGGAAGACGAGACACTGAAAACCCGTGTGACCGCGCTGATGCACAAGTGCGGCTTCGCCGCCAAGGGTCTTTTCGTCATGGACGGAAGCCGGCGCAGTGCCCACGCCAACGCCTACTTCACTGGCTTCGGTGCGTCCAAGCGCGTCGTCTTCTACGACACCTTGCTGGCCAAGCTTGCACCCGCCGAGGTTGACGCCGTGCTGGCCCATGAACTGGGTCACTTCAAGCACCGCCATATCGTCAAGCGGATCGTTGCGCTGTTTGCGCTGAGCCTTGCGGGCTTCGCGTTACTGGGTTGGCTGTCGGGTCAGGCCTGGTTTTACTTGGCGTTGGGCGTTCGCCCCGATGTGCTGAACGGCTCAGCCAACAACGCGCTGGCATTGCTGCTGTTCCTGTTGGTGATTCCGGTGTTCAGCCAGTTCGTGTCCCCGGTTTTCGCCCAGGTGTCCCGTAAACACGAATTTGAGGCTGACGCCTATGCTGTCGCGCAAACGAGCGGCGCTGATTTGTCGCGGGCGCTGCTCAAGTTGTATGAGGACAACGCGTCCACGCTGACACCTGATCCGTTCTACGTCAAGTTCTATTACTCCCACCCACCTGCCAGCGAGCGCCTGGCGCGCATGGCGGCTTAGAGGGAATGCGCCATGAAGAGCATGATGAAAAAAGCGGACTGGTCGACCAGCCAGAGACGCGCCTTGACTGCGACAGAACTCGTCAGCCAGCTATCCAGACTGGATGGCTGGGGGCTCTGTGGCGAAGGGCCTGACGTGGCGATCGAAAAGACATTTCATTTTGCAAACTATTACCAGACCATCGCCTTCGTGAATGCCCTGGCATTTGTTTCGCATGTTGCGGACCACCACCCGGAGCTGACTGTGGGTTACAACCGCTGCGCGGTGCGCTTTAACACCCATGATGTCGGTGGCATTTCCAGCACCGACTTCGAATGCGCCGCAGCCGCGGACAGGCTGCTGTCGTGAATGCCTGCAAGGTGCCCGCTTGACGGCCGGTGCCGCGCTCAACAGCGGGTTGATCGTTGCCAACCATGGGCGGCACTTCCTGGTTGAATCCACGTCCGGGCAGCGGGTCATCTGCCATTCGCGCGGCAAGAAGAGCCAGGGCGTCGTCGGTGACAAGGTCTGGTGGCTGGCGTCGCGCGATGAAGGAACGATCGAGAAAATCGAGCCGCGGCGAAATTTGTTCCACCGCCAGGACGAGGTTCGCACCAAGTCGTTTGCCGCCAATCTTGACCAGGTCCTGATATTGATCGCGGCCGAACCGGTGTTTTCCGCACATCAACTGTCACGCGCCCTGATTGCAGCCGAGGCGGAAGGCATTTCGCCACTGATTGCACTCAACAAGGAAGACATGGCCGAGCCATTTGCACGTGCCTGGCAACGGCTTGCCCCATACCGGTCCATGGGCTACCGGGTTGTTCGCGCGACCCTCAAGCGCGGTGCTGGCGAAGAACCGGTGGAACTCACTGCCGAGATGCAGGGCAAAACCACCCTGGTGCTGGGTCCCTCGGGCGCCGGCAAGAGCACGTTGATCAATCGGCTGGTACCCGACGCTGCGGTTGTGACCGGCGAAGTGTCGCAGTCGCTGCGAGCCGGAAAACACACCACTACCAGCACGACCTGGTACTGGACGGACGCGGCCAAGTCGACCGCCCTGATCGACTCGCCGGGATTCCAGGAATTCGGCCTGCGCCACATCGATCCCATGCGACTGGCGCGGTATATGCCGGATCTGTCAAAGCATGCAGACCATTGCCGGTTCTACAACTGTACCCACCTGCACGAGCCCGGGTGTGCTGTGATAGCCGCCACAAAAGACCCGGGAGTTGAGAGGCCCATCAGCGCCGACCGGTATCGGATCTATTCCGAGTTGTTCGCAGAATTGTCGCAACCGCGATATTGACCATTGACCGCCTGCACAACTTCGTCAGCCCAGAAGCCGCGCCAGACTCAGCAGCGCCAGCAATACCATCCACATGACCACCGTGCGCCAGACCAATCCGACCACAACCCGCAGGTGAGCAACTTCGGCTTCGCTGCCGATGGCGCTCTGAAATGGCAGCGCTGAATCGCCAACTGCTGACGGCATCGGGCCAACCGGGCCGGGCGTCACATCGGTACCCAGGCGGATATTGATGGCGCCAGCCGTCGACGCCAGAATCACTCCGTCGTTGCTGACGCTCCCTTGTCGCTCGTAGTTGCGCCAACTGTCAATGGCATCCTCGAAGCTGCCAACCACCGCAAAGCCCATGGCCGTCACCCGGGCAGGCAACCAGTCAAGCCAACGCCACATCGCCTGAGCCACATCCTGCAAGGCAGCACTGATTGGACGCACACGTGCGGCCTTCTCGCGCGCCCAATGCCGTGGCACGAACTCACCGATCCGGTACACAACCGCGCCCAATGGTCCGAGGCCGAGCGCGGCAAGCACCGAGAACCAGGCCAGAACGCCGAATACATGTCGATGCGCGGCGAGCACGGAGTGCTCTACCACCTGGCGCACCACGTCGCTCCTGGCCAGGCCACTGGCATCCATCCGCCGCCACTGCGCCAACAACTGGCGCGCGCGCGGTTCATCGCCAGCCTCCAAAGCATCGCGAATCTCGGTGAAATGGTGGCTGAACTGGCGAAAACCAAGCGAGAAATACAGCACGACGACGTTCCACAGCACCGCGAACGGCCAACCCGCCAGGCCGGCCAGAGCCCAGTACACCAGCGACACCGCCGCGGATGGCAGCATGACCGCTACACCCCAGGCCAGCCAGGCATGGTGGCGCTTGCCGGCGTCGAAAGTGCGACCACACCAGCTGACCCACACGCGCAGGCAGACTTGAACCACATTGCCGCGGCCCACAGGCCGCGCTTGCTCCAGCAACAGGGCAATCAAGATGGCAACGAAGCTCATGCAGGAATGATAATTGCTGTGGCAACCGATAGCCGAATCGCCCGGACAGCCACAACCGTTCGCTATTTGGCGGACAGAAAGCGGTAGAAATTGCGCAGCATTCCGGCGGTGGCGCCCCAAATATACCGCTCGGTGACACCGTCATGATAGGGCATGGACAACCACTCGCGACGCACGCCATCCCAGTCAACCGCGTGTCGCCTGTGGTTGGCCGGGTTCATCAGAAAGGCCAGCGGCACTTCGAATATTTCGTCCACTTCGTTCACATTGCGGGAGAACGCAAAGCCGTGTCGCAGCAGCGCGACTACCGGCGTGATGACGAATGCGCTGCCCGTGTTGTAGACGGGTAGCGTGCCCAGAACTTGCACAAACTCTGATTGCAGCCCGATTTCTTCATGTGCCTCACGCAGGGCCGTCACTGTCAGGTTACGGTCGTCAGGGTCATGCTTGCCCCCGGGAAAAGCGATCTGACCAGAGTGGGTCGTCAGATGGATCGTGCGTTGCGTCAACAGCACCATCGGCTCCGCGCGCAACACGATGGCTACGAGCACCGATGCCGGAGTTGGCGGGCGGTCGGAGAATCGTGGTTCGGCCAGCACCTCTGGCTCCCACGGAGCGGGACGCTCGAACCGGGCTCGCAGTGCCGCCAGATTCAGACTGGCAGGCGGGACTGCCGGCAAATGGTCGTCGACGCCAATTACCGGGACCGTGCGCGGATCGAATCCGGGCAGGCTGGACCGGGCGTTGGAGGGACGAACAGGTGGCACAGGGTGCGGCAGCAACAAAAAAACCGCCTCGCGCACATGCTGGAGGCGGCGTTGTTGGGGTTTATCGGGCTCAGGCGCTGACAGCGACCTTCTTCGGAGCCAACTTTTCCTTGATGCGCGCCGATCGACCGCTGCGGTCACGCAAGTAATACAGCTTGGCCCTGCGGACATCACCGCGACGCTTCACTTCGATACCGGCGATCAATGGACTGTAGGTCTGGAAAGTGCGCTCGACGCCTTCGCCGCTGGAAATCTTGCGCACAATGAAGCCACTGTTCAGACCGCGATTGCGTTTGGCAATCACCACACCTTCATAGGCCTGCAGACGCTTGCGCGTACCTTCAACGACCTTGACACTGACAATGACGGTGTCGCCAGGGGCGAAATCGGGAATGGTCTTCCCGAGGCGAGCAATTTCTTCTTGCTCCAGGGTTTGGATAAGGTTCATGATTTCCTCTAGTGATCATGTATGCGCCAACGTCGACATGACGCTAAGGCCTGCACGCGCAAAGGCGAAAGGCTGCCAGACAGAGGATCGGGTAACCGCGCATTATAGGCAGAACGCCAACTGGCCTGGAGCCAGCGAGCCAGCTTCAACCGCTTGCAGCCTGGCAAACAGCGATGCAGTCCTCATCCAAGGGAGTCAGCTTCCCCTGATCGCGCGCCCGCGCGATCAGGTCCGGACGCAGCCGCTGGGTCAGGCGCAGGCTCTGGTCGCGCCGCCAGCGCTCCACGTTGGCATGGTGACCCGACAACAGTACTTCGGGCACGCCTGCCGCGCCCCAAACCTCGGGCCGGGTGTAGTGCGGGCAATCCAGCAGGCCGTCCAAGGCCACATTGAAACTGTCTTGTTGGTGACTGGCGGCGTCACCCAACACGCCCGGCTGCAGGCGCGCCACCGCATCGAGCAAGGCCATTGCAGCGATCTCGCCGCCAGACAAGACAAAGTCGCCCAGGCTGATCTGCTCGTCGACATGTGCATCGATAAAGCGCTGATCGACACCTTCGTATCGACCACAGACCAAAATTGCGCCCGAACTGGAGGACCAGCGTTGCACCTGCGCATGATCCAGCACCTGGCCGAGTGGAGAAAACAGCACTACCGGGACCCGCTCGGCGCGTTGGGCGCGAACCTGATCCAGGCACCGCAACAACGGCTCCGCCATCATGACCATGCCGGGCCCACCGCCGAAGGGGCGGTCGTCCACCCGCTGGTAGTTGCCTTGTGCAAACTCCCGCGGATTGGTAAAAATGAGGTCCAGCATCCTGGACTCGAATGCGCGCCGGGTAACGCCCAGCTGCAGAAAGGGCTGAAACAGTTCGGGGAACAGGGTTATGACGTCAAAGCGCATAACGTGCTCAATAGTCGGCCTGCCAATCAACGGTAATAAGCTTGCCCTCGAGATCCACCGCGTCAACAAACGCGGCGACAAACGGAATCATGCGTTCCTGCATTGTGTCGCCCACTGCATACTGGAGCACCAATACCGTCTGCGCGGTGGCTCGCAACAGTTCGTTCACCGTTCCCAGAAACTCGCCCTGCCGATTGACCACAAGAAGGCCAATCAGGTCGACCCAGTAGTATTCGTCTGGCGTTGTAGTCGGGAAACTGGAACGTGGAACAAACACCCGCGCACCGCGCAGCGACTGGGCCGCATCACGGTCGTCCACGCCATCGGCCTGGGCAACGACGCCACCTGCATGCTCCTTCGCTTCGCGCACCCGCAATAGCAAGGTACCGTCGAATGATCGAGAACCTTTGTCAGGAGGCTGCAGATACCAGCGCTTGGAGGAGAACAGCGCCTCTGGGTCCGGACTAAAGGGCACGACCTTCAGCCACCCCCGGATGCCCCAGGCATCACCCAGCCGCCCTACCTCAATGGCGTCGGCGGGCAGGTCGGCAATGTCAAGTTGAAATGCCATTGGGTACCGGACCGGGATCCGCGCCCGGACGCGATCAGTGCCGTAAGGGCTTTCAAGCCGCCTTTTTGGCAGCCTGCACCAGCAAGCGCTCAACCGTGGGGGAGGCCGTTGCGCCAACGCTCTTCCAGTAGGTCATGCGGTCTTGCGCGATGCGAATGCTTTCCTCGTTCGCCGTGGCGATCGGATTGTAAAAACCAATTCGCTCGATGAAACGGCCATCACGCCGGTTGCGCTTATCCGCTACCACGATGTTGAAAAACGGGCGGGCCTTGGCACCACCACGGGAAAGTCGAATGACGACCATGATTTATCCTTCGGGGGGCGGCAGAAATTTCTTTCTACCAGTATTTCGGCGCTGAGACACGTAACATGGCCGACCGGCCAGCGACACGCTGAAAAGCCTATGAGTATATAGCGGCAGCTATCCAGAGAGCCGTGGTAACGGTGAAGTGCGTGAGGGTCAGCGTCCATCGGGCGCCAATTGACGGGCGGACCCAGCCTGGCTCCGGTCGCAATATTAGGCTGTGGACTAACCATTTTCAAGTAAACGCGCCAAGGTTTCCGAATAATGAAAAACAAGACCCTGGCCACCTGGCTCGCCCTGCTCTGCGGTCCAATTGGCTTGCACCGTTTCTATCTGCACGGCTGGCGTGACTTGCCAGGCTGGTTGCTGCCATTGCCCAGCCTTCTTGGGGTGCTCGGCGTCCTGCGTGCACGGCAATTCGGCGTCGATGATCAGCTTGGTTGGATCCTGATTCCATTGCTGGGCTTTTCCATCGCAGGATGCGCGCTGACCGCGATCGTTTACGGGCTGAGCGAGCGGCAGAAATGGAACATCCGGTTCAACTCCTCGTCTGATTCGATGTCGACTGCCGGCCGCACCAATGGACTGACCATCATTGGGGTTGTGTGCGCCATGCTGATAGGCACAACGGCACTCGTGGCGACACTGGCGTATTGCTTCCAACACTATTTCGAATACCAGGCGTTGACACCGGGCTGAATCCGGGTGCGGCCGCCTCAGAGCGTGAGAGGCGACCGCGCCAGGGGCGAGATTCAAGCATCGCAGCCGGTCAGGCTGGCGTGCTCTCGTTCACCGTCGCGGCCGCATTGGTAAACTCATCGATCCGATCGAAATTCAGGTACTTGTAAATCGTGTCGCTGGCGGCTGTCAGCACGCTCATGTCCGCCATGTATTCCTCCTTGGTCGGAATGCGCCCAAGTTTGGAACAAATAGCCGCAAGTTCCGCGGAGCCCAGGTACACGTTGGAATTTTTACCCAACCGATTGGGGAAGTTGCGCGTCGAGGTGCTGAACACCGTCGCGCCTTCCTTGACCTGGGCCTGGTTTCCCATGCACAGGCTGCACCCCGGCATCTCCATGCGCGCACCGGCCGAGCCCAGAACACCGTAGTGCCCCTCTTCCGTCAATTGCTTGGCATCCATCTTGGTTGGCGGCGCCATCCACAACTTGACCGGAATATCGCGCTTGTTCTCCAGCAACTTGGAGGCGGCCCGGAAATGACCGATGTTGGTCATGCAGCTGCCAATGAAAACCTCGTCGATGGTTGCGCCTGCGACTTCGCCAAGGGTCTTGACATCGTCCGGATCGTTCGGGCAGGCCACGACCGGCTCGTGGACATCGGCCAGGTCAATCTCGATGACGGCCGCGTATTCGGCGTCGACGTCCGCCTGCATCAACACCGGATTCGCCAACCACGCCTGCATCGCCGTGATGCGCCGCTCGATGGTTCGCGCGTCCGAGTACCCGCTGGCGATCATCCATTTGAGCATGGTGACATTGCTGTTGATGTATTCCATGATCGGGGCCTTGTCCAGGTGCACGGTGCAACCGGCCGCCGAACGCTCGGCCGAAGCGTCGCTGAGTTCAAACGCCTGCTCGACCTTCAGGTCAGGCAACCCTTCGATTTCGAGAATCCGACCGGAAAAAATGTTTCTCTTGCCCTGCTTGGCAACGGTCAGCAGTCCCGCGCGGATCGCATACAGCGGGATCGCATTGACGAGATCGCGCAATGTGACGCCAGGCTGCAATTGGCCCTTGAAACGCACCAACACGCTTTCGGGCATGTCCAGCGGCATCACGCCGGTCGCTGCACCAAAGGCTACCAGGCCCGAGCCTGCCGGAAAACTGATACCGATCGGAAAGCGCGTGTGGCTATCACCACCGGTGCCCACCGTGTCGGGCAGCAACATGCGGTTGAGCCAGCTGTGGATGATGCCGTCGCCCGGGCGCAGGCTGATGCCACCGCGGTTGCTGATGAACTGTGGCAATTCATGGTGCATCTTGACGTCCACCGGCTTTGGATAGGCCGCGGTATGGCAGAAGGACTGCATTACCAGGTCGGCGCTAAACCCCAGGCAAGCAAGATCCTTGAGTTCGTCCCGCGTCATCGGCCCGGTCGTGTCCTGCGATCCCACCGACGTCATCCGGGGCTCGCAGTAGGTGCCTGGACGCACGCCCTGTCCTTGCGGCAACCCCACTGCGCGGCCGACCATTTTCTGGGCCAGTGTGAAACCAGCCTTGCTGCCAGCCGGGTTCTGTGGCAATCGGAACAACGTGCTGGGCGGCAGGGCCAGCGCCTCGCGCGCCTTGGATGTCAACCCTCGCCCGATGATCAGCGGGATCCGTCCGCCCGCGCGGACCTCGTCGAACAATACCTCGCTCTTGAGTTTGAACTCGGCAATCACCTTGCCGTTCTTCAGCGCCCGTCCTTCGTAAGGCCGCAGCTCGACCACATCGCCCATCTCCATCTGGCTCACGTCGAGTTCGATCGGCAGCGCACCGGAATCCTCCATCGTGTTGTAGAAGATCGGTGCGATCTTGCTGCCCAGGCATACACCGCCAAATCGCTTGTTCGGCACAAATGGAATATCTTCTCCCGTGAACCACAGCACAGAGTTGGTTGCCGATTTGCGGCTCGATCCGGTGCCCACGACATCGCCGACGTAGGCCACCAGGTTGCCGCGCGCACGCAAATCTTCCATGAACTTGACGGGACCGCGTTTGCCGTCCTGCTCGGGCGTGACGCCGGGTCGGGCATTCTTGTGCATGGCCATCGCATGCAGTGGGATGTCAGGACGGCTCCAGGCATCGGGTGCCGGCGACAAATCGTCCGTGTTGATCTCACCAGCCACCTTGAATATACTGACCGTAATGCTCTCGGGAACCTCAGGTCTGCTGGTAAACCACTCGCCGTCGGCCCAGCTCTGCAGCACGGCCTTGGCGTGTTCGTTGCCATTGTCCGCCTTGTCCTTCACGTCATGGAACTGGTCAAACATCAACAGCGTCTTCTTGAGACCTTCGGCCGCGACAGTAGCGACCGCCGCGTCATCGAGCAGATCGACAAGTGGGCTGATGTTGTAGCCACCCAGCATCGTGCCCAGGAGTTCGGTCGCCTTCTCACGGCTGATGAGTGCGCACTTCTCGCTGCCATGCGCGAGGGCAGCGAGATAGCTGGCCTTGACCTTGGCGGCATCGTCGACGCCGGCTGGCACCCGATAGGCCAGCAACTCGATCAATGCGTCTCCCTCGCCGGACGAGGCTGCACCGGTGACCTTTTTGAGCACTTCCACCAGTTCGGCTACTTGGGCAGCGGACAAGGGCAACGGCGGGATTCCGAGCGCAGCGCGTTCTGTTACGTGGGAGCGATAGGCTAGCAACATGTGTTTTTCTCCTGGTTGACTGATTCTTTGATGCAGATCCGGTTGCGGGTCCGACGGCTTATTGCTTCACCACATCGGTAGCAGGCTCTTCTTCGAGCACGCTTTTCGGCGGGTTCTTGCGCATTTCTTCGGCTACTTGCATTTGGGCCGCGCTCTTGCATTCATCCGCCATGCGCCTGCCCTGTTTCTGGTTCATCAACATGGATTTGTTGGCCAGTTGAAGCCAGACGACGCCAGCGCCCTTGTCCTCCAGACGCACGGCACCCGTCGTGGTGAGTTCGGGGGCCAGAAGGTACTTGGACTTGCCGATGCGCAGACTGAAATAGCCAACCTCTCCAGGTTCGGCGACCAGTACAACAGTCTGACCCAGTTCGCACGGCAAAGTGCCGACATGAACCAACACCGCAACCTCGAGGTGGGCGGCAGACAATGGCAACGCCTGCGCCAGCGCCGGTCCGGCGACGAGAATCGACATGGCAAGGCCAACAAGCGTCTTCATGATCGGTATCCTCGCTGGGTAAAGTCGCATTATTGCAACGACGCCACAAAGTGGCGTCGCGCTGCTTGCGGCATAGCCTTGCCTGTGCGATGCGCCCGCTCCAGAATCTGCCAGTAGAGTCGATAGCTGGCCCGGTCATGCAATCGGCCCTGGTAGTCGATCGGTGCCCATTGCGCTACCTGGGCCCGATCGATGATTTCCGCTGCCAGGACGATGTCCGCGTCCGAGGGCGCGAATGCCGTCAGTATCGGCCGAATCTGGTCCGGATGAATGCTCCACATACGCGTATAGCCCATCTGGCTGGCCGCGATCCGGGCCGCCATTTCAATGGCGGCAATATCGCGAAACTCGGTCACGACGCAATGCGACGGCGTCTTGCCATGCGCGTGGCAGGCAGAAGCGATTTCCAGTTTCGCGCGCACGACCAGCGGATGGGAGAACTGTCCACTGCCCGACATGCCTTCGGCCGCAATTGCGCCGCCGTGAGCCGACACAAAATCCATCAAGCCAAAGCTGATCGATTGCACACGGGGATGCGCCGCGATATCGAAGGCCTGGTGAACGGCGGCCGGCGACTCCAGCAGCACATGCAGCGGCAACGCTCGAATGGCCTGATCGCCCGACGCCCGGTCGACCGCAGCCGCAGCTCGATCGACGTCGGACACCGACTCAACCTTGGGCACCATCAGGTGGCACAGCCACGATCCGGCCCCGCCGACGATGGTGTCGATGTCCTGGTCGAACGCCGGATGGTTCACCGGATGAACCCGAACCGCGATTCGCGGCGGCACCGCAATCGTGGCCGGATCGGCCGTCAGGTGCATCGCCGCCTCTCGAATCAGTTCGCCGACCAGATCAGCATGCGCGCGCTCTTCACCGATCGGGGCACCATCCTCGCAATCGAGCGTTACGTCGAAGACGCAGGCGCCGAATTCGGCAGTCAGCTCACGTTGCAGCACCAGACTCTTGCGCATGCGCGCCGGCACCCCGCTGTAGTGGTCGCAGACCGGTAGCGCGCCCGAGCCAGCCTGGGCTCCGAGCAGGACATCGCGCGGGTGCTGCACGGCCTACAACAAATGGGCCACGCCGGCCTGCTCGTCCTGCAGTTCTTTGAGCGTCTTGTTGATGCATTCCTGGCTGAAGGCATCGATCTCCAGGCCCTCGATCAGTTTGTACTCGCCAGCCTCGCAGGTGACGGCAAATCCGAACATGGTGTCCGTCGGAATGCCATATTGCCCATCCGACGCAATACCCATGGTCACCCATTTGCCGCCAGTGCCCACGGCCCAGTCGTGCATGTGATCGATCGCCGCGTTGGCCGCCGAGGCGGCCGACGACACGCCGCGTGCCGCGATGATGGCCGCCCCCCGTTTGCCGACCGTGGGCAGGAACGTGTTTGCATTCCAGTCCTGATCGTTGATCATCTGCTTGACGCTATGCCCCTTGATCGTCGCAAACCGGTAGTCGGCATACATGGTCGGCGAATGATTGCCCCACACCACCAGTTTCTCGATATCCGAGACAGCCTTGCCGGTCCTGGCCGCGATCTGGCTCAGCGCCCGGTTGTGGTCCAGGCGCAGCATGGCGGTGAAATTGCGCCGGGGCAGGTCCGGGGCGCTCTTCATTGCAATGTAGGCGTTGGTGTTGGCCGGATTTCCGACGACCAGCACCTTCACATTGCGGCTGGCCACGGCATTGAGCGCCTTGCCCTGGGCGGTGAAAATCTGCGCATTGGCCGCCAACAGGTCGGCACGCTCCATGCCCGGTCCGCGCGGACGGGCTCCAACCAGCAGTGCATAGTCGGTGTCCTTGAACGCCTGCATCGGGTCGCCATGCGCCTGCATCCCGGCCAGCAGCGGAAACGCGCAATCCTCCAGCTCCATCATCACTCCCTTGAGGGCGTTCTGCGCCTTTTCGTCCGGGATCTCCAGCAGCTGCAGGATCACCGGCTGATCGGGCCCCAGCATCGCGCCACTGGCAATACGAAACAGCAGTGCATATCCGATTTGACCCGCGGCACCGGTGACCGCTACGCGAACAGGTTGTCTACTCATGGCCAGGACTCCAAAAAAAGTGGGGAAAACTGAAATAGACGACAGGCATGTCAACGCGCTTGCCGGCCCAAAAGCCTTGGAAGTTTACCGTCGAATGCAGCGCCTCGTCAATTTGTCTTATGTCTTATATAAGATATCATTCGACCTCTCGTGCACCGAGGCCCTCGCCTGGCAGACGCCTCTTGCGAACATGCAATCCACCACCTCCTCCGTCAGCGCCGATCCGTCGCGCAATCCCGCAGCGAGCAGCCCGGGGACCCCCGCATTCAGCCCGCTGTACCAGCAGATCAAGGAGCTCATCCTCAAAAGCCTGCAGGCGGGCGAATGGAAACCCGGGGAGGCGATTCCCAGCGAGATGGACCTCGCCGCCCGATTTCGGGTCAGCCAGGGCACGGTGCGCAAGGCGATTGACGAACTGGCCGCCGACCACCTGCTGGTGCGCCGGCAAGGCAAAGGCACCTTTGTTGCGACACATGCCGAGCAACATGTGCAGTACCGCTTCCTCAAACTGGTACCGGACGCCGGCGATGCCAACAGCGAGGGGCCCGCCCAGCGCGTGATCATCGACTGCCGGCGTTTGCGGGCGACAGCGGAGGTGGCGCGCGGATTGTCACTGCGTACCGGCGACGCTGTGCTGCAGGTCACACGGGTACTGTCGTTCGCTGGCGAGCCGATCATCCTGGAGGATATCTGGCTTCCCGGGGGGCCGTTCAAGGGACTGACGGCCGAGCGACTCGGCGCCTACGATGGCCCGATGTATGCGTTGTTCGAGACCGAATTCGGCGTGCGCATGGTGCGCGCGCAAGAGCAGATCAGGGCCGTTTTGCCGGACCGTGAGCAATGTTCCCTGCTCGCCGTGACACCCAATACACCCTTGCTCAGCGTCGAGCGGGTGGCATTCACCTATGATGGCAAGGCGATGGAAATGCGCCGTGGCCTGTACCGCACCGACAAGCACTACTACCGCAACGACCTTCAGTAGACCCCGCTCATGGCGCCAATGAGCCCGGACCTCAGTCGGGCCATCGGTGCAAGCACGGAGTCAGGTCCGCGGGTTCGAATAGAATTTTTGCACTATTGCGCCGCGTCATAACAATCATGGACCACCACACGAACAACCTATGAACGAACTGGACACCGCCCCGCGCGCCAAGCGCCCCACGTTCCGCAATATCAACGCCTTGACGGATCTGCCCAGCTACAGACTTCCGCTGGCAGGCCTGGTGTCGATCCTGCACCGGATCAGCGGAGCGCTGATGTTTGTGCTTCTGCCATTCATCATCTGGATGTTCGACATGTCGGTTTCGTCGGAAATATCTTTCGCCCGCTTCAGCGGTGTGTTCTCGAATGGTGCCGGTGTGTTCCCCGGCTGGTTGTTCAAACTGGTGGTGCTGGCGCTGATCTGGGCCTATCTGCACCACCTGATCGCTGGCCTGAGACACCTCTGGATGGATGTGAGCCATGACGCCGTCAGCAAGGAGTTTGGCAAACGATCAGCCGCCATCACCCTGGCACTGAGCATCGCGCTGACCTTGATTTTCGGCGCCAAGCTGTTTGGATTCTATTGACCACACCACCGGCGACGCGTTGTTGCGCATCGCACTGACTCACGGAGCGGCGGCAGATCGCCGGTTCCGATTAATGAAGGAATAGACATCATGGCAGTCAACTTTGGATCACGTCGCATCGTTGTTGGTGCGCACTACGGTCTGCGCGACTGGCTCAGCCAGCGCGTCACCGCCGGCTTGATGGCGATTTTCACCGCAATCGTGATGGCGCAGGTGCTCACCACTACGGGCGAATTGGGCTATGAGCGCTGGGCCGGCATATTCTCGGCGCAATGGATGAAAGTCCTCACCTTCATCGTCATCATCGCGCTGCTCTACCATGTCTGGGTTGGCATGCGCGATATCTGGATGGACTATGTGCACCCGGTGTCCATCCGGTTGCTGTTGCAGATATTCTCGATTGCCTGGCTTGTCGGCTGCGCCGGTTGGGCCATACAGGTCTTGTGGCGCTTGTAATCGACGCCCCGCGACATTCTCATTTTTCGATATTTGCTCATGACCTACTCCATCTCCAAGCGCAAGTTCGATGTCGTCATCGTCGGCGCCGGCGGCTCCGGCATGCGTGCCTCGCTGCAACTGGCCCGTGCCGGGCTGAACGTGGCCGTCCTGTCCAAGGTGTTTCCCACGCGCTCGCATACCGTGGCGGCACAGGGCGGCATCGGTGCCTCGCTTGGCAACATGAACGAGGACAACTGGCACTACCACTTCTACGACACGGTCAAGGGTTCAGACTGGCTGGGCGACCAGGACGCCATAGAGTTCATGTGCCGGGAGGCACCCAAGGTCGTCTATGACTTGGAGCATATGGGCATGCCGTTCGACCGCAATCCAGACGGCACGATCTACCAGCGGCCGTTTGGCGGCCATACCGCGAATTACGGTGAGAAGGCGGTCGAGCGTGCATGCGCTGCGGCAGACCGCACCGGGCATGCCATGTTACACACGCTGTACCAGCAGAACGTCAAGGCCAGGACCGCATTTTTTGTCGAGTGGATGGCGCTGGACCTGATCCGCGACGCGCACGGTGATGTGCTGGGCGTGGTGGCACTTGAAATGGAAACCGGCGATCTGCATATCCTGGAGGCCAAGACCACCATGCTGGCCACTGGTGGCGCGGGCCGGATCTTCGCCGCGTCCACCAACGCGTTCATCAACACCGGCGACGGCCTGGGCATGGCGGCACGGGCTGGCCTGGCGCTGGAAGACATGGAGTTTTGGCAGTTCCATCCGACCGGCGTCGCGGGCGCCGGCGTGCTGCTGACCGAAGGCTGCCGCGGCGAAGGGGCCATTTTGGTCAACAGCAACGGCGAGCGATTCATGGAGCGATACGCGCCAACGCTGAAAGACCTGGCGCCGCGCGACTTCGTATCCCGCTGCATGGACCAGGAGATCAAGGAAGGCCGCGGTTGTGGTCCAAACAAGGACTATGTGCTGCTCAAGCTTGATCACCTGGGCGCAGACACCATCATGAAGCGGCTGCCGTCGGTGCATGAGATCGGCGTGAACTTCGCCAATGTCGACGTGACGCGCGAGCCCATCCCGGTGGTGCCGACCATCCACTACCAGATGGGCGGCATTCCGACCAACATCCATGGCCAGGTCGTGGCGCAGAAGGACGGCAACGACAACGCACCGGTCCATGGCCTGTATGCGGTTGGCGAATGTTCTTGCGTCAGCGTCCATGGCGCGAATCGCCTGGGAACCAACTCGCTGCTCGACTTGCTGGTTTTTGGCCGCGCCGCCGGCAATCATATTGTCGCGTTCAACAACAAGAACCAGACCCACAAGGACCTCCCTGCGGACGCGGCAGATCGCACGCTCGCGCGTCTGGCCCGGCTGGATGACGCCAAGGGCGGAGAGTATGCGCAGGATGTGGCCAACGATATCCGCGATACGATGCAGGCCCACGCCAGTGTCTTTCGCACCCAGGCCAAGCTGGACCTGGGTGTCGCCGCTGTTTCGGCGCTGCGCGAGCGGGTGAGCAACATCGACCTGAAGGACAAATCCAAGGTCTTCAATACTGCGCGCATCGAAGCGCTGGAGGTGGAGAACCTGATCGAGGCGGCGCAGGCCACCATTGTGTCCGCGGCAGCACGACGTGAAAGCCGTGGCGCGCACACGGTAGACGACTATGGCGACACGCCAGAACATCCGAACGGGCGCAACGACGCCGAGTGGATGAAGCACTCACTGTGGTACAGCGAGGGAAATCGGCTGAGCTACAAGGCCGTCCAGTTGAAGCCATTGACCGTGGAGTCCGTGCCGCCGAAGGTGCGCACATTCTGAGACCGGCCATGCAACCGACAGCGCGCGCGCTCGCGTTTGCAATCGCCTCGCCCATCGAATCGACCGGAGTTTGACATGCAGAAACGTACCTTCAACATCTACCGCTACGACCCTGACACCGACGCGAAACCGTACATGCAAACCATCGAGGTCGAACTCGACGGCAATGAGCGCATGCTGCTCGACGCCTTGATGAAGCTCAAGGCGGTCGACCCCAGCATTTCGTTCCGACGGTCCTGCCGTGAAGGCGTCTGCGGCTCCGATGCGATGAACATCAACGGCAAGAACGGGCTGGCCTGCCTGACCAATATGCTCACCCTTTCGGGTGCGATCACCCTCAAGCCGCTACCGGGCCTGCCCGTGATTCGCGACCTGATCGTGGACATGACCCAGTTTTTCAAGCAATACAACTCGATCAAGCCATACCTCATCAACGACAACGTTCCGCCGGAGAAGGAACGCCTGCAAAGTCCGCAGGAGCGCGAGGAACTCGACGGCCTGTACGAATGCATCCTGTGTGCCAGCTGCTCCACCAGCTGCCCCAGCTTCTGGTGGAATCCGGACAAGTTCGTCGGGCCGGCCGGCTTGCTGCAGGCCTACCGCTTCATCGCCGACAGCCGCGACGAAGCGACCGGCGAGCGACTCGACAACCTGGAAGACCCCTACCGGCTGTTTCGCTGCCACACGATCATGAACTGTGTCGACGTTTGCCCCAAGGGCCTCAATCCGACCAAGGCGATCGGCAAGATCAAGGAAATGATGGTTTACCGGACCATCTGAGCAGCGCCGGGAAGTTGATTGTGATGCCCCGGTCGCCTGAATCACCGCTGGACGAACGGGAACTGGGCAAGCTGCGCTGGCGTTGTCGCCGCGGCATGTTGGAAAATGACTTGATTCTGGAGCGGTTTTTCGCGCGGTATGGGGCCGGCCTTTCCGAGCGACAGGCAAACGCATTGAACGCGCTGATGGAGCTGAGTGACAATGATCT
Organism: Rhodoferax sp.; assembly: GCA_043759735.1. Taxonomy (GTDB): domain Bacteria; phylum Pseudomonadota; class Gammaproteobacteria; order Burkholderiales; family Burkholderiaceae_C; genus CAISIP01. Next base: position 57,313 of record JAYUQC010000200.1, read on the forward strand.
GCTCGATCTCCATCTGGGACGGCGCATGTTGCAACAAATTGACGCGACCCTGGAGTGTGACGACGTGATCGAAGTCCTGGGCCTGCTGAGGGATAAACACTGAAAGGGCATGAAATGAAACTCGCCGACATCAAAGCAACGCTATCGTTCAGCAATGGCTCGCCGAATATCGAGTTCCCGGTCTATGCAGGCACCGTGGGCCCGAACGTGGTGGACATTCGCAAGTTGTACGCCCAGACCGGCATGTTCACCTACGACCCCGGTTTCATGTCCACTGCGGCATGCGAGTCCGCCATCACCTACATCGACGGCGACAAGGGCGAGTTGCTGTATCGGGGTTATCCAATCGAGCAGTTGGCGACCAACTGCGACTTCATGGAGACCTGCTACCTGCTGCTGTACGGCGGATTGCCGAACCAGGTGGAAAAGAAGACGTTCAGCGATTTGGTGACCAACCACACCATGGTGCACGATCAGATGCACAACTTCGTGCGTGGATTCCGCCGCGACGCGCACCCGATGGCCATCCTGACTGGTCTGGTCGGCGCGATGTCGGCCTTCTACCATGACAGCACCGACATACACAACCCGGAGCACCGCAAGATCTCCGCGATCCGACTGATTGCCAAGATGCCGACGCTGGTGGCGATGGCCTACAAGTACAACGTGGGACAACCGTACATGTACCCGCGCAACCGCCTGAGCTACGCCGGCAACCTGCTGCACATGATGTTCGCCAATCCGTGCGAGGACTATGTCGTCAATCCGGTGATCGAACGCGCGCTGGATCGTATCTTCATCCTGCACGCCGACCATGAGCAAAATGCGTCGACATCCACCGTTCGCCTGTGTGGAAGCTCCGGCACCAATCCGTTCGCGGCCATCGCGGCGGGCGTTGCCTGCCTGTGGGGACCTGCGCATGGCGGCGCCAACGAGGCCTGTCTGAAGATGCTCGAGGAAATCCAGAAGATCGGTGGCGTCGACAAGATCGGTGAATTCATCAGCCAGGTGAAAGACAAGAACTCGGGCATCAAGTTGATGGGATTCGGTCATCGGGTGTACAAGAACTACGATCCTCGCGCCAAATTGATGCAGGAGTCGTGCAAGGAGGTCCTCAGTGCTTTGGGCCTGGAGAACGACCCTTTGTTCAAGCTGGCGATGGCACTGGAAAAAATCGCTCTGGAAGACGACTATTTCGTGCAGCGCAAGCTCTACCCCAATGTCGATTTCTATTCCGGCATCGTGCAGCGCGCCATCGGCATCCCCACCTCGATGTTCACTGCCATTTTTGCGCTGGCCCGCACCGTGGGCTGGATCGCGCAACTCGACGAGATGATCGGCGACCCGGACTACAAGATCGGTCGTCCGCGCCAATTGTTCACTGGCTCGGTGCAACGCGACATCCTGCCTATCGACAAGCGCTGACAGGCGGCTGGCGTACCCCTACCGCTGGCGCAGGCTCGGCCGCGCCGGTGGACGGGGCAGCCTAAAATCCGACTTATTCGGACATCGACACATGAAACGCACGCTTTACGACAAGATCTGGGATGACCATGTCGTCCACACCGAGGAGGATGGCACAACCATCCTGTATATCGACAGGCATCTCGTCCACGAGGTAACCAGCCCGCAGGCCTTTGAGGGATTGCGCGAGGCCGGCCGCAAGGTCTGGCGGGTCAGTTCCATCGTAGCCACGGCGGACCACAACACACCCACGACCGGATGGGAACTCGGTTATGACGGCATTGCCGATCCGGTCAGCCGCGAGCAGATCACGACGCTGGACGCCAACATCAAGCAGTTCGGCGCAGCGGCATACTTTCCGTTCCTGTCCAAACGCCAGGGCATCGTTCACGTCATCGGTCCGGAGAACGGCGCCACGCTGCCAGGTATGACCGTGGTGTGCGGCGACTCGCATACCTCCACACATGGCGCCTTTGGCGCGCTGGCGCACGGCATTGGAACCAGCGAAGTCGAGCATGTCATGGCAACCCAGACATTGCTGGCCAAAAAGGCCATGAACATGCTGGTGCGGGTCGATGGTGTCTTGCCAGCCGGTTGTGTCGCCAAGGACATTGTGCTGTCCATCATCGGGCGCATCGGCACTGCGGGCGGCACCGGTTACACGATCGAATTCGCAGGCTCTGCGATCCGGGCACTGAGCATGGAAGGACGCATGACGGTCTGCAACATGGCCATTGAAGCCGGCGCGCGTGCCGGACTGGTCGCCGTCGACCAAAAAACGCTGGAATACGTCAAAGGGCGCGCGCTGGCCCCCACCGGTGTCGAATGGGACCAGGCGGTGGCCTACTGGTCCACACTGAAGTCCGATCCCGAGGCCCACTTCGATGCGGTAGTCGCACTCGACGCCAGCGCAATCGTTCCGCAGGTGACTTGGGGAACCTCGCCCGAGATGGTGCTGGGTGTGGATGCCCGCGTGCCCGACCCCGACAAGGAGAAAGATGCCAACAAGCGCAGCGCCATTGAACGCGCACTGGTATACATGGGCCTGGAGCCCGGCAAACCGCTGAACGACATTTATGTTGACAAGGTCTTCATCGGCTCATGCACCAATAGCCGGATCGAGGACATGCGCGAAGCTGCTGCCATCGTCAAGAAGATGGGGCGCAAGGTCGCCGCAAACGTGAAGCTGGCCATGGTGGTGCCGGGCTCAGGCCTGGTCAAGCAACAGGCGGAGCGAGAAGGCCTGCATGAGATATTCAAGGCCGCCGGCTTCGAATGGCGCGAGCCTGGCTGCTCCATGTGCCTGGCGATGAACGCAGACCGGCTGGAGCCAGGCGAACGCTGCGCCTCCACCAGCAACAGGAACTTCGAAGGCCGACAAGGCGCGGGGGGCCGTACCCATCTGGTGAGCCCTGCCATGGCCGCCGCAGCCGCGGTGCATGGGCATTTTGTCGATGTGCGCCGATTTGTCTGACCCAGCCAAGAAGTAGATTCATGCAGAAATTTACCGTGCACAAGGGACTGGTCGCGCCAATGGACCGCGAGAACGTCGATACCGACGCGATCATTCCCAAGCAATTCCTCAAGTCGATTCACAAGACAGGATTCGGCGTCAACCTGTTTGATGCGTGGCGTTATCTGGATGCGGGCTATCCGGGACAGGACCCTGCCAGCCGCAAGCCCAACCCCGTCTTTGTGCTGAACCAGCCTCGCTACGCCGGCGCCTCGATCCTGCTGGCGCGCAGGAACTTCGGCTGCGGGTCGTCGCGCGAACACGCGCCCTGGGCGCTGGATCAGTACGGTTTTCGGGCCATCCTTGCGCCCAGCTTTGCCGACATCTTCTTCAACAACAGCTTCAAAAATGGCCTGCTGCCGATCGTGCTGCCCGAAGCGAAAATCGCGCAACTCTTCGATGAGGTCGCGGCCTTTCCCGGCTATGCGCTGACCATCGACCTTGAACGCCAGTGCGTCGTCAAGGCGCAGGGCGAGGAGATGCCGTTCGACGTGCAGCCCTTTCGCAAATACTGCCTGCTCAACGGCTTCGACGACATCGGCCTGACGCTGCGCCACGCCGACAAAATCAAGGCATTCGAGGCGGAGCGGCTGGTGCGCAAACCGTGGCTGAATCACACGCTGGCACGTTGATCAGGCTGTCATTCATCAATCAAATCACGCTCCGGACCAATACAGACGGGCGCAACCAGCTATAGAAACAATAGTAACTATGAAAATTGCAATTCTCCCCGGTGACGGTATTGGCACTGAAATCGTCGCCGAGGCCGTCAAGGTCTTGAAGGCGCTGGACCTGCGCTTTGAAATGGAAACCGCGCTGGTAGGCGGGGCCGCGTTTGAGGCGCATGGTCACCCGCTGCCCGACGCCACCTTGGCCCTCGCCAAAGCCTCGGACGCGATTTTGTTCGGCGCGGTTGGCGACTGGAAATACGACAAGCAGGAGCGCCCGCTGCGGCCCGAGCAGGCCATCCTGGGCCTGCGCAAAAACCTCGGTTTGTTTGCCAATTTCCGCCCGGCGATCTGCTATGCGCAGCTGGTTGATGCGTCCAGCCTCAAACGGGAATT
>JAYUQC010000201.1:0-24169 GCA_043759735.1 Rhodoferax sp.
ATCGAGTTGATGCTGCTGGCAGTGAACATGAACTTCATCGCGTTTTCGCATTACCTCGGCGACATCCACGGTCAGATCTTCGTCTTCTTCATTCTTACCGTAGCCGCCGCCGAGTCCGCCATTGGTCTGGCGATTCTGGTGGTGCTGTTCCGCAATATGCGCACGATCAACGTCGATGATCTCGACCATCTGAAAGGCTGATGCGGATGGACATGCAGACGCTTTATCTGATCGTTCCGCTGGCGCCGCTGTTTGGTGCGCTCGTCGCGGGACTGTTCGGCAAACTCATTGGACGCACGGGTGCGCATGTCGTCACCATCGCCGGCGTGGCGGTGTCGTTGATTGCCTCGGTACTGGTGTTTCAGGATGTGCTTGCGGGCCACACCTACAACGGGTCGGTCTACACCTGGATGGTACTGGGCGATCTGCGTTTGGAGGTGGGTTTCCTGATCGATTCGCTGACAACCATGATGATGCTGGTCGTCACCTTCGTTTCGCTGATGGTGCACATCTACACCATCGGCTATATGAAAGACGATCCCGGATACCAACGCTTTTTCAGCTACATCTCGCTGTTCACCTTCGCGATGCTGATGCTGGTGATGAGCAACAACTTCCTCCAGTTGTTCTTTGGCTGGGAGGCGGTCGGTCTGGTGTCCTACCTGTTGATCGGTTTCTGGCACACCAAAGAGACGGCGATCTACGCCAACCTCAAAGCTTTTCTGGTCAACCGGGTGGGCGACTTTGGCTTCATTCTCGGTATTGGGCTGGTGCTGGCCCACTTTGGCTCGCTCGATTACGCCACCGTGTTTGCCCATGCGCCATCAATGGCACGTGAAACCATCACCTTGTTTCCGGATACGCCGTGGATGTTGATGACCGTTATCGGCATCCTGCTGTTTATCGGCGCGATGGGAAAATCGGCGCAGTTTCCGCTGCACGTATGGTTGCCCGATTCGATGGAAGGGCCGACACCGATTTCCGCGCTGATCCACGCAGCCACGATGGTGACTGCAGGCATCTTCATGGTCGCGCGGATGTCACCATTGTTTGAACTGTCCGATGTGGCGCTGAGCTTCATCATGGTGATTGGCGCGATTACTGCGCTGTTCATGGGCTTTCTCGGCATGGTGCAAAACGACATCAAGCGGGTAGTGGCGTATTCGACCCTGTCGCAGTTGGGCTACATGACGGTTGCGCTCGGCGCATCGGCCTATTCAGTCGCGGTGTTCCACCTGATGACGCATGCGTTCTTCAAGGCGCTGCTGTTTCTGGCGGCCGGTTCGGTCATCATGGGTGTGCACCACAACCAGGACATCCGATGGATGGGCGGCCTGCGCAAGACCATGCCGATCACCTGGATCACCTTTTTGCTGGGATCGCTCGCATTGATTGGCACGCCGCTGTTTGCCGGCTTCTATTCCAAGGACAGCATCATCGAGGCGGTGCATTTCAGCCAGCTTCCGGGCGCCGGCTTTGCCCACTTTGCAGTGCTGGCCGGTGTGTTCGTCACCGCCTTCTATTCGTTCCGCATGTATTTCCTGGTGTTCCATGGCAAGGAGCGTTTTGACCAGAACCCGGATGCGCACCACGACGCGCACCATCCCCATGAGTCGCCCTGGGTCGTGACGGTGCCGCTGGTGCTGCTGGCAATCCCGTCGGTGGTCATCGGCGCCATGACGATCGGCCCGATGCTGTTTGGCGATTTCTTCAAGGACGCGATCTTCGTCGATGCCGTGGCCCATCCCGCGATGGCCGAACTGGCCAAGATCTTCCGTGGCCCGATGGCGATGGCAACCCATGCCCTGGGTACCGCGCCGTTCTGGCTCGCCGTGGCCGGCGTGGCGTCGTCCTACTACCTGTACATGGTCAACCCGGCGCTGCCCGCGGCCATCAAGCGCAACGCGATGCCGCTGTACACGCTGCTGGAGAACAAGTACTACATGGACTGGTTCAACGAGAACGTGTTGGCGCGCGCCACGCGCGGCCTGGGAACCGCCCTGTGGAAAGGCGGCGACGAGGCCCTGATCGACGGCGCACTGGTCAACGGGTCCTGGAAAGTGGTCGGCTGGGTGTCCTCGGTCGTGCGCCGCCTGCAGTCCGGTTTTCTGTACCACTACGCCTTGTCCATGATCCTGGGCGTATTCGTCCTGATGACCTATTTCGTCTGGCGCGCTTAGCCGACTGGGAGAACAAGAAAAATGGGATTGCTGAGCCTGGCCATCTGGACGCCTGTCTTTTTTGGCGTCGTATTGCTGGCGTTGGGCCGTGACGAACATGCCCCCGCAGTGCGCTGGATCGCGCTGATCGGGGCCTTCATCAGCCTGATGGTCACGCTGCCGATCTACAGCGGTTTCGAGCTCGGCACTGCTGCGATGCAGTTCGTCGAAAAAGCGCCGTGGATCGAGCGCTTCAATGTCAGCTACCACCTGGGGGTGGATGGCATCTCGATGTGGTTCGTGCTGCTGACGGCCTTCATCAACCTGGTGGTGGTGATCGCCGGCTGGGAGGTGATCACCCGGCGCGTGAACCAGTACATGGGCGCGTTCATGATTCTGAGCGGCCTGATGATCGGTGTCTTTTGCGCGCTCGACGGCCTGCTGTTCTATGTGTTCTTCGAGGCCACGCTGATCCCGATGTACCTGATCATCGGTATCTGGGGCGGACCGAACAAGATCTACGCGGCGTTCAAGTTCTTCCTGTACACACTGCTGGGTTCACTGCTGCTGTTGATCGCGTTGATCTTCCTGTACACCAAGTCAGGCGGCAGTTTTGACATCCAGAGCTGGCACACGTTGCCGCTGGACGGCACGACGCAGACGCTGATCTTCTTTGCCTTCCTCGCCGCCTTCGCGGTCAAGGTTCCGATGTGGCCGGTCCACACCTGGTTGCCTGACGTGCACGTGGAGGCGCCCACCGGCGGTTCGGCGGTGCTGGCAGCCATCATGCTCAAGCTGGGCGCCTACGGTTTTCTACGTTTTTCGATGCCGATCGCACCCGACGCGGCACGGGAATGGGCCTGGCTGATGATCGCCCTGTCCTTGATCGCGGTCATCTATGTCGGTCTGGTCGCGATTGTGCAGCGCGACATGAAGAAGCTGGTCGCATATTCATCGGTTGCGCACATGGGTTTCGTCACGCTGGGCTTTTTTGTCTTCAGCGACCTGGGCGTGTCGGGCGGTATCGTGCAGATGATCGCGCACGGTTTTGTCTCGGGCGCCATGTTCCTGGTCATCGGCGTGTTGTACGACCGGGTGCATTCGCGTGAGATCGCCAGCTATGGCGGTGTCGTCAACACCATGCCCAAGTTCACCGCGTTTGCGCTGCTGTTTGCGATGGCCAATGCGGGCCTGCCCGGCACCGCCGGTTTTGTCGGCGAATGGATGGTCATCCTGGCCGCGGTCAAGGCCAATTTCTGGCTCGGCCTGGGCGCGGCGAGTGCGCTGATCTTCGGCGCCGCCTACACCTTGTGGATGTTCAAGCGCGTCTACCTCGGCCCGATCGCCAACGACGACGTCAAGGCCTTGAGCGACATCAACGCGCGCGAGTTCCTGATGTTGTCGCTGTTGGCTATCGCGGTGCTCGCCATGGGGGTCTATCCAAAACCCTTTACCGATGTGATGGACAGCTCGGTGGCCGAATTGTTGCGGCATGTCGCGCTGTCGAAGTTGAATTGAGAGAACCGCGACCATGATTGACTCCTACAGCTGGATCACGGTTTTCCCGGAGATCGTCCTGTTGACGCTGGCCTGCGTGATCGCCCTGGTGGACCTGTTCGTCAAGACCCCGAACCGCGACGCCACCTATGTGCTGACCCTGCTGACATTGGCGGTGGTGGCCTTCATGCAGGCCGAGTACGCGCTCAGCGGCCTGAACCAGTATGGCTTTTCCAAGATGTTTGTCAGCGACCAGATGGGCAACTGGCTCAAGTGTTTCGCGACGCTGGCAGTGATGATCACATTGGTCTACGGCAGGCAGTATGCCGGGCAGCGCGAAATGATGCGCGGCGGAGAGCTGTTCACCTTGTCGATGTTCGGCCTGCTGGGCATGTTCATCATGATCGGGGGCAACAATTTCCTGGTCATCTACATGGGCCTGGAGCTGCTCACCCTGTCGAGCTACGCATTGGTGGCGCTGCGCCGCGACAACACCCAGGCCACCGAGGCCGCAATGAAGTATTTCGTGCTCGGCGCGATGGCATCGGGCTTCCTGTTGTACGGCCTGTCCATGATGTACGGTGCGACCGGATCGCTGGACGTCAACCAGGTCGCCCAGGCCATTGCGAGCGGCCAGATCCGGCACCAGGTCCTGGTGTTCGGACTGGTATTCGTGGTCGCCGGGCTGGCATTCAAGCTGGGCGTGGTGCCGTTTCACATGTGGATTCCAGACGTCTACCACGGGGCCCCGACAGCGGTCACGCTGCTGATCGGTGGCGCCCCGAAACTGGCCGCTTTCGCGATCTTCATTCGATTGCTGGTCGAGGGCATGTTGCCTTTGGCGCTGGACTGGCAGCAGATGCTGGCGGTACTGGCCGTCGGTTCGCTGCTGGTCGGCAACCTGGCGGCGATAGCGCAAACCAATATCAAGCGCATGCTGGCGTTTTCGACCATCTCGCAGATGGGCTTCGTGCTGCTGGGCATGATGTCGGGCGTCATCAATGGCAACACGATTTCATCGGCCGATGCCTATGGCGCGTCTATGTTCTACGTCGTCACCTATGTGCTGACCACGCTGGCCACCTTCGGCATCATCCTGCTGCTGTCGCGCAAGGGCTTCGAGAGCGAGGAGATCGCCGATTTCGCCGGCCTCAACCAGCGCAGCCCGTTCTATGCGGCGGTCATGGCGGTCTGCATGTTCTCGCTGGCCGGCATCCCGCCGATGGTTGGTTTTTACGCCAAGTTGTCGGTGTTGCAGGCGCTCATTTCGTCCGGCCAGGCGACCGACATCGGACTGGCGGTGTTCGCGGTGATGATGTCCCTGGTCGGTGCCTTCTATTACCTGCGCGTGGTCAAGCTGATGTATTTCGACGCGCCGGTACAGACCGCTGCGATCGAGGCGACGGCCGAGGCGCGCATCGTGCTCGGCATCAATGGCGCGCTGGTGCTGGTGCTGGGTCTGCTTCCCGGTGGCTTGATGGCCCTGTGTGCCAATGCGCTGGCCAGCATGATGGCCGGCTGATCGCGTGTCGCATCCGCCCGGCGATCCGGCGCGCGAGCCTGACGCGCATCTGATCGAGCACACGACTGCGCAACTGGAGCTGCTGCAGGGCCATTTCCTGCAAGTGTGCCGTGATACGGTGCGATTGCCCGACGCATCCCATGCGACCCGCGAGTATGTGGTGCATCCCGGTGCGGTCATGATCATCCCCCTGCTTACCGATGCAGCTGGTGGTTTGCGCCTGGTGATGGAGCGTCAGTACCGCCACCCGATCGGCCAGGTCATGCTGGAGTTCCCGGCCGGCAAACGCGATGGCGGCGAAGACCTGTTGCTGTGCGCGCAACGCGAGTTGCGCGAGGAAACCGGTTATTGCGCGCGCGAATGGGCACATGCCGGCCTCATGCATCCGCTGGTGGCGTACTCGACCGAATTCATCGATATCTGGTTCGCCCGGGATCTGGTCCTGGGTGAGCCCCACCTGGACCAGGGCGAGTTCCTGGAGGTGATCGACACCACGCTGCCCGAGCTGCTGCAATGCTGCCGTGACAGCCGGGTCACCGACGGCAAGACGCTGGTGGCGGCGCTTTGGCTGCAGAACGTCCTGTGCGGAGCATGGACTCTGGATTGGCAGCGCGACGCGTCATTCTGCGCTGCCGGATAATCGGAGCATGAAAGTACTGGATCTTCAATGCGCGCAATCGCACGGATTTGAAGGCTGGTTCGGGTCCGAGGACGACTACACCGGCCAGCGGGCACGTGGTCTGGTGGCCTGCCCGATGTGTGGCGACACTGGCATCACCAAGAAGCTCAGCGCGCCGCGCCTGAACCTGGGCCATGCGCAGGCCCCGGCAGAGCAGGTCCGACACGACGTCGTAGCTGCCGACGATCCCCACATGGCATTGCAGGCCGCCTGGCTGGGCATGGCCAGGCGCATCCTGGCCCATACCGACGATGTGGGCGAGCGCTTTGCCGAGGAGGCGCGCCGCATCCACTATGGCGAATTGCCGCACCGCGGCATTCGGGGCAAGGCGTCGCAGGCGGAAACCGAGGCGCTGGCCGACGAGGGCATCGAGGTGATGCAGCTGGCCTTGCCGGAAGCGCTCAAGGGGCCGGTGCAGTAAGGGGTCATGTGTCAGATTGTGACCAGATCGCCGGCTGACGCGATCGGTTCTATGTCACCGGGCCCGGGTCCATGTTGCAATGTGCGCCAAGGCTAGCCCAAGCGCAACTTATTGCGTGGCGAAGTAGTCCTTGATCGCTGCGGTGACCCGGCCGCGGCCATGCTCGCGCCGCTCCAGCAGACCGACCCGGCGTTGAACATCAACACCGGGTAGTGTCATGAAACGCAATGCGCGGTCGCGCGACCATTGCACATTGGCAAGCTTGGGAACGATGGACACACCAAAGCCCTGGCGCACCAGCGCCACGATGGCCTCGACCGAGTTCAGTTCCATGCCCTCGCGCACCGTTGCGCCGGCCTGTGCCAATGCCTTGTCGACCAGATGGCCGGTCCAGGCCAGGCGATCAAAACGCAGGAACGGGCTGGCCCGAAGAATGTGCAGGGGATCGTCCAGCAAGGCAAAGCGCGGTTGCCGCGGCACGATGAGTACCATCGGTTCATCGTACAGTGGGGTCCACAGGAGACTGGACGCAAGCCGGAACGGGGGCTGCGCGACCACCGCCGCATCCAGTTCGCCACCATCGACGCGGCGCGCGAAATCGGCTGACTGGCCGGCGAACAGTTTGACCTCCAGCGCCGGATGCTGGCTGGTCAATGCCAGCAGGCCATCGGCGAAAGCACCCATCAGTGCGGACACCAGGGCGCCCATGACAAGTTTTCCGCTGAGTAACTCGCCTTCGGCTGGCGCGGCCAGCGCTTCATAGCGGGCCACCAGTTCGGTCATGGGTGCCACCATCGAGCGGCCTGCCGTATTGAGCACGATGGCCCGGCCACTGCGGTCGAACAGCTGTTGCCGCAATTCGCCCTCCAGCGCGCGAACCTGCAGGCCCACCGCCGCGGCGGTCAGGCCGATCTCGTTGCCCGCACCGACAAAGCTGCCGTGGCGCGCCACGGCAAGAAAAGTCTTGAGGTTGCGGATCGATGGCATGGGCAATGGGGGTTCTCGACGCCGCTGGCGTCATGCGAATTCTAAAGAATTGCTTTAGCTCGAAAGCAGCAAAAATGGCTTTTGTTTTCTAGCCGTGGACCCTAGGATGCGCATATGAAACCTTCGACAACCCTGTCTGCCACGAGCCAGGCGTCCCTCAAAGTCTCGGTCTGGCGCGGCAAGGCAGCAGGCCGGTTCCAGGACTATCAGGTCCCGCGCCAGGCCAGTCAGACCGTGCTGGACGTTGTCACCTACATCCAGCGCCGGCTTGAACCGTTACTGGGTTACCGGTTTGCCTGCCGCGTAGGCATGTGCGGCTCATGCGCGATGACGGTCAACGGCAAGGCGCGCTGGACCTGTCGCACGCATGTGGCGCAAGTGGTCGATGCACAGGGTGCGATCCAGATCGCACCGCTGGCCAACCTGCCGGTGCTGAAGGACCTGGTCACCGACATGTCGACCTTCTTCGACAAATGGGCGGCGGCCAAGGGCCAGTTCAAGGGTGCGGCCACCCGCCACGATGACTTTGCGCAGGTTGCGCCTGCATCGCCCCAACGCGCAGCGGCCAACGCCGGCATCGAGTGCATCGGATGTGCCGTCTGCTACGCGTCGTGCGACGTGGTTGACTGGCAACCCGATTACCTCGGGCCGGCTGCCTTGAACCGGGCCTGGACGCTGGTCAACGACGTGCGCGACGTGCAGCAGATCGAGCGCCTGCGCGCAGTGGCGGGCGATGCCGGTTGCCATTCCTGCCACACACAGGGGTCCTGTACCGAGCGCTGCCCCAAGCAACTCGCGCCCACGCTGGCCATCGCCGGGCTCAAGCGTGTCGTGGCCCGGGCCGCGGTGCGAGGCCGGCTATGAGCCGCCGGGCCGCTCCCAAGGCGAATTCCGCAGTGCGCAGCACGCAGGGTAGTCCAGTGAGCCGCCGGGCCGCTCCCAAGGCGAATTGCGCAGTGCGCAGCACGCAGGTGGCCCGGTGAGCGCCGCCGCCATTGCACAAGCCAAGCGCTGGTACTGGCAGCGCGTCAGTGCCATGGTTCTGGCGCTGTGCGTTCTGGTGCATCTGGCGGTGCTGGTCTACGCGGTGCGCGGCGGCCTGAGCGCGGCAGAGATCCTGGGTCGCACCCAAGGTAACTGGACCTTCGGCGCCTTCTACGCCGTTTTCGTGATTGCCTGCGCGGCACATGTGCCGGTGGGGCTGGCCAATATTGCGCGTGAGTGGTGGAGCATTGGCCCCACGCCAGCGCTGTGGGGCGCGCGGCTGTTCGCTCTGCTGCTGTTGGTCACCGGACTGCGCGCTGTCTGGGCGGTGGTCGGCGCTGGGGTGTCGTCATGACGGCGATGCTGCGCACCGATGCGCGCGCGCATGCGCATCCGGCCTGGTGGGCGTTTCTGGTCCACCGGCTGTCCGGGCTTGCTCTTGCCCTGTTCCTGCCGCTGCATTTCTGGGCATTGGGACAGGCATTGCATGGAGCGGCGGCGCTGGACGGATTTCTGCGCTTCGCCGACCAGGGGCTTTTCAAAGTTGCCGAATGGGGACTCGTGGTCCTGCTGTCGCTGCACATGATGGGAGGGTTGCGCCTTTTGCTGATCGAATTTGGTCCCGCCTCGGGTCTGCGCAAAAACTGGATCGCCGCGGCGGCTGGCTGTGCGTTGGCCATGGGACTCGCGTTTGCACTGGCTCTGCTGTCCTGACATCGCGCCGGCGCTGCAGCATTTGGCGTATTCTTCGTTCGCTCGTTTCTTCGTTCAAACCTTTTTTCCCGGAGACAAACACAATGACATCTGCATCTTTCTCGATTCTGCGTCGTGCGCTCGCCGTTGGCTTTTTCGGCATCGCCTTGCCGCTGGCTGCCAGCGCGCAGGCCAACTGGCCGGTCAAGCCGGTTCGCATGGTCGTTCCATTCGCGGCTGGCGGCACCACCGATGTGGTGGCACGCATGATCGGGCAGAAGCTGGCGCTGCTGTGGGGCCAGTCGGTGCTGATCGACAACCGCGCCGGTGCCGGGGGCAACGTGGGCGCCGACATGGTGGCCAAATCACCGAATGACGGCTACACGGTTTTGATGGCCTCGGGCAGCATCACGATCAACCCGCATCTGTACAAGAGCATGCCCTTCGATACCAAGAAGGATCTGCAGGCTATCACCAATGTCGCCAGCGGCCCGATGCTGCTCGTGGTGCCGGAAAGCTCCCCGGTCAAGAACGTCAAGGAGTTGATTGCGCTGGCCAAATCCCAGCCGGGAAAGATCAACTTTGGCTCGGCCGGTGTCGGTAGCCAGGTGCACCTGGCAAGCGAGAACTTCGCCGATGCCGCCGGCATCGCCATCACCCATGTGCCATACAAGGGCGAGGCGCCGGCCTATACCGACCTGATCGGCAACCAGGTGCAGATGATGGTGGGCAACTTTGCGGCAGCGTCGGCATTGCTGGGCAATGGCCGGCTGCGCGCGCTGGCCGTGACCGGTAAGCAGCGCTCGGCGCGATTGCCCGACGTGCCTACAGTGGCCGAAAGCGGCCTGCCGGGCTTCGAGAACACCGGCTGGTTCGGCCTGTTCGCGCCGGCTGGCACACCACCGGCGATCGTCGCCAAGATCCAGCGCGACACGGCCAAGGTACTGGCCGACCCCGAGACCCGGGCCCAGCTCGACAACCTGGGCATTAGCCCGGTCGGCAACGCGACCGCCGATTTCATCAGCGCGATGGACCAGGAATTGTCGCGCTGGGGCGTCGTCGTCAAGAATCGCGGCCTGGTCGCCAACTGAGCGCCGAGCATCGCGCACAAGGATCCCATGAAAATCGATCTGCAGGCTGTCGAGGACACGGCCAAGGAGCTGTACATCCGCGCGCTCAAGGTGCTCCCACCCGATATCAAGCAGGGCTTTGACCGGCTCGAAAAGAGCGAGACCGGCGCCACCGCCAAGCGCGTGCTGGCCACGATGGTGCAGAACATCGCGGTGGCCGAGCAGACCGACAATCTGTTGTGCCAGGACACCGGCGTACCGATCTACAACCTGTGGATCGGCAAGGGCGTCGAGGTAGACGGCCAGGCACTCAAGCAGGCCATCCGCCGCGGCTGCGAGCGTGCCACGCGGGAATACCCGCTGCGCAGCTCGGTCGTGCATCCGCTCACGCGCAAGAACGAGCACACCTCCTGCGGGATCGAGGTGCCAGTGATCCACATCGACTTCAGCGACCAGCCCGAGAACCTGCGCATCGAGATGATTCCCAAGGGCAGCGGTTCGGAGAACAACTCGTTTCTGAAGATGGCAGTGCCTGCCGATGGTATCGCCGCGATCAAGACCTTCGTCATCGATTGCGTGCTCGCCGCCGGTGGCAAGACCTGCCCGCCGACCATCGTCGGTGTCGGCCTGGGCGGCACGTCCGACCTCGCGGTGGCGCTGGCCAAGCGCGCGGCGACGCGGCCGCTGGGCAGCAGCTGCCTGGATGCTGCCGGCGCCGAACTGGAGCAGCAGCTGTCGGTGGCCGTGAACCAGCTCGGAGTCGGCCCGCAGGGCCTGGGCGGCGACGCGACGGCCTTTGCCGTGCATATCGAACTGGCCGCGACCCACATCACAATGAACCCGATCGCAGTCAACATGCAATGCCATTCGGCACGCCGTGCGCGCGCCGACTTCACGCCGGCCGGTGTGGTTTTCGGCTTCTAAGAGGTACGCGACGCCATGGCGCACCATGACCTGACCATGCCCGTGACCGAGGCGCAAGCGCGCGCATTGCGGGTGAACGACACCGTCACGCTGCAGCAGCGCCTGTTCGGCATCCGCGATGCAACCCAGATTCACCTGTTCGACCGAGGCCGAACGACCCGCTTCGACCTGCGTGGCCATGCCGTGATCCACACCGCGCCGAACGTGCGCAAGGTCGAACGCAGCGATGCGTTCCCGGCCGGTTACCAGCCGGTGTGCGTGGGCACCACGACCTCCGATCGCATGGAGCGTTTCACCCGCCCGCTGATGGAGCAGTACGGCGTGCGCCTGGTCGTGGGCAAGGGCGGCTTGCGTGAGGCGTCGGCGCAGACGTTCCAGGACCTGGGCGGTGCCTACCTGGCCATCATCGGCGGCACAGCGGCGCTGGAAACCACCTGGATCGAACAGATCGAGGATGTCGATCTCGACGACCTCAATCCCGAATCGCTCTGGCAGTTTCGCATCCGCGATTTTGGCCCGCTGCTGGTCGCGATGGACAGCCAGGGCGCGAGCCTGTACGACGGTGTGCGCGACGCTGCGCAGGCCCGGCGCGCGGCGGTACTGGCAAGCCTGGGCGTGCAAGCATGAGCACGCCGGACAGTACCAAGGGTGAGCGCCGCAGCGCGCAACACGAAGCAAGCTCTGCGGTCACTCCCGTCAAGCGCCTGCAGACCGACATCCTGATCCTGGGCTCCGGTGGCGCGGGTCTGTTCGCGGCGCTGCACGCGCACCAGAGTGCACCCGCGATGCATATCACGGTTGCGGTGAAGGGCCTGCTCGGAAAATGCGGCTGCACGCGCATGGTGCAGGGCGGCTACAACGTGGCGCTGGCGCCGGGTGACTCGGTCGAGCGCCACTTCATGGACACCATCGAAGGCAGCAAATGGTTGGCCGACCAGGACCTGGCCTGGACGCTGGTGACCAAGGCCGTGGAGCGCGTGCACGAACTCGAGAACGAACTGGGCTGCTTCTTCGATCGCAACCCCGATGGCAGCGTGCACCAGAAGGCCTTTGCCGGGCAGACCTTTGATCGCACCGTGCACAAGGGCGACCTGACCGGGATCGAGATCATCAACCGCCTGTCCGAGCAGGTCTGGTCGCGCGGCATCCACCGACTCGAGGAGCATCGCGCGGTCGAATTGATCAAGTCCACCGACGGTCAGGCGCTGGCCGGTGTGCTGATGATCGATATCCGCGACGGCGGCTTCGTGTTCGTGCAGGCCAAAGCGGTGCTGCTGGCCACCGGGGGCGGGCCGACGATGTACAAGTACCACACGCCCTCGGGCGACAAGACCTGCGACGGCCTGGCCATGGCACTGCGCGCGGGCCTGCCGTTGCGCGACATGGAGATGGTGCAGTTCCATCCGACCGGGCTGCTCGCCGGCACCGGCACGCGCATGACCGGTACCGTTCTCGAAGAAGGCCTGCGCGGCGCTGGCGGTCACTTGCTTGACGGCGCGCAAAGGCGCTTCATGGACCAGTACGATCCCCGCGGCGAACGCGCCACACGGGACATCGTTTCTCGCGCTATCTACACCGAGATGCGCGCCGGTCGCACCTCGCCCAATGGCGGCGTCTACCTGAAGATGGAGCACCTGGGGCCCGACAACGTGCGGCGCCAGTTCAAGGGCATGGTCGAGCGCTGTGGCGACTGCGGCTTCGATCTGGCCGCTGGCCTGGTCGAGGTGGTTCCAACGGCGCACTACCTGATGGGGGGCGTGGTTTTTGACGCCGACTGCCGCACCGGCCTCACTGGACTGTTTGCGGCCGGAGAAGACACCGGAGGCGTGCACGGCGCAAACCGCCTCGGTGGCAACGGCGTGGCCAACTCCACCGTCTTCGGCGGCATTGCCGGCGACAGCATGGCCGACTGGGTGGCGCGCGAAGGCATGCTGCGTGCGCCCGACGAGGCAGCGCTGGCGGCCTGCATCACCGAACAGCTGGCGCCGTTCGAGCAGGCAGCG
The DNA here is from genome assembly GCA_043759735.1 of Rhodoferax sp. Lineage (GTDB taxonomy): Bacteria > Pseudomonadota > Gammaproteobacteria > Burkholderiales > Burkholderiaceae_C > CAISIP01. Next base: position 12,940 of record JAYUQC010000201.1, read on the forward strand.
GGCGACCTGGAAGCGATCCGCGAGGCCTTGTTCGACTGCATGTGGCAGGACGTCGGCATCCTGCGCGACACGCCGGGTCTGCTGCGCGCATTGGCTACGCTCGACGCGCTGGACGCAACGCTGTCGCGCACCGGTGTCGCCGACGGCGACCGCGGCTTCAACCTGAGCTGGCACGACTGGCTGAACCTGCGCAGCCTGATCGCAGTGAGCCGAGTCATCGCCACGTCGGCGCTGGCACGCGAGGATTCGCGCGGCGCGCATTTTCGGGAGGATCACCCGGATACCGGAGCTTTAGTCGGATCGACGTTCATCGTCATCACGCAGCGGGACGGCGCGCTGCAAATCGGCCGCGAACCGGTGCGTTTCACCCGCGTGGCGCCCGGCAAGACGATCCTGGTGGACCTGCCCAAGAGCGTCAAGGCCCTCCCATGATCCCCTCACAAGAACGCCGCGGCTGCGATGCGCTGCTGGAAGCACTGAAAATGGCCGGCGTCAGCCGGATATTCACGCTTTCAGGCAATCACATCATGCCGGTGTTCGATGCCGCGTTCGACGCCGGCATGCCGCTGATTCACACGCGGCACGAGGCGGCTGCGGTGCACATGGCCGATGCCTTTGCGCGCATCACCGGCGAGGTCGGCGTGGCCCTGGTGACCGGTGGGCCGGGCCATGCGAATGCGTTGTCGGCGCTCTATACGGCCTTGATGGCCGAGGCGCCGATGGTGTTGTTGTCGGGCCATGCGCCAACCGCGCAGTTGGGCAAGGGCGCGTTCCAGGAGATGCGCCAGGCGGACATGGCCGAACCGGTCTGCAAGGCCGCCTGGACCAGCTCCAGTGCCGACGCAGTGGCCGGCGACCTCGCGCGCGCGGTGCGCATTGCGCGCTCGGGACGGCCCGGACCCGTGCATCTGAGTCTGCCGACCGACACGTTGGAGCAAGCCGTCACCGGCACCGGGCGACTCGCCGCTGCCGACTTCGCGCCCCAGGCCATGCCGCTGGACGCCGCATCCGCAAACGCCGTGATGGGCGCGCTCAAGGGTTCGCGTCGTCCCGTGATCCTGGCTGGCCCCTCGTGCATGACCCGACCGGGGCGCGCCCGGATGGCCGCGCTGCAGGCCGCCTGCGGCATTCCTGTCGTTGGCATGGACAGTCCGCGCGGCATTGCCGACCCGCGTCTGGGCGCGTTCGCACCGGTGCTCGCCCAAGCCGACGCCGTGCTGTTGCTGGGAAAGCGGCTCGACTTCACACTCAAGTTCGGGCAGGCGCCGGCAATCGCGGCGGATGCCATCGTCATTCAGATCGATGCCGATGCGTCCGAGATCGCGCGCAGCCGCAAGGCACTCGGCGATCGCCTGCATTGCACCGCATCGGCCGACGCATCCTCTGCGCTGGCCGCGCTGACGAATGCGACACCCGATGTGCAGTCGCGCATCGACAGCGGATGGCTTGAACAGTTCGACACGGCGATCGCGTGGCGCCCACCTGAGTGGCGCAACGCCGCTTCGACCCAGGCCGGCCGGCTGCATCCGGTGCAGATGCTCAGGCCTTTGCAGGCCGCGCTCGACAGCCACCCCGATGCGGTGCTGGTCTGCGATGGTGGCGAAATCGGTCAATGGGCCAGTGCCTGCCTGGACGCGCCGCACCGCCTCATCAACGGCGTGGCCGGCGCCATCGGATCGGCATTGCCCTATGCGTTGGCAGCGCGTTGCGCCGCGCCCGGCGCGCCGGTGGTAGCCGTGATGGGTGACGGAACCGTGGGTTTTCATATTGCCGAGTTCGATACGGCGGTGCGGTATGGACTCGATTTGGTCGCGGTCGTCGGCAACGATGCGCGCTGGAACGCCGAATACCAGATCCAGCTGCGCGACTACGGCGGCGCGCGGTTGATCGGCTGCGAACTGCGGCCCAGCAGTTACGAGGCAGTGGCGCTGGCCTTCGGTGGACACGGCGAACAGGTCACGGATGCCGCCGCGATGCCGCTGGCGGTGCAGCGGGCGCTGGACAGCCGTTTACCCGCCTGTCTCAACGTGATGATCGAGGGATTGCCCGCCCCCGTGATGCAGCGCGGATGACGGAGCTGCCCTGGCTCACGCTGGTCGCCGCGGCGTGCATCGTGGCGCTGGCCTATGTCGTCTACGGGCTCACCGGATTTGGCGCCTCGATGGTCGCGATTCCATTTCTGGCCCATTTCTATCCGCTGCAGTTTGCGGTGCCATTGATGCTGGTGTTCGACCTCGGTGCAGGCCTGTTGCTTGGCCTGCGGCACCACCGGATCGTCGAGCGGCGCGAGCTGCTGCGCTTGGCGCCATGGCTGTTGCTGGGCATGGCCGGCGGGGTGACCCTGCTGGTGCATGCCGGCGAGCGCTGGCTGTTGTTGTTGCTGGGAGGCTTCGTGCTGGTCTATGCCAGCTGGAGCCTTGTCAGTCAGGTCAGGCTGCGACCGGTGTCGACATACTGGGCACTGCCTGCCGGCCTGGTCGGAGGAGCGTTCACCGCCCTGTTCGGAACCGGCGGGCCGATCTACACCATCTATCTGGCGCGCCGATTGGCCGACAAGAACGTCTTGCGCGCCAGCATCGGGGTGCTGATCTTGTGTACGGCGCTGGTGCGACTGGTGCTTTTCACCGGCGGCGGCTTCTACCGCCAGCCAGGGCTGTTGCCATTGGCCGGTGCGCTGTTGCCTGCCGCCTACCTCGGATTTGTGGTTGGCAGCCGCCTGCATGCCCGGTTGCCGACGCAGCAGGCGGTGCAGGCGGTGTGGGGCTTGTTGATGCTGGGCAGCGTCAGTCTGCTGGTTCGGGCCTACTCACTCGGTTGACGTCGACACCGCGCAGGTCCCGGGCGACATGGCAGTCCTCGCACACCGATTTCGACCACTGGGGAACAACGGGGTCCGTTCAGTCTGATTGGTTGGCGACCCTCTGCCCGTGCCGCCCTGAATTGCCCTTCCGTCAAACGTGGCCCGCTCGCCCGGCGTATGGTGGATGGCCACGCGTGCGAAATCTGGGTCCATGGGGTTGAATTTCCCACTCTTTCAACGGGTGCTTGTCTTTTCATTACGATAGGGCTGTTTGCTGTGATACTTGTATGACCACGTCCTTTGTTGTATGACCATGTCCTTTGGAAATCCCATGAAAAAACTTCTCTCCCTACTGGCCGTAGTGTTCACACTCGGTCTGTCGACTGTTTCCATGGATGCCGATGCCGCCAGGCGGATGGGTTCCGGCAAGTCCTTGGGTATGCAACGCCAGGCGACGCCGGACAAGGCGCCCAACCAATCGGCGGCGCCGCCAGCGGCGGCCGGCGGCGCTGCTGCTGCAGCACCCAAGCGCTCCTGGATGGGCCCGCTGGCCGGCCTCGCCGCAGGCCTTGGGCTGGCCGCACTGGCCTCGTACCTGGGTTTCGGGGAAGAACTGGCGTCCATGCTGATGTTCGGCCTGCTGGCTGCTGCGATCATGGTGGCAGTCGGGTTCTACCTGCGCAAGCGGGCCGCCGCACGCCAGCCGATGGCGGCGCGCGCAGGCAACATGCAGTACGCACCCATTGACCCTGCTCCGGCCGGGCAGGCTACACCTGCATTCAGGACATCCCTGCCACCGGCAGGCGGCTCGATGATCGGTTCCGGAATCGGCTCCAATAGGGTGTCCGACACGGCCAGTCGCATTCCGGCCGACTTCGACGTGGCAGGTTTTGCGCGCAATGCCAAGGTCAATTTCATTCGCCTGCAGGCTGCCAGCGATATCGGCAACCTGGACGACATCCGTGAATTCACCACCCCCGAGATGTTTGCCGAGCTGAAGATGGAGCTGGCTGAGCGCGGTGGTGCGACGCAGAACACCGACGTCGTCAGCATCGAAGCGGAAGTGATCGACGTCGAGGAAGGCGCCGACCGATATGTGGTGAGTGTGCGTTTCACCGGCACGATACGCGAAGAGGCCGGTGCATCGGCCGATCCGTTCAGCGAAGTCTGGCACCTCGTGAAGCCACGCCAGGGCGCAGGCGGCTGGTTGCTGGCGGGTATCCAGCAAGTGCATTAACCCAGCGCGTGCACTGAACAACGGCCTTCGGCGCGCTGGCGTCGGGGCCTTTTTTTTTGTGTGCACAGATTATTGCTGCTCGGGCGTCGCTGGAACTGATCGAGGCTAGGCCCGCTTTTGATTGTCATGGGTCTGCTGTGGACGGGCTGGATCAAGCTGCCGCTGCCCGCTCTTTCATTCAGAGCGAAGCGCGTGACGGGATCGTGGGGCGCATTTGCGTTGGGAGTCCCGTTTTCTGTTGCCATCTGCCCTGTATGCATGCCGGCATTGTTGGCATTGCTCGGTGTAGTAGCCCTCAAGCCGCTACCGCGGTACCAGCGAGCCTTCGACGTTGTCAGCGGGGTCGTGCTGGTGCTGGCTGGCTTGTACATGCTCAACGCCTACTTCTTCGTGGTACCGCCTGAATTGGCAGGGTGAGGGCGATGACGACCACGACAGACGCCGCCTTAGTGGATGAGGTATCCAAGGTATTTGTATTGGCTTGCCTGGAAAAAGACTTGGACGTGGCGGAGTTACTCTTGTAGGCTTTGGAAGCGATTGCAGATCGTGAAGGCGATGATGAGCTGGTGGAATCTGCCTACGGCGAATTGCTGGAGCATCGCCCCGATCGTGGGTGCCACTGATCGGACGCCGTTCGCGTGATACTAATTGGGGATACGCATCAAAATCTTGTTGCTACTCGGTGCTTTGACCTTCCTTCCAGCGTCGGCCGTAGCGGCGACTCAGACCGTCGTACTGTCAATGCCGAAGATCGCTTGCGCCGCGTGTACGAACACCATCAAGGCTGCACTGACGAAGGTGAAGGGAGTCAAGACGATAGAGATGAACCTCAAGAGGCCTCAAGCAGTTGTGTCATTCGACGACGCTAAAACTTCTGTCCAGGCCCTGACCAAGGCAACAGCGGATGCGGGCTTTGCGGCGGAAGTGTGAAGTGATAAATAGGGCCCACCTTGATGCCGAGGCTCGCACGTGACGCAAGGGGCGAGCGTCCGCGCGCCGCGCGGCGCGCGACGCTGGTTGCCTTGGGTTGGCGGGCTGCTCGGCCTGCTGGCGCTGGCCTGGGTGCTGCGCAGCTTTGACTTCAACCGCTTTCGCAGCATTTTGTCAGGCGCGGACCCACGCTGGCTAGTCCTGGTGCCCTCGTCCATTCTGGTCGAGCAACTGGTGCGCGCATGGAAGTGGCGCCAGCTGCTGCACCCCCTGCGTCCGGTGGGCGTGCTCCGCCTGTTCGGCACCATCATGGCTGGTTACCTGCTGGCGGCCATGATTCCGCTTGGATTCGGCACCATCGCCCGATCCTGGCTGGTTGCGCGTCGCGAGGACTTGAAGCTCGCGAGCGTCTTGGCGACGGTGGCGCTCGATCGGCTGACTGATGGGATCGTGTTCGCCTGCCTGGTGCCGCTTGCGTTGTTCACCGTCGTCTTCGACGACCCCACCGGGGGTATCCGCAATGGCTTGGTCTGGGGCGGTGCCGGGAGCTTCGTATTGTTCGCCGCCGTCACGCTCGCCTTACTGTCGTACCGTCGCGGTGTGTTGAGCCCCGACGGCCCGCTGTACGCGGTGTTCCGTCGGCTGCCGCAGCGCTTCGTGCCAGTGGTCCAGCGCGTTGCCGCAGCCTTCGCCGAAGGCATCGCGTGGCCAGGCGAAGCCTGGCGCGGGGTGGGCGTTGTACTTGCCAGCGTAGCGATAAAAATGCTGGCCGCCACCCATCTGCTGTGGGCGGGGCTGTCGATTGAGGTTGTGCTCGAACCGGCGCAGTACTTGTTCCTGGTCGTGTTTCTTGGCTTCGTGATGATCTTGGGCCACTTCCTCCGCTTCATCGGCAGCTTTGTGGTCGGGGGGGTGTTTGCGCTCGGCCTATTCGGAGTCGCTCCTGAACAGGCGCTCGCGATGGTGCTGATTGTCGAGATGGCAAACATTCTGAGCATTGCCGGCGTCGGCGCGATCTCACTGTGGGCCCAGGGCGTGGCGCTGCGCGATCTGCGCGCAGCAAAGGCATGAGACAGTTAACGTGCAGCCTGGGCCGCGCGGCCCGTTCTGGCGCAACACCCGTGTGGGAATCCTCTTGCGGGGTCATCGAGACATGAAGGCAGGGCGATGGTTCGATCGGCAAAGCCGAGGCAATGCGCCGACTCAGGCGACGAACTGCAACTCGGCCAGCCGTGCATAGACCCCGCCGCGCGCGACCAGCTCGGCATGGGTTCCCTGTTCCACTAGCCGCGACTGCTCCAGCACGACGATCCGGTCCGCCTTTTGTACGGTGGCCAGGCGATGCGCGATGACCAGCGTGGTGCGGCCCTGCATCGCCGACTCCAGAGCCGCCTGAACCATGCGTTCGCTTTCGGCGTCCAGCGCGCTGGTGGCTTCGTCGAGCAGCAGCAGCGGCGGGTTCTTCAGCATCGCCCGTGCGATCGAGATGCGCTGGCGCTGCCCGCCCGACAGGCGCACACCACGCTCGCCGAGGAAAGTTTTGTAGCCCTCGGGCAGGGCGCTGATGAAGTCGTGTGCGAAGGCTGCCTGCGCGGCCTTGATGACTTCTTCGTCACTGGCGGTCGGCTTGCCGTAGCGGATGTTCTCCATCGCGTCGGCCGAGAAAATCACGCTGTCTTGCGGCACGATGCCGATGCGCTCGCGCAGCGCGTCGAGCGCCACGTCTTTCACCGGCACACCGTCGACCGAGACAGTGCCCGAGGCCACGTCGTAGAAGCGCAGCAGCAGCTGGAACACCGTGCTCTTGCCGGCGCCGCTCGGGCCCACCAGCGCCACCGTTTCACCGGGCTGCACATTCAGGTTGAAGTGCGACAGCGTCGCATGCTGCGGCCGCGACGGGTAGCGGAAGGTCACATCGCGCAGCGCGACCGAAGAACCACCGCTCGTCGCGGCGAGTGCCGTCGGCTTTGCGGGTGATGCGATCGGCGAGCGCAGGCTCAGCAGTTCCATCAGACGCTCGGTCGCACCGGCCGCGCGCAACAGGTCGCCGTAGACCTCCGACAGCACCGCAACGCTGCTGACCAGAATGATCACGTAGACCACCGTCTGCCCCAGGTGCCCGGCGCTGATGTCGCCGCGCACCACCGCCTGCGTGCCCTGGTACAGGCCCCAGAGCAACGCGCCGAAGGTCGCGGTGATGATGAAGCCGACCAGCGCGGCGCGCATGCGGGTGCGTTTCACGGCGGTGACGAAAGCGTTCTCGGTCGACACGTCGAAGCGTTTCGCTTCGCGCAGCTCCTGCGTGTAACTCTGCACTACCGGAATCGCGTTCAGCACCTCGGCGGCGATCGCGCTCGAATCGGCCACCCGGTCCTGGCTGGCGCGGCTGAGCTTGCGCACACGCCGTCCGAAATACAGGCTCGGCAGCACCACCAGAATCAATATGCCCAGCACTTGCGTCATCACGTAGGGGTTGGTCACGATCAGCATCGCCATCGCGCCGATGCCGAGCACCGCGTTGCGCAGGCCCATCGACAGGCTCGAACCCACAACCGTCTGCACCAGCGTGGTGTCGGTCGTCAGCCGCGACAGCACTTCGCCGGTCTGCGTGGTCTCGAAGAACTCGGGGCTCTGCGTCACCACGTGGGCGTAGACGGCATTGCGCAGGTCGGCCGTGACGCGCTCGCCCAGCCACGTCACCATGTAAAAACGCAGCGCCGAGAACAGGCCGAGCGCGGCGCCGACCGCGAACAGCGCGAAGAAGTGCTCGCGCAGCGCCATCACGCGCGCGCCCGGGTCGGACGCGACCAGGCCCTGGTCGATCAGCGATTTGAGCGCCACCGGGAACACCAGCGTGCTCACGGCCGCGAGCACGAGGAACACCACCGCCAGTGTGATGCGCCCGCGGTAGGGCCGCAGGAACGGCAGCAGGCCGCTGAGCGACTTGACGTTGCGGGCGGGTGCCTCCGCAATGGGTGGGGCGGGCGCGCTGATCGTGACGGTGCTGGGCATGGCGCGCAGTGTAGGGCCGCGGGTGCGCGCCTTCGCCGGTTGTGCGCAGCGGCGGTGGCAGAGCCCGGTGGCCCGGGCGGGCGCCGCTAGAGTTGCAGCCTGGCCGCGTAACCCGTCATCTCCAGATAACCGCGGCCGACGCGCTGACCGCCGGCGTCGAGCAGGTCGCTCAAGCCCTCCCAGTAGATCGCTCCGGTGCTGCCGCGGCTGTCGAGTTCCTGGTTGTCGAGCAAAGCTTTCACCGTGAATGTGCCGGCGGGGGTGTCGATGCGCCACTCCACCGGGTAGCGCGCTTTCGAACCCGGGCTCGGCCACACCCGGCCAGGCGTGAAGCGCACTTCGGCGGCACCGAAGTTGCGCGGCGCCTGCCCCGGCGCGCGGAAGCTGCCGCCGGCGTACAGGCTCGAGCCGTCGGCGCGGCGCACGCGGAACGCCGTGAGCGCGCTGCCGTCAGCGAGGTTCATGCCGATCCAGTCCCAGCCCACGGCTGCCGGGTCGAGCAGCGTGTCGCTCCACTCGTGGTCTAGCCAGGCCCGGCCCTGCACTCCGATCGGCTTGCCGTCGAGCGTGAGCGTGCCCTGCACTGCGAGCTGCGGTTCGCTGTAGTAGCGGCTCGTCTGTTCGGGTTGCGGGCCTTTTTGCGACAGGCCGTTCACGCCTTGCAGCAGCAGCGGCTGGGTGCTGTCGAATTGCAGGTCGAAACGAAAGCCGGCGCTGTCGCTGCGGATCAGCGTGCGGTAGCGGCTGCGCTCCGGCGCGGCGTTTTCGCGGTTCAGCCGCCAGTCGCGCAGCAGCACCTGCGTGTCGCCGGTGGCCGCCTCGGCCACGCCGAAGCCGGCCCGTGCGATGCGCTGGTCGTGGCGCAGGCGTTTCTGCTCGAGATCGGTCAGCGCAGCGTGAGCGAACACGAGTTCGGTCGCGGCGAAGCGGCTGGTGTTGCCGGCCGCGAGCCCCGTGTTCGAGCGAAAGAAGGTGACCTGAAAGCCCCACAGCCGCGCGCCGGCTTCGAGCGAGCCGGTGACGTACCACCACTCGGTGCGCGACTCGGGGTGCGCGCCGAAGTCGGCCGGCCAGCGCAGCGGGGCCGGCGAGGGCGCAGCCTGCACCCGCAGTGCGGCGGCGCAGGCCGCAGTCGAAACAAGCCAGTCGCGTCGGTGCATGGCCGAAGCATCGCACAGCGATGCCACACAATCGCCCCCCATGGCCAAGCCCGTTCCCCGTTTGAGCGCTGCAGAAATCGCCAGCGTGATCCAGACCGCCTGGGACGACCGACCGCCCTTCAACGCCGTCTTGATGAGCCACGGCCTCACGCAGGGCCAGCTCGTGCAGCTGCTCAAGCGCGAGCTCACGCCGACCGCGTACAAGCTGTGGACCGCGCGCAGCCGCGGTACCGCGCCGGCACCGAGCCCGTCGCGACGCGGCCCCGCGAAACCAACCCGCTGATTTATTCCTCGGTGTTTGTCCTTGCCCCTTTCACCGAGCCGGCTTGTTAGTCTGCGAGTGCTTCGACATTGGGCAGACTGCCGTGTCGTCATCGATTCCAACCCGAGGAGAAACAACATGCGCAAATCGATCATCTGGCCCCTGGCAGCCTGCGCCGCCGCCGTTTCCTTGCTCGCCGCCTGCGGCAGCATGCCCGGCAGCAAGACCGGCATGAGCTTCTTCGTGACCAGCGCCGGGCCGGGCAAGGGCGCCGACCTGGGCGGCCTGGCCGGTGCCGACAAGCAGTGCCAGACGCTCGCCGCCGCGGCCGGCGCGGGCAACCGCACCTGGCGCGCCTACCTGAGCCAGCAACCCACCGCCAACGTGCCCGGAATCAACGCGCGTGACCGTCTTGGCAAGGGCCCGTGGCAGAACGCCAAGGGCGTGGTCGTGGCGACCGACGTGGCGCAACTGCATGGCGCCAACAACCTGACCAAGATGACCGCGTTGACCGAAAAGGGCGCCGTCGTCAACGGCCGCGGCGACACGCCGAACATGCATGACGTGTTGACCGGTTCGCAGCCCGATGGCACGTTCATCGCCGGCAACGTGAACTCGACGTGTGGCAACTGGACGCAGAGCGGCGAAGGCTCGGCGATGGTCGGCCACCACGACAAGACCGGGCTGGACGAAAGCGTGCCGGCCAAGTCGTGGAACTCGTCGCACATGTCGCGTGGCTGCAGCCAGGACGCGCTGAAGGCGACCGGCGGCGCCGGCCTGTACTACTGCTTCGCGGCCGACTGAGGGCGTTGAGGCTTGCGCGGCACCCCGGTGCCGCGCCCTTCGTTCAGGCCAGCAGCACGGCAGCCATCGCCGCCGCGGCAGGAACGGCCTGCACGAACAGAATCTTGCGGTTCACGGTCAGCGCACCGAACACACCGGCCACGATCACGCAGCCGAGGAAATACAGCTTCACCGGCTGCCCGGCTGCGCCCTGGCTCAGGCCCCAGACCAGCCCGGCGACCAGGAAGCCGTTGTACAGGCCCTGGTTGGCTGCGAGGCCCTTCGACGCGGTAGCGAATTCCTTCGTCAGCCCGAACACGCGGCGGCCGGTCGGCTTGTCCCAGAGCAGCATCTCCAGCACCATGAAGTAGACGTGCAGGGCCGCGACCAGGCCCACCAGAACGTTCGCAAGCATCTTGGGCTCCTTGTGCCGTGTCGGTGACCCGGTTTTGATGCGAGGATATTCTTGTTGCGTCACATGACTGCTTCAGGAGATCGCGATGGCAAAAGAACTCGTGCTTCGAACCCTGGCCGCGCTGATGCTGGCGCTGCCGCTGCTGGCCAGCGCCGAGCAGGCCCGCACCAAGGCGTGGGTCAATGTGCGCGCCGGCCCGGCCGGCAACTACCCCACGGTGATGCGCTTGCCGCCCGGCGCCTACGTGCAGGTCTACGGCTGCACCCGAGGCTACCGCTGGTGCGACGTGGTCGCCTCCGACGGCCAGCGCGGGTGGGCCCTGGCCGGCAGCCTCTACTACCCTTACGAAGACCGCTGGGTGCCGGTGACGGGTTACTACGGCCCCGGTTTCGGTATCCCGATCACCCCGTTCGTGATGGTTGACTACTGGGGCTCGCATTACCAACACCGGCCGTGGTACGGGCACCGGCAGTACTGGGGCCCGGGTTATGGCTACGGTTCGGGTTATGCGCCCGGCTACGGGCCCGGGTATGGGCCAGGCTACGGCCACGCGCCGGTTTATGTGCCTGCGCCCCATGTGCCCCGGCCCGGGTACGTGCATGGACCCGGCCACGTGCCGAGGCCGCCGCAC
>JAYUQC010000202.1:0-3064 GCA_043759735.1 Rhodoferax sp.
GTCGCCCTCGTGCAGTTGCGTTTCGCTTCGCTCACTGTGACCAGCTCGCGGGAGGACTTGCACCTCCAGGAGTGCGCCCATGCTGGGCGCACATGAAAAGGCCAGCCCCGACAACAGGGGCTGGCCACAAAGGCGACAGGGTAGCCCAGGGTTATCGGGGGGTCGCATTAAAGTGGCCTCCTTAATAATCGACCGTGAAACTGGACTATGGTTAGCGGCTGGGAACCGCACCGCCACGGCGCCGGGCGCACGGGCGTATTGGACCCCTGTCCACTGTAGCCCCACACGGAAGCACCAGGGTGGCACCACTGCAAGGAATTGCGAACATGTTTGACTACATCATCATCGGCGCCGGCTCGGCCGGTTGCGTGCTGGCGGCCCGCCTGAGCGAGGATCCGTCGGTCACCGTCGCCCTGCTGGAAGCCGGCCCGGTCGACCGCGGCGTACTGATCCACTGCCCGGCTGGATTGCCACTGCTGGCCAAGCAGAAGGAAACCTCCTGGGGCTTTGAAACCGTGCCGCAGCCCGGCTTGAACGGCCGCAAGGGCTACCAGCCCCGCGGCAAGGTGCTGGGCGGGTCGAGTTCGGTCAATGCCATGGTCTACACGCGTGGCCATCGCGCTGACTACGACAGCTGGGCCGCCGACGGCAATGCCGGATGGTCGTATGACGCGGTGTTGCCCTATTTCAAGCGGGCCGAGAACAACGAGCGCGGCGCCGACGACTGGCATGGCAGCGGCGGCCCGCTCAATGTGAAAGACCTGACCAGTCCCAACCGCTATGGCCCGGTATTCGTCGAAGCCGGCAAACAGGCCGGCATGCGGGAGAACCGCGACTTCAATGGCGCGGATCAGGAAGGTGTGGGCATCTACCAGGTCACGCACAAGAACGGCGAACGCTGGAGCGCGGCCAAGGGCTATCTCACGCCCAACCTGTCCCGGCCCAATCTGCAGGTGTTCACCGGCGCCCATACCACGCGCATCCTGCTGGAGAAAAAACGTGCCGTCGGCGTGGAGTTCCAGCACCAGGGCGTGCTCAAACAACTCAAGGCCTCGCGCGAGGTGTTGCTCTGCGCAGGCGCGCTGATGTCGCCGCAGCTCCTGATGTTGTCGGGCATCGGCCCGCACAAGCATCTGGTGGAAAACGGCATCGCCACCGTGCACGACCTGCCCGGTGTAGGTGAGAACCTGCATGACCACCCCGATGTGGTGCTCGTGGCCAACGCGCCAAGGCTGACTGACCTGATCGGCATTTCACCGACCGGGCTGGCGCATGTCGTCAAGGGCATGCTGGAGTGGCGGCGCCAACGCACCGGCATCCTGACCACCAATTTTGCCGAGGCTGGCGGCTTCATCAAGAGCGCGCCCGATGAAGCCATCCCCGACCTGCAACTGCATTTCGTGATTGCCAAGATCTTGGACCATGGGCGAAAGACCGTGCTCGGCCATGGCTACTCCTGCCATGTCTGCCTGCTGCGGCCCAAAAGCCGCGGTACGCTGCGGCTGGCCAGCAAGGACCCGCTCGCAATGCCGCTGATCGATCCCAATTTCCTGGCCGACCGCGATGACATGGACCGCATGATGCGCGCGGTACGCATCACGCAGCGCATCATGGCGCAACCCGCCCTGAGCGGCATCGGTGCGCGGGAATCGGCGCGCTCGGCGTCGGCCAGGACCGACCATGAACTCGAACACTTCATCCGCGACCATGCCGACACCGTGTACCACCCGGTGGGCAGCTGCCGCATGGGCAGCGGCGCACTCGACGTGGTCGATGCGCAATTGCGGGTGCATGGCCTGCAAGCCTTGCGTGTGGTCGATGCATCCATCATGCCCAGTGTGGTGGGCGGCAACACCAATGCGCCGACGATCATGATCGCCGAGAAAGCGGCCGACATGATCAAGGCCGCGGCCACGGTCGCGCCGACCGCGACGCTAGTGGCAGACACGGTCGTCGCCCCTCTCGTTTCGGCGCGCTCGCCGTCCATGCAGCCTGCCTGAGGGCTGTCGCACCGCCGGTGTCAACTTTCCCGCGGCAGCCCGGCCCAGGCTAAAGTCAGCATGCCCACGATATCGACCACCGGGCGTCCGGTGGCATCCATCACGGCCTGTCGGTACGGCGGCATGTTGGTGCATTCGAGCACGATGTCACTGACATCGGAATGCAGCCGCACCAATGCACGGGCCGCCTGCACCACGTCGTCGCGGGCCTGCGCCAGATCCATCCCGGCCTCGTCCCCCAGGATCCGGCGCTGAAATTCGCAGCCCGGCGCAACCCCTTGCACCGGGGTTCCGTCCGCAACACCGGCCGCGCGCAGGATCGGCGCACCGAGGGCCTGCGCATCGATGGTCACGATGCCGGGGCGGGACAGACCGGAACAGGCCAGCAGACTCGAGGTCAACACCGGCACCGGCAAAGCCTGCGCCAATTCCCGCTGCCACAGCGCCAGAAAACCACAGCTGGTGGAGATCATGCGCGCACCCTGGCGCACCAGGTCCCGGCCAGCGTCGATGAACGGCAACAACAGCGCTGGGTCGCTTTGTTGCACGATGCGCCGGGGTGACGCGCCGCGCACCGTCGCGTAACGCACACCGATGCCAAGTCGCTCGAAGCTTCCCGGGTGACCAATGTCCCCCAGTGGCCGGGGAAACCGGGTGTCGAGCATCAGGATGCCCAGAAAGCCGGGCGCAGCAGCCGGGCTCATCAGGAATGCTCCATGCTGCGCATTGCGCAATGCGCCCTTGGGAGCGGCCCGGCGGTGCTCATCAGGTCGATCACTGAAATGCGACCTCGGCGAAGCTGCGCAGCTTGCGGCTGTGCAACTGGTGGATGCCCTGTTCGCGCAGCAACTCCACCGCCCGGATGCCGATGCGCAGATGCTGGTCCACCCGCTCGCGGTAGAAGTGATCGGCCATGCCGGGCAGCTTGATCTCGCCGTGCAGGGGCTTGTCGCTGACGCACAGCAGGGTGCCGTAGGGCACGCGGAAGCGGAATCCGTTGGCGGCGATCGTGGCGCTCTCCATGTCCAGCGCAACGGCCCGGCTCTGGCTGAATCGCCGCTCGG
>JAYUQC010000203.1:0-3061 GCA_043759735.1 Rhodoferax sp.
CGCGGTTGATCAGGTCGCCCAGCACCCAGAGGTGGTCACGCGACGGCGAGAAATCAATCTTCGCGAGCAGCCTCTCGAGCGCGTCGCAGCAGCCTTGTACATCGCCGATCAGGTAAAGTGCCATAGTGTTGATTTTGATGCCGGATCCATGGATTATTTGCTGATTGCGCTGTTGACGCTGCTCAACGGTGCGTTCGCAATGTCGGAGCTGGCGTTGACCGCCAGCCGCAAGGCACGTCTGGCCGGCATGGCCGAGGAGGGTGATCGGGGCGCGCATGCGGCCCTGGTGCTGCTCGAGAACCCGACCCGGTTTTTGTCGTCTGTCCAGGTCGGCATCACCTCGATCGGAGTACTCAACGGCATCATCGGGGAGGCCGCATTCAGTTTCCGCTTGTCCAACTGGTTGCAGGGATTCGGCATCACCGATGGTGTGGCCGATATCAGCGCAACCGCACTGGTGGTGACCGTCATCACCTTCACCACGATCGTGTTCGGCGAGCTGGTTCCCAAGCGCATCGGGCAGTTGTATCCGGAGCAGGTGGCCCGCGTGATTGCGCGGCCGATGACCTGGGTTGCCAGTGCGGCCAAGCCGTTCGTCTGGTTGTTGTCGGCCTGTACCCACGGCACGCTCAAGCTGCTGCGGATCGACAATGCAGGCAGCCGTTCCGTTACCGAGGCCGAGATCAGCGCCAGCTTGGAAGAAGGCGTCGATGCAGGCGTCATCGAGGAGCAGGAGCGCCAGATGGTCCAGAACGTATTTCTGCTCGACGACCGTCTGCTGACGTCCATGATGTTGCCGCGTTCGGATATCAAGTGGCTCGACGCGGATCAATCGGTCGCGCAGATCCTGGAGCAGCTGCGCGAAGGGGGCGCCAAACGGGCTTTCTCCTGGTATCCGGTTTGCCGCGGATCGTTGGAGAATGTGATCGGCACCATCAGTCTGGGCAAGTTGATCGAGCTGGGCACCGAGCACACCGGCAAGATCGAGGAACATGTCCATGCGCCGGTGTTCGTGCCCGAGACCTTGTCGGGCATGGAGTTGCTGGAGCAGTTTCGGACCAAGACCGCCCGTATGGTCATGGTGGTGGATGAATACGGCGAAGTCCAGGGTCTGATCACCCCCAATGACCTGCTCGAGGCCATCACCGGCGAATTGCAGCCCTACACCCATGTCGATGCCTGGGCGACACCGCGCGAGGATGGCAGCTGGCTGATCGACGGCGCGATGCCGGTCGGTGAGTTCAAGTCCCGGCTCGAGATCGATGAGTTGCCGGATGAGGAACGGGGGCGCTACAACACGGTGGCCGGGTTGCTGATGGCAGTGTCGGGCAGCCTTCCGGTGGAGGGCGAACGGATCGAATGTGCCGGATGGGAGTTCGAGGTGGTTGATCTGGATGGCCGGCGCATCGACAAATTGCTGGCAACGCGCCTCACAGATGAGCAGATCGCGCACTCCACCTACGGCTGACAGCCGCTCATGCTTGCGATGGCATGAGCCGAAGGGCCGCTCCCGAGGCTCATAGCACCGCAGCCCGTCAGGGCGAAGGTACACCAGTGTGCCAAAGGGCCGCTCCCGAGGCCAATCCCGCAGTGCACAGCAGGTAGGGTGGTGCGGTGAGCCGCCAAGGCATCGGTGCCTGGCCCAGGATCATCAGATCCATCCGGCCAAGCGGTAGGCCCTGTAACCCAACCATTCGTGCAATGCCAGCGTCCACAGACTGGGACCGGCGTGCAGCGAAAAATCGAACCACGAATCATGTGGCGTCATGCGGTAGTCCACCGGCCAGGGTGTGACGTTCCAGCCGGTACGGACGAACACGCCCATCGCGCGCGGCATGTGGAAAGCCGACGTCAGCAGCAGCCAGGGCTTCTTGTTGTCGACGCCGGGAACGGTGGCGCTGTAGAGCGCGTTTTCATGGGTGTTGCGCGATGCGTCTTCGTACATCACCCGCGCGGGGTCAACACCCATGGCGTCGAAGAAAATTCGTGCGCGGTGCGCCTCGCTCACCCCGCTGCCGTCCAGCGTGGCCGTGCCGCCGGTGAACAGCAGCTTGAGGTGCGGGTAGCGGCGCATCATGGCAACGGCCTCGGTCATACGTTCGGCCTGTTTGTTGAGTCCGACCTGGTGGTGGTTTGCAAACAGATCCGGATCGACCAGGGCGCCGCCCAGCAGGACGATTCCGACTTGGCGCTGCATGTCGATCGCGGCGGGCGCGGGGTATCGCGATTCCAGCTCGCGCATCAACGCCTCTGGCCCAGATGTCCAGCAGCTCAACACCAAGACCGCGAGCGCCAGCCAAGATAGTCGCCCGCCCCAATTGGGCCGGCGTCGCGACAGCAGCAGGCCGGACAGCAGGAGAACAAGGACCCAGAACAGCGGCTCGATTGCAAACGACAGCAGTTTGGACGCAACGAACATCGAGCCCGCGCTCAGCTGACGGAGCGCCGGGCCACCGGCGCTGCACGCAGGCGGAACGCATCGGGCATACCCGAGCCTAGCAGCGGCCGCAAGTACAGGCGGAACGCATCGGTCACATCGGTACCACTGGGCGCAATAAAGGCGTCCTCCATCACCCGCGTCTTGCCGGCGACCGCTTCGAGCGCCAGCAGTTCGTAGTCGACCGAATAGTAGCCGGTGCGCTTGATGGCCACCGAGCCGTCACGGTCGCCCCACATCGCGAATTGCACCGCCTTCTCGCCGACCTCGCGGGCCTCGCGCTGGTCCACATCCGACACGCAGCCGATGAACGAGCGCTGCAGATAGCCAAAGGTGTCACCGCGAACCCGCTTGATGCCGAGCCTGATCCGGATCTCCTCGCACAGCAGGTCGGCAAGAGCGCCAGTACCCGAGAGCTGCACATTCCCATGGGCGTCGCGCTCCAGCTCCTTGGCCAGCAGGCCGAGCATGGGTGCGCCGGCCGCATCGTGGATGCCTTCGGACACGGCGACCACGCAGCGACCGTATCGCTGGTACGTGGTCTTGACGTCAGCCAGGAACTGCGCCAGATCGAAGGTGCGTTCCGGCAGGTAGATCAGGTGTGGACCGTCGTCCGGGAACTTC
>JAYUQC010000204.1:0-8293 GCA_043759735.1 Rhodoferax sp.
TGCCATGAGTGGCGAAACCAATCGTTTATTGGGGCTCGCCAAAGAGTTGGCGCCCGAGAAAACCGGCGACGCCTACGGCCGCGAGCTTGACATGCTGGCCGCTACCGGCGAGCAGGCCTCCAGCGCGCTCCTGGCCATCGCTTTGCAGGGCGAAGGCATGCAGTCGGTGAGTTACGCCGGCTGGCAAGTGCCGATTCGCACCAACATGGCCTACACCAAAGCGCGCATTGAGTCGATTGACGACACCCGGGTGCGCGCCGATCTGGCGGCGGGCAAAGTCGTTATCGTCACTGGTTTTCAAGGCGTGGACGATGCGGGCAACATCACCACTCTGGGCCGGGGCGGCTCTGACACCTCAGCCGTCGCCGTGGCTGCGGCGATGAAGGCGCAGGAATGCCTGATTTACACCGATGTGGACGGCGTCTACACCACTGACCCGCGCGTTGTGCCCGAAGCGCGGCGCCTGCGTACTGTAAGTTTTGAGGAGATGCTGGAGATGGCGTCGCTTGGCTCCAAAGTGCTGCAAATCCGCTCAGTGGAGTTCGCCGGCAAATACAAGGTGCCGCTGCGCGTCTTAAGCAGTTTCACCCCTTGGGACATCGACATCAACGAAGAAGCCGCATCCGGCACCCTGATTTCATTTGAGGAAGACGAACACATGGAACAAGCCATCGTTTCAGGCATCGCGTTCAACCGCGACGAAGCCAAAATCTCCATTCTGGGCGTGCCCGACAAACCCGGCATCGCCTACCAGATCTTGGGCGCCGTGGCCGAGGCCAACATCGAAGTCGACATGATCATCCAAAACATCAGCAAGGATGGCAAGACGGATTTCAGCTTCACCGTGAACCGGGGTGACCACCCCAAAGCCATGGACTTGCTCAAAGGCAAAGTGCTGCCAGCGCTGGGCACCACCGACGTGCAGGGCGACACCCACATTTGCAAGGTTTCCATCGTTGGCATTGGCATGCGCAGCCACGTCGGCATTGCGGCCAAAATGTTCCGCTCGCTGAGTGAAGAGGGCATCAACATCCAGATGATTTCCACCAGCGAAATCAAGACCTCGGTGGTGATCGACGAAAAATACATGGAGCTGGCGGTGCGCGCCCTGCACAAGGCTTTTGATTTGGACCAAGCCCCGGCGAAATGAGGGGCGCGAAAGGAGTGGCGGCCAGGCCAGAGATAAGACGTGAGATAATCACAGTTCGATTCGACGGCTGAATCAGACGAATCAGGAAACGTGACCGAGTGGCCGAAGGTGCTCCCCTGCTAAGGGAGTATGGGGTGTAGAGCCTCATCGAGGGTTCGAATCCCTCCGTTTCCGCCAGCAAACCCTTGTAAACGATTTATTTACAAGGGCTTTTTGTTTATTGAGGCTACCCAGCCCACCGGCCAGCCCACCACAAGGCGCTGGCGTGCTCCAAGCTCTCGTTTGCACCTGCGCGCCGGTCGTGTAGCCCGCCACATATCCCAGGCCAGGGCGCACAACGGCTGGTTGGCCCAGTGGCAGGCTTTTCACCGTCTGAGTGTGGCTGACGGTGGGCCGCTGTGTCGGTCAGGGACTTTCAGAGATTAGCTGCTTGGCATCAGGAGTGCTGATGGTGTGTCGAGCTTCCTGGGTGAATCCTCGAAGGCGGTCTCTTACTGCTCCGGATGGAAGACCCTGCTCCGGATGGAAGACCGCGTCGATGTCTCGCGCACTATGCAGCACACGGACGACATCGATCCCGTCATCACGCGTTACGTAGAAAACAACGTAACGCCCAACTGGAAAGCAGCGCACACGTGGCGCCAGTTCGTTGCGGGCTCAGCCCATCTTCGGCTGCGTAGCCAGCATCTGGAACTGCGCGTCGAGATGGTCCACCCAGCGATCGGCGGCGGCAGGATTGTCGTCGGCAATGAAGTCCCAGATTTCCAGGATATCGGTCTCTGCAAGAGGCCGCCGCCTGACATGCGGCATTCAAGCAGCCGTCGGTTTGGATGCTCGTCGGGCGCGCGCTTTGCGCTTGACCACATCGGCATCCCAGGTTTTGCTCGGGCCGCTGGCCATCCCTTGACGGACATCGCTACGCAACTGTTCGAGCTTTGCCTCCCTCAGTCGATCCTGCTCATCCATCAGTCGCAGCGCCTCGCGCACGACTTCGCTGGCCGACGTGTACAGCCCGGAAGCGACTTTCGACCGGACAAGGTCTTCCAGCTGAGGCGTCAGGTTGACATTCATTCCCATGGGGTGCTCGTCACTGAGTCAGGACAGGAGAAATCATATCAAGAAATGTCCAAGATGGACATTTCTTCCCGCCGTTCCACGATAGAGAATTTCTGCCTGAAACGCGTTTTCTGATCCGACACCCCCTGCTATTCTTGCTACTCCTGCTACCGATCATCTTTCGGGCAGGTCGACGGTAGCAAGAGTAGCAACAGTAGCAACACCCTAGGGTGTCGAAATCGAATCGTCGACGGTCACAGCCGGTGAACCAACAGCGCAGGATTGATCACTACCGCCCTCCGACGCCCGTCTACTTCCATGCGGGCCCGGCCGCGCTCGGCGAGGATGGCGAGCGCCGCGCGCAGGTCGCGGCTGTCCCGCACGCAGTTCGGACCGTACTGGTAGATCCGCTTCGTCGACACGCGATCGCCGTTGTTGGCCTGCGCTTCGTTGCGCAACCAGGCATCGAGTCGGATCGCCGAGGCAAGCGACGGTGGTGTGTCCAGGTGCGAGAGCAGCCGCTGGGCCTCGTTCAAATGCCAACGCACGATGCAGGCCGCAGCGCGGACTTCTTCGAGCATTATCGTGCCGCTCGTCCCATGCTCCAGCACATGGAACAAGGCTGCGAGCCGCGCGGTGTTCTCCGCCGCCTTGGCCGCGACATCACGCACGCCGCGCAATGCGCCTCGCGCACCCAGTTCGCGCTCGACCTCGTCGTGAAATCGAATCCACTCTGCGCGCGCCTGAGGCGACAGATCGAGCACGGTCGGGGTGAGGCAGCCGCGCTCGTCGGTATCCACCTCGCCATCGGCACTTGCGGTCGCGGAGGCGATCGAAACCCTCACGGCCTCAAGACCTCTTGCCCGGTGCAGGTCATTGAAGTCCGTCGCGCCGGCATGACGATCCGCGCGAAACGCCGGGAGCGCGACGAACGCGTTGGTCGCGCGAGCAGCGTCGCGTGCATGTGTGTGCCCCGGGTTGCCAGGTGTGCCCGCGTCGTCATCGGCACAGACGATGAGCTGCGCGTCGGGATGGCATTGGCGAATTGCCGCCGTGACATGCCCAAGGTTACCGGCGTTGAAGGCAACAGCGACGGTGTAGCCGGTTGCCGCGTGGATGCTGGCGCCAGTGGCAATACCCTCCGCGATGCAGACCACTTTGCCGGCAACCCCGATCTGGACGTACATACCGGCGACGCGCCCGCCCTTCAAGAATCGCTTGGTTCCGCTCGCGCCGATGAACTGCAGGCTATGTAGTTCGCCGGCCGAGTCGCAAATCGGCACGACGAGTGCGCCCTTGAACACACGCAAGCCGTGCGCGGCGACACCTTTCCGCGTCAGGTAGGGATGGTCATCGCAGGCCGGCCGCGCGGCTTGCCAAATGCGTGCGGCAACCGCGCGGGCTGCGGCGTGACGCCTGGACGCTTCATCCAGCCGTCGAGCGCTGGCAGCCTGCGCCCCCATGTGCAACGCGTCAGGCCGCGCACCATGCCGGCTTCAATCGGCTGGGCCACGGTGACCGTCAGGTCGGCGACGAATACGAGTTCGGGAATGGGAAGCGTGTTTGGCATGTGTCGAGGGCCCGCAGCGGCTGTTGCGTCAACCCGTCGGAAGGCGGTGGTAAATCGCTGCGCCGTCGATCGTAGCTTGTTCCGCTGGCCGGCCCGTCGCGCAGCAAGTAATGTGCAGCCAATCGCCCTTGACGGCGGCCAGCGAATCACTCTGGTGCCTGGACAACCAGGGCAGGGGTGGCGCGTCCGGCAGCCGGCGCGCCCATAGCTGGGCAGCGGCACAGTCCTGGTGGGGTGGGTCGCCCTTGGCGTCCGTGGGCAGCGGTTCCGGCCAGGTCCGCACCGCCAGTCGCGCGGCATCGCCCAGGTCGCCACGCGTGCGCAGCGCGCACACCCATCGCGACACATGGAGCAACGCGGGGCGCATGGCACGGCTTCTCGGCGTTGGCTCGCGCAGCAATTGCAGGTAGGGAGCGCCCGCGAGAACCGCTGCGTCGCGCAGACCATAGAGGGTCAGGTACTTCGGCATGGCCGCTGGCAACACCCGGGCAAGACGCCAGCCCCACAGGATGCCGGGTACGGTCAGACGTTGCGGTACATGTTCGCGCGCATGCCAATCGTTGTACTCGGCATCATCTTGCGACTGGACATCGTTCCACAGTGCCAGCAGCGCGCCGGCGTGTTCAGCCATCGGCTGGCTCCGGGCACAGCAGCACCTTGCTGGCCTGTTTGTTGTGGGCCAGTGCCAGCGCGTCCATCGCACGGGACAGGGGCAATATGTGGCTGACCATTGGCGCGAGTGTGGTACCGATGGTGTCCATCAACGCGATCACCTGTGGCCATACCAATTCGGGTGGACGAAATGATCCGCGCAATTGCAGCTGTCGGCGCACGAGTGTTGTCAGATCGAGCGGCAGTGGTCGTGCGTGGATCCCGGTGACGACAACGATGCCGTCACGACCCAGAAGGGGCAATGCTTCGCCGATGGTTTCCGGCACGCCGGTCGCCTCGAATACAAGATCGAATGGTTGGCCGGTGCCACAACGTCCCGTCGCATCGGCCAGCGACTGATTGGCGACATCGACCACATCCTCGAAATCCATGCGGCGCAAGGCTGCGAAGCGCGCCGCATCGTCCCGGCCGCTGACCACGACCTGCGCCGCACCGGCTCGGCGCGCCAGAACGGCGATTCCTTGCCCGATCGTGCCCGGCCCCATGACCAGCACCCGCCGGCCTGCGACATCGCCGGCAACACGCAGGGACTGCATGGCGATGGAAAGCGGCTCGGCCAATGCGGCCAGTGCGTCGCTGACGCCATCGGGCACCGGCAAGCAGTTGCGCGCCGGCACATGAACCCACGGTGCGAACGCGCCGTCACGCGTCATGCCGATGCCGACGCGTTGTTCGCAGGCGTCATGCCGTGCGTCCAAACAAGCCGCGCAAACACCGCAGGTCACCGATGGCCGTACCACCACGCGTCTGCCACGCAGATCGCCGTTCTGGGCGATGCCGACAAACTCGTGGCCCAGGGTCACGGGCAGACTGCGCGCCATGAAGGCGTAGCTGGAGGTCCAGTCATCCACATGCAGGTCGCTGCCACAGATGCCGGTTGCCGTGACCCGGATCAAGACTTCCCCGTCGGCGGCCGGTCCGGGGGCGTCGACGTCGACCAGTTCGAGCCCGGCACCGGGCCGGGTCTTGCGCAGTGCACGCATCGTTACCTGCCTGCTCAGTCGACGGTGATGCCGACCTTCTTGATGATCGCGCCCCACTTGTTGCCTTCGCTGGCGATGAACGAGCGGAACTCGGCAGCGGAGCCACCGCCAGGGACCAGCCCCTGCTTGACCAATGCCGCTTGGATTGCCGGGTCCTTGAGCACGGCGTTGACGTCGGCGTTGATCTTGTCGACGATCGGTGCCGGCGTGCCGGCGGGCGCGAACAGGCCGTTCCAGGCCAGCGCCTCGAAACCGGCAAATCCCGACTCGGCAATCGTGGGCAGGTTGGGCATCGCGTCCTGCCGCTTCGAACCGGTGTCAGCCAGCAACTTGATGCGGCCATCCTGGATCAGCGGCAGCAGCGCCGGCGCCACGGTCATCAGCATCTGAACGTCTCCCGAGGCGACTGCCAGTGCGGCCGGCGGAGAACCCTTGTAGGGCACATGGACGGCCTTGATCCCGGCGGCGTTCAGGAACAGCTCCATCGACAAATGGGAGGAACTGCCGCTGCCGACCGACGCGTAACTGAGTTTGTCGCCCTGCGTTCGCGCCCAGGCCAGGAACTCCTTGATGTTGCTCACCGGCAGCTTGGCGGGCACCGCCAGCACATTGGGTTGCGACGTGGTCAGAACAATGGGCGTCAGGTCGGTGGCCGGCGCATACGGCATCTTCTTGTACATGTAGGGACCAAAGGCAATCGGCCCGTTGAATCCCAGGCCCAGGGTATGGCCGTCGGGGGCCGCCTTGGCCACCGCGTCCATGCCGATCATGCCGCCGCCACCGGCCTTGTTGTCCACGACGATGGGTTGCTTCCAGCGCTCCGTGAGCTTGTCGCTCATGGTGCGTACGATGATGTCGAGTGAACATCCCGCCGGGCAGGGCACCATCACCCGAACGGGTTTGGTGGGCCAGTCCTGCGCCATCGCGCCTGTGGTCAGCATGCTTGCCAGGAATAGTGTTGCGAGTCGTTTCATAGCATCTCCTTGGTGGTTTGCACGTCGATTATTGGTCATCGTGCGCGATACTTCAAAGATCGTCGATGTATGAAGGGTATACCTGCATCGTATGGAGATGGAGATGGAGATGGAACTGCGTCATTTGCGTTATTTCACCGCCGTGGCGGAAACCGGCAGCCTGAGCAAGGCAGCGGAAAAACTGTTCATCGCGCAGCCGCCGCTTTCGGTGCAGATACGGCAGCTGGAGGAGGAACTCGGCATGGCCCTGTTCACGCGCCACCACAAAGGTGTTGTGCTCACGGCTGCCGGCCAGCGTCTACTTCCGCAGGCGCGCGACCTGCTCGAACGGGCACGCCGCATGACCAACCCGGAACACGATGTCGCCGGCGCGCCGGGCGGTGAAATCACCATGGGTTATGTGCCGTCAGCGAGCAGCACGGTGATACCGGATCTGGTACGCATTCTGCGGCGGGACTTTCCGGTGCTGGCGATCCAGTTGCGCGAGATGACCAGCGACGAGCAGATCGAGGCGCTGGTCGCCGGGCATATCGACACGGGCATAACGCGCAACGTGACGCGGCATGCACGGGTCCGTGTTGCCTGCGAGACGCAGGATCCCTTCTGTCTGGCGGTTCCTGTCGCCGAGTTGCGCGCCACAAAGTCGGCCGCGACCTGGGACCTGCGCCATTTTGCGAAACACAGTTTTGTGGCTTTTACCCGCCACCAGGGCCCTGCCTATTTCGATCAGTCGATTCATTTGTGCAGCAACGCTGGATTCAGTCCGCGTATCCGTTACGAAGCCAGCACCGTGCACGGCGTGCTGGATCTGGTCGGTGCCGGACTCGGTGTGGCGCTGGTACCGGCGTCGGCCTGTCTGCTGGGTACCAAGGGCTTGCGCGTGTGTCCCTTGCGTCACAAGGCGACGGGTGAGGTGCTTGCCTTGTTGAGGCGCAAGTCGGATGCCAATCCCTTGCTGGACAACGTGGAGCAGGCAGTGGCCGGCATCTTCGCCGCGATGGCGCGCCGTGTGAGCGCCAGATTGCACGCGGGTTGAACGGCGATCGCCCGGCCCGTGCACGCGCTCTTACGACATCAGCGCCGGCAGCACCGTGCCGCGGCATTCGCCGAACCCGATCCGCGCCGTGCCTGGCGCCTCGCACCAACCGCGGAAGATTACGCTGTCGCCGTCCTCCAGAAAGCGGCGCTGCTCCTGCGCGCCGGAGCCCCCTTCGAGTGTGAACGGCTGCGTGCCGCCCTTGGCCAGTTCGATGATGGCGCCCGCTTGCGTGGGGCTGGGACCGGAGATGGTACCGCGCACGGTCTCAAGGTGCTGGCCTGAGCGTCAGGCCGGTACGCTGGTGCCTGTGGATGCGGTGCGCCTTTCGTGGTCGTAGTTGACGTGCGCGATGACGTTGTGCTTGCCGATCTTTTGGCCCACCAGCGCAGTTCAGCCATCCGGTTCTTGAATACGCCACCACTTCGGCGTCATAGCGCACCGTGACTGGCATCTTGGTTGGCCGATGCTGCGGGCCACGCTGACCCTGGCGTTTTTGAATCAAGCGTAATGGGGGTCAGATTCCAATTAAATACCCGATGATTGAAACAGTCACTGAGTCAGGCCTTGCAACTCGACAAATTTGCTGCTGTAAGACGTTAAAAACATAAGAATCTTTCATGCAGCAGGATGCACAGCAAGCTTACTCCAAGGCCGAATACGTGAAATCACTTTGCCCGCCGTATCCTCGGCGCATTTCACGTCGTAATTGCTTTGCAAGTTCAACCAGAATTGATGCGAGGTGTTAAAAAACCGCGCTAGTCGCAAGGCGGTGTCAGCGCTGATACCGCGCCTTTCTCGCACAATTTCATTGATGCGGGCTGGGGTCACATTCAATGCCCGCGCCAAGGC
>JAYUQC010000205.1:0-8267 GCA_043759735.1 Rhodoferax sp.
AGCCTGCTGCAGCTCAACCGCGCCGAGCGCGCGCTGCTGCTCTACGGCACGCTGGCACGCTATCAGCGTGACCTGCGTTCGCTGCTGGTCGAGTTCAAGGTCAACAACGCGCCTGAAGCCTACGCCGCGCTGGCCGATGTAGCCGGCGTCAAGCCGCATGAGGTGGCCGACGCGCTGCGGGCCGGTTCGCGGCTCGAGCGCATCGGCATGGTCGAAAACCTGATCTCTGAGCACAACATCACCGACCTGGCCGACCTGATGAAGGTCAGCGAAAAACTGCCCCCGGTGCTGATGCGTGAGTACCGCGACCGTGCCGAACTGATGGCGGTGTTCACCCGCCCGTCGAGCAAGAGCAGCCTGTCGATCGACGACTTCCAATTTGTGCAGGACGACACCCAGGTGCTGTGCGCGCTGCTGGGCAACGCCGTTGCGCGCAGGGAAAGCGGCGTCAACATACTGTTGTACGGGCCACCGGGCACCGGCAAGACCGAGCTGGCCAAGGTGGTGGCCCAGGCCGCGGGGCTCGATCTGTTCGAGGTCGAGTACGCCGATCGAGACGGCAATTCGTTGAGCGGCCGGGACCGCTACCGATCGCTGCAGATCGCACAGGTGTTCCTCAAGGGCAGCGAGAACGCCGCGCTGCTGTTCGACGAGGTGGAGGACGTGTTCCCGCCCATCTCCAGCGAGGCCGCGCAATTGCTGGCCCGTGCCGAGCAGGTGGCCGCGCCGAGCAATGGCAGCGTCAACGGCAAGGCCTGGGTCAACCAGATACTGGAGTCGAACAATGTACCCACCATCTGGGTCACCAACCGGATCGAGCAGATCGACCCTGCATTCCGGCGCCGCTTTGCCTACCACCTGGAGCTCAAATCGCCACCCCCCGGCGCGCGCGAGGGCGTAGTGCGCAAGACCTTGGACGGTATCTCGGTATCAGACGCGTTCGTGGCCCGCCTGGCCGCGCGCAAAGGCCTTACGCCGGCCCAGATCCGCACCGCGGTGCGATTTGCCGGCCTTG
This sequence comes from Rhodoferax sp., assembly GCA_043759735.1. Classification (GTDB taxonomy): domain Bacteria; phylum Pseudomonadota; class Gammaproteobacteria; order Burkholderiales; family Burkholderiaceae_C; genus CAISIP01. The sequence continues at coordinate 1,016 of JAYUQC010000205.1, forward strand.
CCCACGCCTCGGCCAGCACGCCGGCCAATGTGGCCACATCGGAAAGGCTGATCGAGCGCCAGTTGCGCAACGCTGACCGCGCGCTGGGCAGGGACGCCGAGCCGGACGAGGCGCACCAGATGGTGACCCAGTACGACCTGGGCAACCTGAACGTGGAATGCCGCTTCGAACTGTCGCGCGTGGTGCAGGCACTGCGTGCACGCGGGCATGGCACGCTGTGTTTTCATGGTCCGCCCGGTACCGGCAAGACGGCGCTGGCACGCCACATCGCGCAGGCGCTGGAAAAGCCCCTGATGGTCAAGCAGGCCAGTGACCTGATGAGCAAATACGTGGGTGAAACCGAGCAGCAGATGGCGGCGATGTTCCGCGACGCACAGGCTGAAAAGGCAGTGCTGCTACTCGACGAGGCCGACAGCTTTCTGCTGGACCGGCGCAGTGCGCAGCGCAGCTACGAGGTCAGCGAGGTCAATGAAATGCTGCAGGGCATGGAGCGATTCCCGGGTGTCTTCATTTGCACAACCAACCTGTTCGATCGGCTGGACCAGGCTGCATTGCGCCGATTCACCTTCAAGATCCAGTTCAAGCCAATGACCCGGGAGCAGCGCGAACGGATGTTCGTCACTGAAGCGTTGCAGGGCGACGACACGCGGCTCACTAACGCGTTGCAGGTACGCCTGGCCATGCTGGAGCAGTTGTGTCCGGGCGATTTTGCGGCGGTCAAGCGGCAGTGCGCGATCCTGGACTCCGTACTCGACCCGCCGGAGTTCCTTGAGCAACTCGAGGCCGAGCACAGGGTCAAGCCCGAGGTGCGCGAAGGACGCGCCATCGGCTTCCTGCAATAGGCCGGGTTCCGGTAAGCGCCCCCAGCCCTGGCTTCGCCAGGGCCCCCCAAGGGGGTGCCAGAAAACTTGGGAGCGGCCCCCCCGGGCGGCACGATCTCGATGGTCGCGCAAATCCTCTCGGTCGCGCCGGCTTACCGCGCGACTCGGGCTACAGGGTCGCGAAGCCCGACTCGGCCTGCCGGTCGCCCTGGTGCTCCCCCGCACCGATCACACGCGATCGGATCTGCTCGAGTTCGCCAATCAGCATGTCGACTTCGGCCATGAAGTCCTCGCGGTTGGCGTGCGGGCTGTTGTGGATCAGACCCGACGAATGCTCGGCCAGCTCCTCTTCGCCCGCGACGCGGGCCCATCGCCGCACTTCGCAATAAGCCAGCAGTGCCAGCCGACCCAGATCGCCGCTGCGGCGCGCAAAGTGCATCTCACCGAGAAGATCCTCGAGTCCGAGTTGCAAGGAATGGGCAGACACAATTATGTTGCGATGCAGCAATTTCCTGCAGGATACATCAACCTTTTGGGCCGAATTAGGTAATCCACCCGAATCGGGCCAATCCGACAAAAAAACGACAGTCTGGCAACGTGGCCACCCTGCTACTTCTTGCCCAGACCAAGCTGCTGCGCGGCCGCGGTGTAGAGCCTGGTCTTTTCCTGCATGAACGCGTCCATTTGCTCGACGCCGACATTGACCAGCTCGAAACCGCTCTTGGCCGCGAGTTCCTTCATTTCCGGGTCGTTGTTGAGCTGTGCCCACAGATCGGACAAGCGCTTGCGCACCTCGGGTGGCGTCGATTTCGGCACACCGATGCCGCGGTAGGCGCCGTCGACCCATTCCACGCCCAATTCGCGGAACGTCGGCACATCGGGCAGCAGCGGATGGCGTTTCTCCATTGCCACCGCGAGTGCCCGCACCTTGGTCTTGTTGTTGATGGCAAATGCCGTGTACGACATGGCCCCATCGACCTGGCCGCCGATGACCGCGATGGCCATGTCGCCCGTGCCCTTGAATGGAACATAGCCCGACTTCACGCCGAAGGCGGCATTCATGCGTTCATGCGCCGCGTGGTTGGCCGAATTCAGGCCCGAGCCACCGATATTGAGCTTGCCCGGCGCGGCCTTGGCGGCCTTGATGAAATCGGCGAAGTTGCGGATCGGACTGTTGTCGGCAACCACAAGGCTGTCCGGCGTGAAGTGGAACCAGAACACCGGCGTGACGTCCTGCGTCTTGTACTGCACCTGGCCCTCGATCGGCTGGAACACGATGTGCGGCAGATTGACGCCGACCACGTTCACGCCGTCGGCTGGCAGGCTGTTCATCTGACTCCACATCAGGCCGCCGCCGGCACCGGGCTTGTACTGCACCACCGTATCGATCGCCGGACACTTCTTCTTCAGCACCACCTGCTGATGGCGTGCCGACAGATCCGACTCGCCGCCCGGCGGGAAGGACTGCCAATACTGGACGCTCTTGTCGGGGCAAACCACCAAAGAGGCGGGAGTCTGGGCCTGCGCCATTGGCGTCAGGGTTGCAAGGCAAAGGGCCGAAATCAGCATGCGCATGGTGTTGTGTCTCCTGTGGTGGCAATGGGCTGGGTGAATGAACGGGCAATCAGGCGACCTGCAACTGCGGCTCGGCAGCCCCGATGCGCGCGCAGATCGCAGCGGTGACCTGTGCCGTGGTCGCAGTCCCGCCCAGATCGCGGGTATGCAATGCCGGGTCGGCGGTAACTGATTCGATGGCAGCCATCAGCAATGCGGCGGCGCTGGTCTCGCCCAGGTGTTCGAGCAGCATTACGCAGGACCAGAAAGTACCGATGGGGTTGGCAAGCCCTTTCCCCATGATGTCGAACGCCGAACCATGGATGGGTTCGAACATGGACGGATAACGTCGCTGCGGGTCGATATTGCCGGTGGGCGCAATGCCCAGGCTGCCGGCCAGCGCCGCGGCCAGGTCGCTCAGGATGTCGGCATGCAGATTCGTCGCCACCAGCGTGTCGAGCGACGCCGGTCGGTTCACCATGCGCGCGGTGCAGGCGTCGACGAGTTCCTTGTCCCAGCGCACGTCCGGAAATTCCGTCGCGATCTGGGCGGCGATCTCGTCCCACATGACCATCGCATGGCGCTGCGCATTCGACTTGGTCACCACCGTGAGCAGCTTGCGCGGCCGCGACCGCGCCAGCGCAAACGCAAACCGCATGATGCGCTCGACGCCGACCCGCGTCATCATCGACACATCGGTCGCCACCTCGATCGGATGACCCTGGTGCGCGCGCCCACCGACGCCGGCGTACTCGCCCTCGGAGTTCTCCCGCACGATGACCCAGTCGAGGTCGGCCCTCGTGCAACGCTTGAGCGGCGCGTCGATGCCCGGCAGGATACGGGTCGGGCGTACGTTGGCGTACTGGTCAAAGCCCTGACAGATCTTGAGCCGCAGGCCCCACAAGGTGATGTGATCCGCAATATCCGGGTCGCCGGCCGAGCCGAACAGGATCGCGTCCTTGTCGCGCAGCGCGTCGAGACCATCGGCCGGCATCATTGCGCCGTGGCGCCGGTAGTGGTCACCTCCCCAATCGAGTTCCGTGAACAGGAAATCCAGACCTGGGACAACTGCGGCGAGTGTCTGCAGCACAACCTGCCCGGCTGGCACCACTTCCTTGCCGATGCCGTCGCCAGGTATGCAGGCAATGCGGTATGTCCTGGGTTTCATCATTTTCCTTCGCGCGCCTTCTCGATCGTGTGCCTGGTTACTGTAGTCCATTGGTCAGTCAATCGAAAGGAGCCAGAGTAATCGCATTGATTGCATTCATTTCAGCAAGTCGGCGACGCTGGCAGCGGGGGCTGGTCCGCCATTGGTTGGACCCTGCGCCGCGAAAACTGCCGCGCGAGCAGTCGGCGCGGACAGCGCTACGACCCGACAACACGCAATACCTGGTCGCCATAGGCCTCGAGTTTGCGCGCACCGATGCCGCTGATGCCCTGCAGGTCGTCGAGTGACGTCGGCGCGCGCTGCGCGATCGCGGCCAGCGTGGCGTCATGAAAAATCACATAGGCCGGCAGGTTGTGCGCCTTGGCCACCTCACTGCGCCATTCGCGCAGCGCCTCATAACGGTGTTGCGCCGCGCTATCGAGCGCAACGGGCGCCTTGACCCCGGCAACGCGGCCGCCACCCCGGCGCCGGCTCTTGTCCGCCGGCGTCGGCGCGCTGGACACCCGCAGTTGCACCGGCACGTCGCCCTTGAGCACGGCGCGCGAGCCGTCGGTCAGCGCCAATGTGTTGAAGGCCTGGGCGTCGACTTGCACGGCGTTGATGGCGATCAGCTGGCGCAGCACGCCGCGCAACTGCTGTTCGCTGAATTCGGCACCGATGCCGAAGGTGCTCAGGTCGGCATGCCCATGTTGCGCCATCTTTTCGGTCTTCTTGCCGCGCACGATGTCCATGATGTGGCCAGCGCCAAACGTGATGCCGCTGGACTGGCGCACCCGATAGATGGTGCTGAGCAGCTTGCGCGCCGCGTCGGTGCCGTCCCAGACCTGCGCCGGCGCGAGGCAGTTGTCGCAATTGCCACACCGGGATATGACCCCCACGGCCGGCTTTGCCCCGGCATCGGCCACGACCACTGCCACAGGTTCGCCCGGCCCTCCGAGCGGGCCATGCCCGACTTGGAACGGCCCGGCGGCGGACGGCGCGCCCAGGGTCGGCCGCATGAAAGACGGCGCCAGGGGGGCGTAGCTCTCACCAAAGTACCTGAGCAGCCGCACCCGTCGGCAGTCGATCGCCTCGGCCAAGCCCAGCAGCGCGTCGAGCTTGCCGCGCTGCACCTGCTTGAACTCCTCGCCGGCCGGGCTTTCGTCGATCATGCGGCGCTGGTTCACCACGTCCTGCAGGCCATAGGCCATCCAGGCATCGGCAGGGGCACCGTCGCGCCCGGCACGTCCGGTCTCCTGGTAGTAGGCTTCGATGTTCTTGGGCATGTCCAGGTGCGCGACGAATCGCACATCCGGTTTGTCGATGCCCATGCCAAATGCGATCGTGGCCACCATGACGACCGCTTCCTCGCGCAGGAAGCGGTCCTGGTTCTGTTGGCGCAACCTGGTGTCGAGCCCCGCGTGGTAGGGCATGGCGTCAACGCCGTTGTCGCACAGGGTCTGCGCGATCTCCTCGACACGCTTGCGCGACTGGCAATACACGATGCCGGCATCTCCAGCGTGCTCGCCCTGCACGAACCGCAGCAATTGCGCCGTCGGGTCTTTCTTTTCGACGATGGTGTAGCGGATATTGGTCCGGTCGAAACTGCTGACAAAGGCCCGCGCATCCTGCAGCTGCAGCCGCTCCAAAATGTCCGCGCGCGTCAGCGCATCGGCGGTGGCCGTCAATGCGATGCGGGGCACGCCGGGATAGCGTTCATGCAGCACCGAGAGCGCCCGGTACTCGGGCCGGAAATCATGGCCCCACTGGCTGACGCAATGCGCCTCGTCGATCGCAAACAGGCTGAGCCAGCCCCGCTCGCGCAGCGCATCGAGCTGCGCCAGGAACCGGGGCGTGGTTACCCGCTCCGGTGCCACGTACACCAGCGTGGGTTCGCTGCGCAACATGCGCTGCTCGACCCGCGCGGCCTCTTCGCCCGACAAGGTGGAATTGAGAAAAGCGGCGTCAACGCCGGCCTCGTGCAATGCGCCGACCTGGTCGTGCATCAACGCGATCAGCGGTGACACCACGACGGTCACGCCTTGGCCGCGGCGATGCCGCACGATGGCCGGTATCTGGTAACACAGCGACTTGCCGCCGCCGGTAGGCATCAGCACCAGTGCATCACCACCGCTGCAGACATGCTCCACCACCGCCTGTTGCGGGCCGCGGAACCGCCCATAACCGAAAACCTCCAGCAGCACGGCCCCTGGATCGACCGACAGCTGCGGCGCCGCCATCAAATCTGCGTTCACGAAATTTCCTCTTGCATCGCACTATTGTCCGGGCTTTCGACACCCCCTCGACGCGGCGCATCCCCCTTTTCTACAATGCGCTGCTCATGCCCACATTGCATTACACCCGCGCCCAGGCCCTGCCCGACATCCTCTCGCGCCGCATCATGCTGCTCGACGGCGCCATGGGCACCATGATCCAGCGCTTTCGGCTCGATGAGGCGCAGTACCGTGGCGAGCGCTTCAAGGACTTTCACAAGGATGTGAAAGGCAATAACGAACTGCTCAGCCTGACCCGCCCGGACGTGGTTGGCGACATCCACGCCAGCTACCTGGCGGCCGGCGCGGACCTGATCGAGACCAACACCTTCGGCGCCACGGCGGTGGCCCAGGCCGACTACGACATGGCCGGCCTGGCGCGCGAGATGAATCTGGCGTCCGCCCGCATCGCGCGCGTGGCCTGCGACAGATTCAGCACACCTGACAAGCCGCGTTTCGTCGTCGGCGCATTGGGTCCGACGCCCAAGACCGCCAGCATCAGCCCGGATGTCAACGACCCCGGCGCGCGCAACGTCACGTTCGAACAATTGCGCGCGGCGTACTTCGAGCAGACACTGGCGCTGATCGAGGGCGGTAGCGATCTGCTGATGGTCGAGACCATCTTCGACACCCTCAATGCCAAGGCGGCGCTGTTCGCGATCGACGAGGTGTTCGAGGCCACCGGAGAGCGGCTGCCGCTGATCATCAGCGGCACCGTGACCGACGCCTCCGGCCGCATCCTGAGCGGCCAGACCGTCACCGCCTTCTGGTACAGCGTGCGCCATGCGGAGCCGCTGGCCGTGGGCCTCAATTGCGCGCTGGGCGCGGCCCTGATGCGCCCCTACATCCAGGAATTGAGCCGCGTTGCGCCCGACACCTTCATCAGCTGTTACCCGAATGCCGGTTTGCCCAACCCGATGAGCGACACCGGCTTTGACGAGACACCCGAGGTGACGTCGCGCCTGATCCGCGAATTCGCCGCCGAAGGTTTGGTGAACATCGTGGGCGGCTGTTGCGGCACCACGCCCGAACACATCGCAGCCATTGCGCATGCCGTGAATCCACTGCCGACGCGGACACTTCAAAAACGCTTTTTTTACGAGGAAGCGGCATGAGCCTGCCCCGGAAAACCAAACCTGCGTGTGAACCGGCACGGCGTTGCCGCCCTGGTGCGGTGCTGGCGGCGCTGGCGCCGATGGTGGCGATGGTGGTGATGGCGGCGCTGAGCGGTATGCCGATGATGCTGGCCCTGGCGCAGCCGGCCCTGCCGGGGGTGGCGCCTGGCAGTGCGCCAGCGAGCGCCTCGGGCAATGCGCCTGCCAATGCGCCGCCCAGTGCGCCGCCCAGTGCAACAATCCCAGCTATACCCCGCTTTGTTGAAGAGACCGACAGCGCCGGCTTGCAAAGCCGTTTTGAGGGCGAAGACGAATTCCTGGTTGGCGGTGGCGTCGCCACCT
>JAYUQC010000206.1:0-23851 GCA_043759735.1 Rhodoferax sp.
CAACCCGATCGCGATGCAGGAAGGCCTGCGCTTCGCGATTCGCGAAGGCGGCAAGACCGTCGGCGCCGGGGTGGTTGCCAAGATCATCGCGTAATTCAGCACGTATCAAGGAATTACCATGGCAACCAAACAGAAAATCCGCATCCGCCTCAAGGCGTTCGATTACAAACTGATCGACCAGTCCGCAGCCGAGATCGTTGACACTGCCAAACGCACCGGTGCCATCGTCAGGGGCCCGGTGCCCTTGCCGACGCGCATGAAGCGTTTTGACATACTGCGTTCGCCGCACGTGAACAAGACCAGCCGCGACCAGCTCGAGATCCGTACCCACCAGCGCCTGATGGATATCGTAGACCCGACCGACAAGACGGTCGACGCCCTGATGAAGCTCGATCTGCCCGCCGGTGTTGACGTCGAAATCAAGCTGCAATAAGTCCACGGTTCGACAAAAGCCTTGTCGGTTGGCTTGAACCGGCATATAATTTTTGGCTCTGCCCGAATTTCTTGTCAATGCGGGCCGGGGTTTATTAACAGTCTTTCACACCACAACGTGTGCGGCCAATTGCAGTCGTACCGGTGAAAGTTACGGAGAACAAAATGAGTCTGAGCAACTCCCTCGGGTTGCTGGGCCGCAAGGTGGGCATGATGCGCCTATTCACCGACGACGGGGACGCAGTTCCTGTCACGGTGGTGGATGTATCCAACAACCGTGTGACCCAGGTCAAAACCGAAGAGAACGATGGCTACGTTGCCCTGCAGGTGACGTTCGGCGCCCGACGCGCATCGCGCGTGACCAAGCCAGCCGCTGGCCACCTCGCCAAGGCGGGTGTGGAAGCCGGTGAAATCATTCAGGAATTCCGTGTTACCGCTGATGCTGCCGCCAAGTATGTTGCTGGCGTTTCGGTGCCGGTGACCGATCTGTTCGCGGTGGGTCAGAAGGTGGATGTGCAGGGCACCTCCATCGGCAAGGGCTTCGCCGGCACCATCAAGCGGCACAACATGAAGTCGCAGCGCGCATCGCACGGCAATAGTCGTTCGCACAATGTGCCGGGCTCGATCGGCATGGCGCAGGATCCGGGCCGCGTGTTTCCGGGTAAGCGCATGACGGGCCACATGGGTGATGTCACCGTGACCACCCAGAACCTCGACATTTTCCGCATCGACGAAGCGCGCCAGCTGCTGCTGATCCGCGGCGCCATTCCTGGCGCTTCGGGTGGATTTGTCACGGTGCGTCCGGCTGTCAAGGTCAAGCCTGCCGCGGAAGGAGCGAACTGATGCAGCTCGAACTCCTGAATGAGCAAGGCCAGGCGACGTCGAAGTTCGACGCCCCCGAAACGGTCTTCGGTCGGCAGTACAACGAAGACCTGGTGCACCAGGTCGTCGTGGCTTTCCAGGCCAATGCGCGCCAGGGCACCCGTGCCCAGAAGGACCGCGAGCAGGTCAAGCACTCGACCAAGAAGCCGTTCAAGCAAAAGGGAACGGGCCGCGCCCGTGCCGGTATGACGTCCTCGCCGCTGTGGCGCGGAGGCGGCCGGACTTTCCCGAACATGCCCGACGAGAACTTCAGCCACAAGATCAACAAGAAGATGTATCGCGCCGGTATGGCGTCGATCTTCTCGCAGTTGGCCCGGGAAGGCCGTTTGGCTGTCGTCGAGTCCCTCGCAGTCGATTCCCCCAAGACCAAGCCGTTCGCGGCGCGTCTGAAGGCCATGAACCTGGACTCGGTGCTGGTGATCTCCGATCTGGTCGATGAAAACCTGTACCTGGCATCGCGAAACCTGGCCAATGTGCTGGTGGTCGAGCCACGTTACGCCGATCCGGTGTCACTGGTTCACTACCGCAAGGTGTTGGTCACCCGCGCGGCAATGGACAAGCTCAAGGAGATGTTCGCATGAGCCCCGTGAAATTCGATGAAGGCCGTTTGATGCAGGTCCTGGTGGCACCCATCGTGTCCGAGAAGGCCACCATGGTTGCCGAGAAAAGCAACGCGGTCACCTTCAAGGTGCTGCAGGACGCCACCAAATACGAGATCAAAGCCGCGGTTGAGCTGATGTTCAAGGTAGAGGTCAAGGGCATTTCCGTGGTCAACACCAAGGGAAAGCACAAGCGTTTCGGCAAGTCCATGGGTCGTCGTGACAATATCCGCAAGGCCTATGTCACGCTGATGCCGGGGCAGGAACTGAACCTTGGCGGGGAGGCTGCGTAATCATGGCTGTCATCAAAATGAAACCAACCTCACCAGGCCGTCGTGGCGTGGTGAAGATTTCGCGCAGTCATCTGCACAAAGGTGAGGGTTACGCGCCGCTGCTGGAGCCTCAGTTCCAGCATGCCGGGCGCAACAACAATGGCCATATCACGACGCGCCACAAGGGTGGTGGTCACAAGCATCACTACCGCGTGGTCGATTTCCGCCGTGCCAAGGATGCCATTCCGGCGAAAGTCGAGCGCATCGAGTACGACCCGAACCGTTCGGCCCATCTGGCCCTGGTGTGTTACGCCGATGGCGAGCGCCGCTACATCATCGCCCCGCGTGGCCTTGAGGTTGGTGCCACCATCCTGAACGGCGCCGAGGCGCCGATCCGGGTCGGCAATACGCTGCCGATTCGCAATATTCCGGTGGGCTCAATCATCCATTGCGTCGAGTTGCAGATTGGCAAGGGCGCGCAGATCGTGCGTTCGGCCGGTACGTCTGCAACCCTGCTGGCGCGTGAGGGAACTTACGCCCAGGTGCGGTTGCGTTCGGGTGAGGTTCGCAAGATCCATATCGACTGCCGCGCCACGATTGGCCAGGTGGCCAACGAAGAGCACAGCCTGCGCCGTCTGGGCAAGGCTGGTGTCAAGCGCTGGATGGGCATCCGACCGACGGTTCGTGGGGTCGTGATGAATCCGGTCGACCACCCGCACGGTGGTGGTGAGGGCAAGACCGGCGAGGGTCGCCATCCTGTCGATCCGTGGGGCAATTTGACCAAGGGTTATCGCACCCGCAACAACAAGCGCACGCAGGTGATGATCGTGTCGCGTCGCAAGAAGTAAGGGGCACGTACATGACACGCTCACTCAAAAAAGGTCCTTTCGTCGACCACCACCTGGCCCAGAAGGCCGACAAGGCGGTGACCAACAAGGACAAGAAGCCGATCAAGACCTGGTCGCGTCGCTCGATGGTCTTGCCGGACTTCATCGGCCTGACGATTGCCGTGCACAACGGCAAGCAGCATGTGCCGGTCTACATCACCGACCAGATGGTTGGCCACAAGTTGGGCGAGTTTGCGCTCACACGGACCTTCAAGGGTCACCCGGCCGACAAAAAAGTCGTGCGAAAGTAAGGCAACACCATGGAAACCAAAGCAACATTGCGCGGCGTACGCCTGTCTGTGGACAAGGGCCGTCTCGTCGCCGACCTGATTCGCGGCAAGAAGGTCGATCAGGCCCTGAACGTCTTGCAGTTCACGCAGAAAAAAGCTGCCGTGATCATCAAGAAGGTTCTCGAGTCTGCGATCGCCAACGCGGAGCATAACGACGGTGCCGACATCGATGAACTGAAGGTCAAGACCATCTACGTCGAGCAAGGTACTTCGCTGCGCCGCTTCACCGCACGCGCCAAGGGTCGCGGCAACCAGATTCGCAAGCCGACGTGCCACGTGTACGTGACGGTTGGTAACTGAAAGAGGCCAGGAACATATGGGACAAAAAATCCACCCCACCGGCTTTCGCCTTTCGGTCAGCCGCAACTGGGCATCGCGCTGGTACGCGAGCGACCGTGACTTCGCCGGCATGCTGGCCGAAGACATCAAGGTGCGCGAGTACCTGAAAAAGAAACTCAAGAACGCGTCGGTATCGCGTGTTCTGATCGAGCGCCCCGCCAAGAACGCACGCATCACCATCTTCTCGGCGCGTCCAGGCGTGGTGATCGGCAAAAAGGGCGAGGACATCGAGAACCTCAAGCGCGAATTGGGCAAGCAGCTCGGCGTGCCGGTTGCCGTCAACATCGAGGAAGTGCGCAAGCCTGAGATCGATGCCAAACTGATCGCCGACAGCATCACCCAGCAACTTGAAAAGCGCATCATGTTCCGCCGCGCAATGAAACGTGCGATGCAAAATGCGATGCGCCTGGGCGCCCTGGGCATCAAGATCATGTCCTCTGGCCGATTGAACGGCATCGAGATCGCGCGTTGCGAGTGGTACCGTGAGGGTCGTGTGCCATTGCATACCCTGCGCGCGGACATTGACTACGGCACGTCGGAGGCCAAGACCACTTATGGCGTTATCGGCGTCAAGGTCTGGGTCTACAAGGGCGATACGCTGGGTCGCAATGACTTGCCGGCCGTGGTGGAGCCTCGCTCCGACGACGAGCGCCGTCCTCGTGGACCGCGCCGTGACGTCCGACCTGGTACTGATCGCCCGCCTGCCGCACGCCCGGCGCGTCGTCCGGTCGGCGCTCTCGCCGCGCCTGCCGATGGCAGCGACAAACCCGCCGAGGCAACAGCAGCTCCTGCTGCCGACGCCACCAAACCCGCCGTTAAGCGCGTCCGCAAGGCAAGCGCGCCAGCTGCAGCAGCTGACGGCACCAAGACCTGATTTCAGGTCTAGCAATCGGAGAAAACCATGCTGCAACCCGCTCGCAGAAAGTACCGCAAGGAGCAAAAAGGCCGCAATACCGGCATTGCTACGCGCGGCAACTCGGTGGCTTTTGGAGACTTCGGTCTCAAGTCCACCGACCGAGGCCGCCTCACGGCCCGGCAAATCGAATCCGCCCGTCGTGCGATTTCCCGCCACGTCAAACGGGGTGGTCGTATCTGGATCCGGATCTTCCCGGACAAGCCGATCTCCCAGAAGCCTGCAGAGGTGCGCATGGGCAACGGCAAGGGCAATCCCGAGTACTACGTGGCTGAGATCCAGCCCGGCAAGGTGCTCTACGAGATCGTCGGCGTGCCGGAAGAGCTGGCGCGTGAGGCGTTCCGCCTGGCGGCGGCCAAACTGCCGCTGCGCACCACGTTTGTGGCGCGCATGATCGGCCAATAAGCGGCACTGCCCGGAGAAACATCGTGAACACCAAAGAACTTCGCCTGAAAGACGTGGCTGCCCTTGAAACGGAAGTCAAGTCGCTGCAAAAGGCCCATTTCGGCCTGCGCATGCAAAAGGCCACGCAGCAACTCAGCAACACCGCAACGCTGCGCTCGACCCGGCGCGACATTGCTCGTGCCAAGACCATCCTGGTCGAGAAGCAACATGCGGCCAAATCCGCCACTGAAGGAGCGGCCAAATGACGGAAGAAACAACAGTATCCCGCAAGCGCACTTTGATCGGCAAGGTCGTCAGCGACAAGCGCGCCAAGACGGTGACGGTTCTGATCGAGCGTCGAGTCAAGCACGACTTGTACGGCAAGATCGTCGGCAAATCGAGCAAGTACCATGCGCATGACGAGAACGGCGAGTACAAGATGGGTGACACCATCGAGATCACCGAGAGCCGTCCGCTTTCCAAGACCAAGAATTGGGTCGCGACCAAGTTGATCCAGAAGGCGGTCAACGTCTGATGGCATTGAGCGGTTGCGCTCCGTTTTGTTTCAAAACGGCTCACAATGTGGGCCGTTTTGCTTTGGGGAACCATCGCGAGCAAATGGCTGGCCACTGGTAGTTGAATGCCAGTGGATTTTTTGTTTATTTTCAGGAGCACACAATGATCAAAGTAGGCGACACCCTCCCAGAAGCCACACTGATGGAGTTTTCGGAGGTCGAGGGCAATGGATGCAGTCTAGGTCCCAATCCGGTGCCGGTGGTCAAGGCTACGGCTGGGAAAACCATTGCGCTGTTCGCATTGCCTGGCGCGTTCACGCCTACCTGTTCTGCCAAGCATGTGCCGGGCTACCTGGAGAAATTCTCCGAACTCAAAGCCGCAGGCGTCGACGAAATCTGGTGCGTCAGCGTCAACGACGCGTTTGTCATGGGTGCCTGGGCACGTGATCTGAAATCGGCCGGCAAGGTCCGCATGCTCGGCGATGGTGATGCCGGCTTCACGAAGGCAACCGGGCTGACGCTGGACCTCACCGGTAAAGGCATGGGACTGCGCAGCTGCCGCTACTCGATGCTGGTCAAGGACGGAAAGGTCGCGTCGCTCAATGTGGAGGCGCCCGGCAAATTCGAGGTCAGCGATGCGGCCACATTGCTGGCCCAGGCCAAGGGTTGAGGCCGCACTGTCAGTGCCAGAGGGCGGCTTTTAGGTAGTGCGCGCCGGGCATGGGATTGAAGTAGTACGGGGCAATCTCCGTGAACCCCAGATCCAGGTACATGGCGCGCGCCGCCTGCATATCACTCAGCGGGTCGAGCAATATGCACTTGTAGCCATACATGCGCGCCGTATCGAGCATCGACTCGGCGAGCATGCTGCCGATGCCAAGGCCGCGATAGCGCGGCTGCACGAACAGGCGTTTCATCTCGCAAGCGTTGCCAGTTCGATCATGCGTCAGTGAAGCTTGTCCGTGTCGGGGCCTGATTATGGTTGATCGAGCCGGCAATCGTAGACACCGACGATGGTGCGCTCGTGTCACGGCCTGGCGCGAGATTGGATGGTCCGGCGCTGATCGCACGATGGCATGCCATGTCATGATGCGGTTGAAAATTTCGAGGGCTTTGAAATGCGCGTGCTCCATTGGGTCATTGGCGGATCGGCCGGCTGGGCCGTATCGTTGCTTGCCAGTGTGATGCTGGCTATTCCCCTGGCCATTCGGGCGCAGCCTGATGTGCGCAACGGGCACTATATTGCCCAGGCGTCGGGCTGCGTCGGATGTCATACGGATACAAAAACCGGCGCCGCGCCGTTTGCCGGCGGACGCGCACTCAAGACACCGTTTGGCACGTTTTTCGGACCCAACATCACGCCCGATCGCGCAACCGGCCTTGGCAACTGGTCCGAAGCGGATTTTCAGCGGGCGATTCGCCGTGGCGAGCGGCCGGATGGATCGCACTATTTCCCCGCATTCCCCTATCCGTCGTTCACCGGCATGGCCGACGCTGACATCCGGGACTTGTGGGCCTACTTGCGAAGCTTGCCCGCGGTCAAGCAGGCGAATCAGCCGCATGACCTGCGATTCCCGTTTGGCTGGCGCTTTCTGGTCGTTGTCTGGAAGTGGTTTTTCTTCACCCCCGGGCCTGGCGGCGCCGCGCCTACGGTGGCCAATCTTGTCGGTCGCGGCGCCTATCTGGTCCGCGTCCTGGGTCATTGCGGCGAATGCCATACGCCACGCAATTTCCTGGGTGGTCCCAAAAGCGGTAGCCCGTTTTCGGGGTCGAAGATCCCGGAAGGAAAGGTGCCAAACATCACCCCGACCCGGCTCAAGAAATGGAGCGACGACGAGGTGAAGGAATATCTCACGACAGGCATCAGCCCGGCAGGGGATATCGCGGTGGAGCCGATGAGCGAGGTCATCACGAATACGACTGGCAAGTTGACGCCGCAGGATCTCACCGCCATGGTTGCCTACCTGCGGTCGTTGCGGCCGCTGCCCGATACAAGCGAATGATGCCGGCCGCCAGGCCAGGAGTGCCACTGGTGTGGGCCGCGCCGCCGATGTGGGCGTCGGCATCTGCCATTGGTGCCAGAACGTAAAGCTTGTGGCAGTCTGGGGGTGATCCCATTGCCTGGTGCCGCCGATCCGGGGCATGATGCAGTGGTCCGCATACAAGGGGAACATCCATGCATCGACGTCAGTTCAATTCCACTGCCAGCAAGTCGCTGGCGTTTCTGATCCTGTTGGCCACCGCGCAAGCGCATGCCTTGTCGCTCGGTGATCTGACCGACGGTGAAGCCTCCGATGGACTCAAGACTGCACTGGAAAAGGGCGCGCTGGCGGCGATCAGCCTGCTCGGGCGCCCGGACGGTTTCCTGGCCAATGAGAAGGTCAAGATCCCACTGCCGGGCTTCCTCGAGGACGCGGCCAAGCTGCTCAAGACGTTTGGCCAAGGCAAGCGGGTCGACGAGTTGCTGATCGCCATGAACCGAGCGGCCGAAGCCGCGGTGCCGATGGGCAAGAATCTGCTGGTTGGCGCGGTCAAGTCGATGTCGGTGACCGATGCCAAGAAAATCCTGACGGGCGGCGACACCTCGGTCACCGAGTTCTTCGCGGGCAGGACGCGGGAGCCGCTCCGTGTCCAGTTCCTGCCGGTCGTCACGAAGGCCACGGAAAAAGTATCGCTGGCATCCAAGTACAACCGCGTCGCATCCAAGGCTGCCGGTCTCGGGCTGGTGAGCAAGGCGGATGCGAACATAGAGAACTATGTCACCGGCAAGACGCTGGATGGCCTGTATTTTGTGATCGGCGAGGAGGAGAAGAAGATCCGGCGCGACCCTGTCGGTACTGGCAGCGCTATTTTGAAGAAGGTATTTGGCGTATTCAAATAGCGCACAGCGGGTCGGTTTTTTCGTCCTGCCACGGGCCAGCAGTGTGTCCTGCGGCTTGGGCTGAGTTGAGTTGGCGGGCGCGCGGTGGCGCAGAGCGCCTGGCAAGCGGCGCTGCAGCCGGATAATCCGCCGATGCGTTGTTGCCAAGTCGTCGTTGTTGCTGGGAGTCTCATCGGTTTTCTGGCGGCCTGTGCGCCAAGCTTCAACTGGCGTGACGTCTCCATCGGTTCCACCGGGTTGACGGCGCTTTTCCCGTGCAAGCCTGAGACCGTGACCAGAACCCTGCCGATCGCCGACACCGATCAGGCAATGGCCATGCGTAGCTGCGAAGCCGGTGGCATGACCTTTGCCGTGGCACAGACGCGATTGGTACTTGCGGGGCAGGCGCCGATGGTGCTGGCACGATGGCGCGACACCACGCTGTCTGGCCTGGGCGCGGTGCCGGCCTCGACATCGTTGCTGCCGCCAAAGGCTGCGCAGGCGCTGCCTCAATTGCTGGCAGTTCGTGCCTCGCGTGATCCATCGGGTGGGCAGGCACTGAGCCTGCACGGCTTGTGGTTCGCCAACGGGCGCGACGTATTTGCGGCCTTCGTGCTGGCGCCGGCCATACCCGTCGACGTGGCCGACACCTTCTTTGCCGGGTTACGCCTGCAATGACGGCGATGTCCAAAGGGACCGCCGTAAAGGTGTTCCTCGCCTTTGCCTTCGCCTACTTCCTGTCGGCCCTGATACGCGCCATCACGGCAACCTTGTCTCCGGTATTGACGCAAGAGTTTGCGCTGCATGCGCGCGATTTGGGTCTGCTTGCGGGCGGCTATTTTCTGGGGTTTTCGGTCACCCAGTTGCCGCTGGGCACCTGGCTTGACCGCTACGGACCGAAGCGTGTGCTGCTGTGTTTCCTGGCGGTGGCAGTGCTCGGTTGCCTTGCTTTTTCGCTATCGGGCAGCTTCGCGGGTTTGCTGGCGGCACGTTTCCTGTGCGGTGTCGGTCTGAGTGCGTGCCTGATGGCGCCGCTGACGGGCTACCGGCGCTGGTTCACGCCGGCAGTCCAGACCCGTACCAATGCCTGGATGTTGATGACCGGCTCGTCGGGCATGGTTGCCTCGACATTGCCGGTGCAATGGCTGTTGCCGCTGGTGGGTTGGCGGCCGATGTTTCTGGTGCTGGCCATGCTGATGCTGTTGTCGATGCTGCTGGTCGCCTGGTGTGTGCCGCTCTGGCCGGCACCGGCGACCGCCAGCCCACCGGTGGCATCGACCGCGCGTTACCGGCAGGTGTGGCGTGACCCCTATTTCCGGCGCATGGCTCCGCTCGGTTTTTTTTGTTACGGCGGCCTGTTGGCGGTGCAGACTTTGTGGGCCGCACCCTGGATGGAGAAAATGGCTGGATTCACGCCCTTGCAGGCGGCCACCGGACTGTTCTGGATCAACATTGCGATGTTGTGTACGTTCTGGACCTGGGGCATGGCCGGCCCGTGGCTGGCCATGCGCGGCCTGCATGCGGATCGCCTGATCGCCTGGGGTCTGCCATCGAGTTTTCTCGTGCTGGCCTTCATCATCGCGGCGCCAGCCGGACTGGCCCCCAGCGCCGGTGCTTTGCTGGCCTTGTATTGCATGACCTGCAGTTTCATCACGCCATCGCAACCGGCGGTGGGCATGTCTTTTGCGCCCGAGCTTGCCGGGCGGGCGCTGACGGCCTTCAATCTGGTCATTTTCCTGGGCGTGTTTGTCATCCAGTGGGGCATCGGCCTGACGATTGATGGTCTGGTCTCGCTGGGATGGTCCGAGGGTTCGGCCTACCGAATGGCCTTCGCCGGATTCCTGGGCTGTTGCGTGGCGGCCTACCTGCATTTCATCCGTGGCGCGCGCCATAATCGAACCGGTTGACACCATGACTGCCGGTCTATTGATCATCGCCCATGCACCGCTGGCCAGCGCGCTGCGCCAGTGTGTGCTGCATGTATTCGCGGATGGCGCGCAGCATGCGGTTGCGTTGGACATCCATAGCGACTTGCCATTCGATCAACTGGTCGATGATGCCCGGCGCGCGATGACCGAACTCAACACCCCCCGCACGCTGGTCTTGACCGATGTCTTCGGCGCCACGCCGTGCAATGTGGCGCAAAAGCTGGTGGATGGCGTCAACACGCGCCTGATTGCAGGTGTCAACCTGCCGATGCTGCTGCGCGCGATGACGTACCGGCACGAACCGCTTGAGGCATTGCTCGCGCGCGCCATTGCGGGCGGTGTGCAGGGCGTCATGCAGGTCGCGACCGCCGCACCACAGAATCAGGCCAGAAAGAACAATGATCAAGACTGCGGCGACCATCAACAATAAGCTGGGCCTGCATGCGCGCGCTTCGGCCAAGCTGACGAAACTCGCCGGCAGCTTTCCATGCGAGGTTTGGATGTCCCGTGGTGATCGCAGGGTCAATGCCAAGAGCATCATGGGCGTGATGATGCTGGCCGCCGGTATGGGAAGCACGGTCGAAATCGAGACCGATGGCGAACGCGAGCAGCAGGCAATGGACGAACTGCAAGCGCTGATCGCTGACAAGTTTGGAGAAGGCGAGTGAGTTTTTCGATCCACGGTCTTGCGGTCGCGCGCGGAGTCGCGATCGGCCGGGCGGTGCTGGTCGCATCGAGCCGCGTCAACGTGGCGCACTATTTCATCAGCGTCGATCAAGTGCCCTCGGAGATCGAGCGGGTGCGGGCCGGGCGCAACGCGGTAACCGACGAAATCCACCGCCTGCAGCGCACCATCAGCCATATGGGTCCGAAAGAGGCGCCGCATGAACTGACCGCCCTGATGGACGTGCACCTGATGCTTCTGCAGGATGAGGAGTTGATCCGGGGCGTCAAACACTGGATCGCCGATCGCCTGTACAACGCGGAATGGGCCCTCACGACCCAGCTCGAAGTCATTGCACGCCAGTTCGACGAAATGGAGGACGAATACCTGCGTGAGCGCAAGGCCGACCTCGAACAGATCACCGAAAAAGTGCTGGCAGCCATGAATGGCAAGGACTCGCCGATGGCGCCCCCGACCGTGCGTGCGCCGCGCACGAGCGCGCAGCAGGATCTGCTGCTCGACACCACGGTGGATGTGCCGCTGATCCTGGTGGCCCATGACCTCTCGCCTGCCGACATGCTGCAGTTCAAGCGCAGCGTATTCGCCGGTTTTGTAACCGATGTCGGCGGACGCACGTCACACACGGCGATCGTGGCGCGGAGCATGGATATTCCAGCGGTCGTGGGTGCCAGGCTGTCGAGCCACCTGATCCGCCAGGACGACTGGGTGATTGTCGATGGCGAGGCAGGTGTCGTGATCGTCGACCCATCGGCCATCGTACTGGCCGAATACGGTTTCAGGCAGCGCCAGGGCGAGATGGAGCGCGGGCGTTTGTCGCGCCTGTTGCATACGCCGGCCGTTACGCTGGACGGGCAAAAGGTCGAACTGCTGGCCAATATCGAGATGCCCGACGATGCAATCGGCGCCATCAACGCCGGTGCGGTCGGAGTCGGACTGTTTCGCAGCGAGTTCCTGTTCATGGGCCGCAACGGCAAGTTGCCCGACGAGGAGGAGCAGTACCAGGCTTACCGGCGCGCATTGGACGGCATGCAGGGGTTGCCGGTCACGATCCGGACGGTCGATATCGGGTCGGACAAGCCGCTGGACAAGGCCAACCGCGATGATGCCCACCTCAATCCGGCCCTGGGTCTGCGTGCCATTCGCTGGAGTCTGGCCGACCCCGACATGTTCCTGACCCAACTGCGCGCCATCTTGCGCGCGGCCGCTTATGGCCGCGTCAACCTGCTGGTACCGATGCTGGCGCATGCCAGCGAGATCCGGCAGACCCTGGCACTGCTCGACCAGGCCCGGGTCCAGTTGGACAAGCGCGGCGCGGCCTACGGTGTGTTGCGCCTCGGGGCGATGATCGAAATTCCGGCTGCGGCGCTGATGCTCAATGTATTCCTGAAGTATTTCGACTTCCTGTCCATTGGCACCAACGATCTGATCCAGTACACACTGGCCATCGATCGTGCCGACGAATCGGTCGCCCATCTGTACGACCCTTTGCATCCGGCCGTGTTACGCCTGGTGGCCGATACGATTGCCCAGTGCAATATCCAGTCCAAAGGCGTCAGCGTGTGCGGTGAAATGGCTGGCGATGTGGGTTTCACCCGCCTGCTGCTCGGATTGGGCTTGCGCAGTTTTTCGATGCATCCGACGCAGATACTCGCGGTAAAGCACGAAATCTTGCGCGCCGATGCGGGTCAGTTGGCGCACTGGGCAAGATCGGTACTGGAGGCGGAAGACCCGGCCGCGGTTTTTGCCGGTTGCGCTTAGGCAGACGCTAGGGTCAGTTCCGGCGCGCATCAGCGGACCCGGGAACCCAGGATCGCCGCGCCGACGATCATGATGGCTGCCAGAACAATGCTCCAGCGAAACGGGCCGGCGCCCATCAGCATCAGCACGGCTGTCGATGACAAAGGGGTGAGGTAACTCAGGATGCCGATCTGGCGTGGGTCGCCCAGCTTCAAGGCCTTGTCCCACAGCAAAAACGCAATGCCCAGCGGGCCCAGGCCGGCCACCACCAGCAAGATCCAGTCTTTCAAGGCCAGTATGGTCGGCGGTTCCAGCGCCAAATGGCAGGCCAGCGACAGCAGGCCGGAAACCAGTCCGAACAATCCCACGGCGACGGTCGGAAATGGCGGTACGCGCCGCGTCAACAGAGAGAACGTGGCCCAGATCAGCGCCGAAGCCAGCGCCAGCAGGTAACCCCAGGACCAGGCCCCCGCCTCGCCGTCCGCGCTGCCGAGGATCGCCACTGCGGCACCGGCAAAACCCAGCAATGCCGCCAGCAAGTGCATCGGACGCAGCGACATGGACGGCAACAGCACCGGCGACAGCACGACGATGAACAGCGGCCACAGGTAGTTCACCAAATTGGCTTGCACTGCCGGTGCGGTGCGCAGTGCCAGGAACAGCAGGAAGTGAAAACCGAAAAGTCCCGTGACGCCGAGTGCCAGCGTCGCCGGTGCGATCCTCCATAGAGCCGGTCTGCGGGCGACCAGCGGCCAGGTCGGCATGCTGCCGATCACCAGCGCAACGCCGGTCAGCAGAAAGGGTGGCACGGCCTTGAGCGCGACGCCCAGGGCCGCCAGCAGCGCCCACAAGGCGATGGCACCTAACGCGTACAGCGTTGCAGAACCAGTAGGTGCGGTGGACATGTCCGAGCAAATGCCTGGGCGGCGCCGCGCTTCAACGCTGCGTCGTGGCAAGACATCGAAGCAGGGCGCCGGCGTGGCACCGGTTCAAGGATTCAGCACGCCATGGGCCTGCTGGTCGGCGTGGTAGCTCGACCGTACCATGGCGCCTACAGCCGCATGTGTGAAGCCCATCGCATAGGCCTGGGCCTCGAACATCGTGAAGGTATCGGGATGCACATAGCGCTTGACCGTCAGGTGGCTGGTGCTGGGCGCCAGGTACTGGCCGATCGTCAGCATGTTGATGCCGTGTGCGCGCATGTCGCGCATCGCCTGCAGTATTTCTTCATCGGTCTCGCCCAGCCCGACCATCAGGCCGCTCTTGGTTGGCACATCGGGGAACAAGACCTTGAATTTCTTCAGCAGGTTCAGGCTGAACGCATAGTCTGACCCGGGCCGTGCCTCCTTGTACAGACGCGCGATCGTCTCCAGGTTGTGGTTCATCACATCCGGCGGCGCGGCCTTCAGAATGTCCAGCGCCCGGTCATCCCGGCCCCGGAAGTCCGGCACCAGGATTTCAATCCGGGTCTGGGGCGACGCCCGCCGGATGGTGCGGATGCAGTCTACGAAATGGCCGCTGCCGCCATCGCGCAGATCGTCGCGGTCGACACTGGTGATCACCACGTATTGCAGCTTGAGCGCCGCGATGGTGTTGGCCAGGTTCTGAGGCTCGTTGGCATCGAGCGGATCGGGGCGCCCATGACCGACATCGCAGAACGGGCAGCGGCGGGTGCATTTGTCACCCATGATCATGAAAGTGGCCGTGCCCTTGCCGAAACACTCGCCGATGTTCGGGCATGAGGCCTCCTCGCACACCGTCACCAACTGGTTCTTGCGCAGGATGTCCTTGATTTCATAGAAACGGGTGGTCGGTGAACCGGCCTTGACCCGGATCCAGGACGGCTTCTTCAGGATTTCGCCAGGCACCACCTTGACCGGGATACGGGACAATTTTGCGCCCGCCTTGTGTTTGGCGCTGGCGTCATAGGCTTGTTGCGACTGCGCTTCGCGCACGACATCAGGTGTGGGATTGGACATGCGGTATTCGGTCGGTCGTTATGGCGCCAGGTAGGTGACGAGCTTGCGGCTCAGCAAGTCCGCCACTTCGGGCCAATCGGCAGACACGCCCATTGTAGAAAGATCGACCGTCCGCAGGCCGGCGTAACCACAAGGGTTGATACGGCTAAAGGGTTCAAGGTCCATCGCCACATTCAGCGCCACCCCGTGGTAGCTGCAATGGCGGCTGACCTTGATCCCCAGCGCGGCAATTTTGCCAAGCCCGTCGAAATCGATCTGGGTTTCTTTAATTGGGGTCAGACTCCGATTCTTGTCCTCGTCTCGTTGCTCGCGCCGATATGGGCGTTGCGCCAGCGGTGCATGGGAACCCGGGTCGACCAGTCGGACATAGATGCCAGGCGCGCCACCGACCCGATGACCGATTACGCCCACATGCGCCAGGGTGCGGATTACCGCCTCCTCAATCCGGTATACGAACTCCTTGACGAAATAGCCGGCGCGCTGCAGATCGATCATGGGGTAGGCAACCACCTGACCGGGACCGTGGTAGGTGACCTGGCCACCCCGGTTGGTCTGAACTATCGGAATCGGCCCTGGATCGATTATGTGATCTGCCTTGCCCGCCAGCCCCTGGGTGTAGGTTGGTGGGTGCTCACATATCCAGACGACGTCGCCCGTTGCTGCCGTGCGCACAGCGGTAAACTCCTGCATCGCCCGGTAGGTCGGCAGATAGTCGACCTGCCCGAGCATGCGCCGTTCGATTTCCACCAGGACTCACAACACGATCTTGACCATCGGATGGGTCGACAAGGTCCGATATAACTCGTCGAGCTGCTCGCGACTGGTGGCCAACACCGTGATGGTCACACCCAGGTACTTGCCGCCGCGGCTTTCGCGCAACTCGACCGTCGTCGCATCGAAACCAGGGTCAAAATGCGCTGCCACCATGGTGACGGCATGCACGAACCCCTCCACCCGTTCGCCCATGACCTTGATGGGGAACCGAGACGGGTACTTGATCAGGGATTCATTGACGGTTGCCACGGTTCTCACGCTGCAGTTGGTAGACCGTGACGCGGCCGATCAATCGCTGTTGGCCTGCTTGGCCACCTGGTAGGCTGCAAATAGTTGCTTGCCTACCGGCCCAGGCCGCCCGCGATGGCTCGCATTGCCCACCGGTTGCCCGTCCAGCGCGGTGATTGCGATCACCTCCTTGGTCGCGCTGGTCAGCAACAATTCGTCGGCGGCGAACACCTCGTCGCGGCTGATGCGTTGCAGCCGGTACGGCAGTCCCAAGTCCTTGCACAAGTCCTCCATCAGGCCATAGCGGATGCCCTCAAGCACCAGGTTGTCCTTGGGTGTGCCCAATACGATGCCGTCTTTGACGATCCAGACATTGCTTGCGGCCGCCTCACTCAGGTAGTTGTTGCGAAACATCACGGTCTCAAGTGCACCGGCATCGAAGCTGATCTGGCGCGCAAAAACCGAGCCGAGCAGGCTGGTGCTCTTGATATGTGCCTTTTCCCAGCGAAAGTCGTTGGCGGTGACGCATGCGACGCCGCCTTCCAATTGCTCCGGTGTGGGTGGCCGCATCGGATTGGCCATCGCAAACACGGTCGGCGCGAGGTTCGGTGGCATCACATGGTCCCGCATGGCCACACCACGGGTTATCTGGATATAGACCAACTGGTTCAATGCATCCGTCGCCACCCCTGCTGCCTTGGCGCCGTGGCCGAGCAAGCCCATGGCGATGCCCAGCCATTGTTCGCGCGTGTGGGGATTGGCCATGCGCATCTCGACCAGGCTGCGTTCCAGGCGCGCCATGTGCTGCGCGAAACGGAATGGGCGCCCGGCGTAGACCGGCACGACTTCGTAGATGCCGTCGCCGAAAATAAAGCCTCGGTCCAGCACGCTGATCTTGGCATCACACAAGGGAGTGAATGCGCCGTTGAGGTAGCACGGCGTCGAAGGCAGTTGATTCATGGCTTGATTATCGGTGGTGCCACGCGTGGTTTGGCTGGGCGACGGCCATTATCCGGCGTTCACGAAACCGGTCGTGAACGGCTACCGGCGGCGGGCGCGAAGGCGGGCATTGGCCGCGGCGGCATCGCGATCCTGTCGCCGACGCAGTGGGGGCGGGTGGTTTGAGATGCAGGCCATTGACCGATGATCAGGTCGGCATGGGATGGCCCACTGACGCGGTACCGACGCGGTCCATCGGGGAAACGCCGCCGACCGAAAAACTGAAAAGTGGCTGGGTGTTCGCGGAGACCCCCGGGTTCTTACTTATAATCAGCGGCTTTGCGAAACTTCAGGCGTGTGCACGGGCGTCGTCTTTGATGAAATCTTGGCCCTACGATGATGAAGTGAATGCAGGGGAGCCTGCAGCGCTCAAGCGCCTGAGTGCCGACGAGGTGCGCAGGTTGCGGGAGCAAAATCCGTCAGTGCCGCCCTGGAAGGTGGTGGTCGGTCAGGGTGTGGTGGGACTCCTGGTGGCATTGGTTGCCTGGGTGATCACCGCAAGTCAAAGCGTTGCTTGGTCGGCTGCCTACGGCGCGCTGGCCGTGGTCCTGCCCTCTGCGGTGTTCGCGCGTGGCCTGACCGGACGATTTGCTTCCCTGAACGCCGCTACCGCGGTGCTCGGGTTTTTTTTGTGGGAAATGGTCAAACTGGCCTTGACGGTGGCGATGTTGATCGCTGCTCCGAATTTGGTGGTGGCACTGAGTTGGCCGGCTTTGCTGGTGGGCTTGGTGCTGACGATGAAGGTGTATTGGGTTGCGTTGCTTTTCGCGCCCAGGATCAAACAACAACATGTCGGGTAATGATTGATGGCTGCTGAAAACGGACCGACTGCCGGTGAATACATCATTCACCACCTGACGCATCTGCAGAACACCAAGGCCAAGGCGGTCGTGGATTTCTCGGTGTTCAATCTCGACTCCCTGTTCTTTTCCATCACACTGGGTGTGCTGGTGTGTTGGGTGCTGTGGCTGGCCGCGCGCAAGGCCACGTCCGGTGTTCCGGGGCGATTCCAGGCGGCGGTCGAGATATTGGTCGAGATGGTGGAGTCGCAGGCCAAGGGCATCGTGCACAACGCCAATAGCCGCAAGCTGGTTGCGCCGCTGGCGTTGGTGGTTTTCCTGTGGATCTTCATGCTCAACGCGATGGATCTGCTTCCGGTCGACCTGATTCCGGTGATCTGGGAATCCATCTACGGCGCGGCCGGTGGCGACCCGCACCATGCCTACATGCGTGTCGTGCCAACCGCCGACCTGTCGATCGCCATGGGTTTGTCGGTGTCGGTGTTGATCGTCTGCCTCGTCTACAACGTCAAGATCAAGGGCCTGGGTGGCTGGATTCACGAGCTGTTCACGGCCCCGTTCGGTGCCCACCCATTGCTGTGGCCGTTCAATTTCGCGATGCAATTGATCGAATTCATCGCCAAGACCGTATCCCACGGCATGCGGTTGTTCGGCAACATGTACGCAGGCGAGCTGATCTTCATGCTGATTGCCCTGATGGGTGGCGCCTGGGCGTTCACGGCCACCGGCATCGGCCTTGCGATCGGTCACATCATTGCAGGCACGGCGTGGGCGATCTTCCACATTCTGATCATCACGCTGCAGGCCTTTGTGTTCATGATGCTGACCCTGGTCTATATCGGCCAGGCGCATGACGCGCACTGACGCACCGTAGTTCTCGCAGTTTCCGTTTTTCTTTTCTCGTCAACCAAAGTCCTTTAGGAGTCATCATGGAAGTTATCAGCTTTGTTGCACTGGCCGCCGGCCTCATCATCGGTCTTGGCGCGTTCGGCGCCTGTATCGGCATCGGCATCATGGGCAGCAAATACCTCGAGTCCGCAGCACGTCAGCCTGAGCTGATGGGCGAACTGCAGACCAAGATGTTCCTGCTGGCTGGTCTGATCGACGCTGCGTTCATTATTGGTACCGGTATAGCGCTGTGGTTCGCCACTGCCAACCCGTTCCTGGCCCAGATCGCCAATCTGCCGAAATAATTTGCCTTTGGCGGAATCAACGTCATTCCCTGGTGCGTTTCGTGCCGGGGTGAAGGATGAAAAGTGAGCATTACCGGTACCCTCATCATTCAGATGATCGTGTTCCTGATCCTGGTCGGGTTCACGATGAAATTTGTCTGGCCACCGATCGCGAGCGCACTGGACGAGCGCGCCAGCAAGATCGCCGATGGTCTGGCTGCGGCCGACAAGGCCAAGTCCGAGTTGTCGTCCGCCAACCAGCGGGTGGAAGCCGAGCTTGCAAAGTCGCGCACCGAAACGGCGGCGCGTCTGGCGGATGCGGAGCGTCGCGCCCAGGCCATCATCGAGCAGGCCAAGGCCAGCGCCGTGGAAGAGGGCAACAAGATCGTTGCCGCTGCCCGCGCCGAGGCCGAGCAGCAGACCGTGAAAGCGCGTGATTCGCTGCGCGATCAGGTTGCCGCATTGGCGGTCAAAGGTGCCGAGCAGATTCTGCGCAAGGAAGTTGACGCCAGCGTGCACGCCGATCTGCTCAGTCGCCTCAAGACCGAGCTGTAAGAGGACCTTATGGCCGAACTTGCCACCATCGCCCGTCCCTACGCGGAAGCCCTGTTCAAGTCGGCCAAGGCCGACCTGCAAGCTGCTGCGAGCTGGCTGGACCCGTTCGCGGTGATAGCCGGCAATGCGCAACTGCTGCAGTTTGCGGCGAACCCCAATATCACCGACGAACAGGTCTTCGACGTGTTCAATGGTGTTGCAAAAACTGCCTTGCCCGACAACGCGAAAAACTTCTTGCGCATCGTCATTGAAAACGCGCGCGTCGATGCCTTGCCCGAGATCGCTGCGCAATTTCGCGCACTGGTCAATGCGCAGGGCGGTTCGTCTGACGCCGTGGTGTTCAGCGCCTTTGCGATCGACGACAAGGCGCTGGCGGAACTCACCGGTGCGCTCGAAAAGCGTTTCGGCCGCAAGCTCAATGTGACGATGCGGCTCGACGACTCCCTGATCGGTGGCGTACGGGTGGTGGTGGGTGACGAGGTGCTCGACACGTCAGTCAAGGCCCGCCTGGATCAAATGAAAATTGCGCTGACCGCCTGAGCCCGGCGATTCGGTATCACAGCCCACTAAAGAAAGAAGGAAAGAGTCATGCAACTCAATCCCGCAGAAATCTCTGAACTGATCAAGAGCCGCATCGAGGGCCTGACGGCCAGTGCGGACATCCGCAACCAGGGTACCGTGGTGTCGGTGTCCGACGGCATTTGCCGCATCCACGGTCTGTCCGACGTGATGCAGGGCGAGATGCTGGAGTTTCCCGCCGGAAGCGACGGCCTGCCGACCTACGGCCTGGCATTGAACCTCGAGCGCGACTCGGTGGGTTCGGTGATTCTGGGCGAGTATGAACACATCTCCGAAGGCGATACGGTCAAATGCACTGGGCGTATTCTGGAAGTGCCGGTCGGCCCCGAACTGATTGGCCGCGTCGTCAATGCGCTGGGTCAGCCGATCGACGGCAAGGGTCCGATCAACGCCAAGATGACCGATGTGATCGAAAAGGTCGCGCCAGGCGTGATCGCCCGTAAATCGGTCGACCAGCCGGTGCAGACCGGCCTGAAGTCAATCGATTCGATGGTGCCCATTGGCCGTGGCCAGCGCGAGCTGATCATCGGCGACCGCCAGACCGGCAAGACCGCAGTGGCGATCGACGCGATCATCAACCAGAAGGGTCAGGACATGACCTGCGTCTACGTTGCGATCGGCCAGAAAGCCTCGTCGGTCAAGAACGTCGTGCGCTCGCTGGAAGAGGCCGGCGCCATGGCCTACACCATCGTGGTGGCCGCTACGGCTTCTGAATCGGCAGCCATGCAATATGTGTCGGCCTATTCGGGCTGCACCATGGGCGAATACTTCCGCGACCGTGGTCAGGATGCGCTGATTGTTTATGACGACCTGTCCAAACAGGCCGTGGCCTATCGCCAGGTCTCGCTGTTGCTGCGCCGACCGCCAGGGCGCGAAGCCTACCCAGGTGACGTGTTCTATCTGCACAGCCGTCTGCTCGAGCGTGCCGCGCGCGTCAATTCCGACTATGTTGAGGCCTTTACCAAGGGCGAGGTCAAGGGCAAGACCGGTTCCTTGACTGCGCTGCCGATCATCGAGACGCAAGCCGGGGACGTCTCCGCTTTCGTACCAACCAATGTGATCTCGATCACCGACGGTCAGATCTTCCTGGAAACCAGCCTGTTCAACGCCGGTATTCGCCCCGCCATCAATGCCGGAATCTCGGTGTCGCGGGTTGGCAGCGCGGCGCAGACCAAACTCATCAAGAATCTGTCGGGTGGTATTCGTACCGATCTGGCTCAGTACCGCGAGCTGGCCGCGTTTGCGCAATTTGCATCCGACCTGGACGAAGCCACCCGCAAGCAGCTCGACCGCGGTGCCCGCGTGACCGAACTGCTCAAGCAGGCGCAGTACAGCCCGCAGTCGATCGCATTGATGGCTTCGTCGCTGTTCGCCGTCAACAAGGGCTTCATGGACGACCTGGAAGTGAACAAGGTGCTGCCGTTCGAGCACGGCCTGCAGTCCCACCTGAAGGACAAGCATGCCGCATTGCTGGACAAGATGAACAAGGACAAGGCGATGGACAAGGAGGCGGAAGCCGAATTGTCGGCCGCGATTGCCGCGTTCAAGAAGATATTCGCCTGATCGCGTTTTGAAAGCACGAGCGTCAACAGGCAGGAGTCACCATGGCAGCAGGTAAGGAAATACGCGGCAAGATCAAATCGGTGGAAAACACCAAGAAGATCACCAAAGCGATGGAGATGGTTGCCGCCTCCAAGATGCGCAAGGCGCAGGAACGCATGCGTGCGGCCAGGCCCTACGCCGAGAAGGTCCGCAACATCGCGGCCAACCTGGGCAAGGCCAATCCCGAGTATGTGCACCCGTTCATGCGCAGCAACGATGCCAAGGCGGCGGGCGTGATCGTCGTCACCACCGACAAGGGTCTGTGTGGCGGTTTGAACACCAACGTGCTGCGTATCGTGACGGGCAAGCTGCGCGAGCTGCAGGCCGGCGGCATGACCATCAACGCGGTTGCGATCGGCAACAAGGGTCTGGGTTTTCTGAACCGCATCGGCGCCAAGACGGTCGCGCATGCCACCCATCTCGGTGATACGCCGCACCTGGACAAGCTGATCGGCCCGGTCAAGGTGCTGCTGGACGCGTATGCCAAGGGTGACGTCAGCGTGGTCTATCTCAGCTATACCCGCTTCATCAACACGATGAAGCAGGAGCCGGTGCTCGAGCAGCTGCTGCCGCTGTCGGCCGCAAAGTTGCAAGCCGACGCGCAGGCCAGCGGACCGCAGGCCTCCTGGGATTACATCTACGAGCCGGACGCGCAGTCGGTCATCGACGATCTGCTCCTGCGTTATGTGGAGGCGATCGTCTACCAGGCGGTTGCCGAGAACATGGCCTCGGAGCAATCGGCCCGCATGGTCGCGATGAAGTCGGCCACCGACAACGCCGGCAGCGTGATCTCCGAACTCAAGCTGGTCTACAACAAGACCCGGCAGGCGGCGATCACCAAGGAACTTTCAGAAATCGTGGCCGGTGCGGCTGCGGTTTAAACCCGATTTATTTGTTGGAGCGAAAACGATGGCTCAAGAGAACTCAGCAGTGAACATAGGTGTTCAGGGCAAGATTGTTCAGTGTATTGGTGCAGTGGTGGACGTGGAATTCCCGCGTGACCGGATGCCCAAGATCTACGACGCACTGAAGATGGACGGCTCGACGCTGACACTGGAAGTGCAGCAGCAGCTCGGCGACGGCGTAGTGCGCACGATTGCGCTGGGTTCCTCCGACGGCCTGCGCCGCGGCATGATGGTCAAAAACACCGCCAACCCGATCATGGTGCCGGTGGGCAAGGCCACACTCGGTCGCATCATGGACGTGCTGGGTGCGCCAATCGACGAGCGTGGCCCGGTGGCGGCAACGCAGACTGCGTCCATTCACCGCAAGGCGCCGGTGTACGACGAGCTGAGCCCGTCGCAGGAGCTGCTGGAAACCGGCATCAAGGTGATCGACCTGGTGTGCCCATTCGCCAAGGGTGGCAAGGTGGGCCTGTTCGGTGGCGCCGGCGTCGGCAAGACCGTCAACATGATGGAGTTGATCAACAACATCGCCAAGGCGCACAGCGGGCTGTCGGTGTTCGCCGGTGTGGGTGAACGTACCCGCGAGGGCAACGACTTCTACCACGAGATGGCAGATTCCGGTGTCGTGAACCTGGAGAAGCTCGAAGAATCCAAGGTGGCCATGGTTTACGGCCAGATGAACGAGCCTCCCGGCAACCGCCTGCGCGTAGCGCTGACCGGCCTGACCATTGCCGAGTCGTTCCGCGACGAAGGCAAGGATGTGCTGTTCTTCGTCGACAACATCTACCGCTACACGCTGGCCGGCACCGAAGTGTCGGCGCTGCTGGGGCGCATGCCGTCGGCCGTGGGCTACCAACCGACGCTGGCTGAAGAAATGGGCAGACTGCAAGAGCGCATCACGTCGACCAAGGTCGGCTCCATCACTTCCATTCAAGCGGTCTACGTGCCGGCGGATGACCTGACCGACCCGTCGCCCGCCACCACTTTCGCCCACCTGGATTCCACCGTGGTGTTGTCGCGCGACATCGCCTCGCTGGGCATCTACCCCGCTGTGGACCCACTCGACTCGACCAGCCGCCAGCTCGACCCGAACGTGGTCGGCGAAGACCACTACAACACCGCCCGCGCGGTGCAGGGCATCCTGCAGCGCTACAAGGAGTTGCGCGACATCATCGCGATTCTGGGCATGGACGAACTGGCGCCTGAAGACAAGTTGGCCGTGGCACGCGCCCGCAAGATTCAGCGCTTCCTGAGCCAGCCGTTCTTCGTGGCCGAGGTCTTCACCGGCTCGCCGGGCAAGTACGTGTCGCTGAAAGAAACCATCCGTGGTTTCAAGATGATCGTCAACGGCGAGTGCGACAGCCTGCCCGAGCAAGCGTTCTACATGGTCGGCACCATCGACGAGGCTTTCGAGAAGGCCAAGAAGATTCAATGAGTCGCCGTTTGAACCGATCGATCGCCTAAGGAATCTTCAGCATGGCAACCCTCCAAGTCGATGTGGTCTCCGCCGAAGAGTCGATCTTCTCCGGCCAGGC
>JAYUQC010000207.1:0-8219 GCA_043759735.1 Rhodoferax sp.
GCCTTGCCACAGGCTCAAGAACGTCCGAGATTTGCCTTGGGACGGCGACCCGGCAACTCCTGTGAAGCACGGTTCATCATGCGCATCAAACATAACATATACTTGACTGATTGTTGAACAAACGATAAAGTATATGTTATGACAAAAACATCCTCAGCCCTCACCCAGATGCCGCCGTCGACCGTCGCGGCACTTGAGCAGCTCGGGTCCGACCTCGCAGTGGCCAGGCTTCGCCGTAGGGAGTCGCTCAAGACTTGGGCCAAACGGATTGGAATAAGCGTCCCAACGTTATTGCGCCTGGAGGCCGGCGAGCCCAGCGTCAGCCTTGGAGTGCTTGCGACCGCACTATGGCTCATTGGCCGGGACGGCGCGCTGGCGACTTTGGCAACGCCAAAGGAAGATCGGGGCGCGCTCGAGTTGGACGTGCGTGAGGCTGAAGCACTCGGCAAGGCGCGCGTGCGCGCGACGACCCAGGCGAAGATGCAGAAGGCTTCGCTACGGCAGGATCAACAAGATGGTGCGGCCAGGGAACGCGCACCCGCCAAGGCGCAGGGGAATCAAGTCAAATGAGACGCGACAACCTGTCCTTGTGGCTCCTCCTGGACCCAACCGCGCCGCGCCACGTCGGCAGGCTGCGGCTGGTCGACGCTGGCAAGGGTGTTTCCCTTCAGTACGGTGCCGATTGGCTGGCCAGCGGATTCCCACTCAGCGAAGACCTTATGCTCGCCGGCATCGAGCAGTTTCCGCGCTGGAAGGGCATGGCTGTCGGCGCCATTGATGACGCTCGACCTGACCGCTGGGGCGAGCGCGTCATCCAGTACCTCGACAGACCCGCACGTTTGTCCCCCATGGAGTATCTCTTCTATGCCGGCGATGACCGCTTTGGGGCACTCGGCGTATCCACGTCGGCCGAAACCTACATGCCGCGCGCCAGCAGCCCGCTGCCGCGGCTTGCACAAGCGCAGCAGTTGAGTGAAGTCGTCCACAAGGTCAGTGCCAAGGAGCCGGTCAACGCCATTGAGCGCAAGATGTTATCTGCCGGCGGCAGTTTCGGCGGGGCCAAACCCAAGGCGCTCATTGACATCGCGGGTGCGCAGTGGGTCATCAAATTTTTCAACAATGAGCCTATCGACGTGCCACTCATCGAGCACGCCTCGATGACGCTTGCCAAACTGGCAGACATAACGGTAGCCGAGACGCAAGTGGTGCCGCTTGTCGGTGAGCACGCGCTGGCGGCGCGCCGTTACGACAGGAAGGGCCGAATGCGCATCCATTGCATCTCGGCAGGCACCGCGTTGCGTGCCCAGACCGTCGCAGGGCAGGATCCGGAGATGGGCTACCCGGGTCTTGCGCAGTTGCTGCGGCGTGCTGGGGTGGCGCAAGATGGTCGTAACCTACTCGACATGCAGGAGCTCTTTCGACGCATGGTGTTCAACATCCTTATCGACAACACCGACGACCACGAGAAGAACCATGCACTGATGGTGGTCGAGCCGACACAGCAGGGAAGGTACCGGCTGGCCCCTGCATACGACGTGCTGCCTACGAATTCAGGGCAGGGCTACCAGGAGTTCATTGTCGGAAATGACCAACGGGACTCAACGCTCGTCAATGCCATGTCTCAGTGCGAACTTTTCGGATACACACCGGCGCAGGCCGCCGCCGTTGTCGCACGCGTCATCAAAGTGGTAGACGGGTGGCGCGCGCACTTCGCGCAATGTGGCGTCGCTGATGCCGACCTTGAGAGCCTGGCAGAACGCATTGACGGCGACCAGTTGCTTGGCCAAAGGCAGACCTTTAATCCCGCAGACTACGCGACCCCTGTTCGAGTACGGCGTCAGAGCCCCTTCGCCAAATAGAGAGGACTATTGAAGTTTTGCGTTCTTTGGAGAAACACAAAAACCCATTGCAATGGACGGGCTTTTGTGTTTCTGGTGGTGGCGTTCGCGCCTGTTTCAAACGCAACGATCCCTGGCAATCGCGCTGCCAGGTCAGAGCACCAATGCGTCAGATTCGATCTTCGTTGCGCCAGCTCACGTAGCCCGAGAGTCAGACTGCTAGCTTGCCAGCTCCAGCCGCTTCTCTAATTTTTCGAGGCGTTCAATGATGCGGTCGTAGTTGAGGTGTTGCTGGGCACTGACCGATGCGGCCCAGGTGCTGCATCATCGTGGCCTGGCCAACCTCAAGATTGCCAGCATGCAGCTTCAGTTCACGCACATCATCCTTGATCGAGCCGATATCTGTTCGAATGGCCCGCAAATGTTCAAGGATGAGATTTTCGACGGTGTCCATTGGGTTCAGTTTACTCCGGCGATTGCAAAAAGCGAACGACGCTCCAACCCGGTCGCTGCTCCAGGGTTTCGTTCACCGACCAATATGACTTACTGCGCAGGTCGCCAGACGCATTTGGAGTGAATTTCCCTGCGGTGTTTGCCAGGGTCAGCGAGGTAGCTGTGCGTCCATCAGTATTTCGGTTTCATCCTTCCAGTCCTGCATGAGACGTTTGGCCACAATTGGCCGTATATATTTCATTCTTGCCTCCGATGGCCCGGTCGTGACGGCCATTCGTGCCCAGCTCGATCAACAGGTGATTGCGATCTACGCCTTCGGCAGCCAGGTCGACGGAACAGCCGGGCCGGAAAGCGACCTCGACCTCGCCGTGCTGGTAGCCGGCTATGCCGAACCGTTAACCCTGTGGGACATCGCCAGCGAATTTTGTTGACGTTGTTTGCCAAGGGCGACCAGGCCAATTGGAACCTGGCGACCGCTCGCCGCAAGGCCCCGCATGGGTACTGCTGAACGTCAACGAGCACAACCCGAATGCGGTCATCGAGGCGTTTGCTGCCTGAAAGGTAACCAACATACTACCGGCAGTGGGTGTCTGTGATATCCGGACAAGCACGGATCAAAGTTCGGCGCAACCTGCGCGAGTTCGAGAAGGCATCGGCATCCAACTCGTCAACCCCTGGGACCATATTGTGGGAGGTTACGACATAGGTTGACCAATAGCCGACCAAGGCTTGACGTTTTGCAACTACAAGAAATGGCACTCGACGCTGGGCTACGCCGGCCCGATGACGTTTGAGCAACGCTGGATCGCGGCCCGGCTGCAAGACAGGAAGTTCGCGTAATGGGCAGCCTGTGGCGTGCGGAAAACAGGGGCAAGGTCAACTGCGCCGGCAAGCGTTACATGTCGCGGGTAAGCGACCCCAGTTTTCAGAGCGTTGCCGTCTCCACCGTGCCCGGACTGAGGTAACCGTCGAACTATTAGGCATAGACCGTGTTTCATTCACGGTTGCCTGTCACAAGTTTCGCCAACAATATTCGTAAGCGCGCGGCTCCATGATTTTGCCGCACATACTGTTTCCATCTTTGCGTTGCGGACAGCCCGCAGCGCCTCATCTCCATGACGACCGAACAGACTGCGGCACCCGCACGGCGCCTGCCCACCAAGACTAACCCGATGAAAACTTATCTCCGCGGCTTTGCCATGCTGGTTGCATGGCTGGCGATCGTTGTTCCCTTGCAGGGGCTGGCGGCGACCTATTTCGTCAACTCCAATAGTGGCAACGACAACTACAACGGCCTAGCGCCAGCCTTCACCAGTGGAACGAATGGCCCTTGGCAGACACTGGCGAAACTCGCCAACGTCACCCTCGCGCCGAACGACACCGTGTACCTGGCCTGCGGCGCAGTCTGGAACGAGACCCTGAGGGTGCCTTCGTCTGGCGCGCTGAACGTGCCCATCACCATCGCTGCTGGGCCTGGCACCTGCACCACGCCGCCGTTGATCGATGGTGCTGTGACGATCCCGGCGCATGCCTGGATCCAGCATAGTGGATCAATTTATAAGGCTCGTCTGCCGTTCGGCCTGATTTCCAATCCAGGGCAAAGCCCGGTGCTTTCTGGCTGGTCGCCGTGGTCTCCCACGGGAAACTCCACGATGGTGGTGGATAACGCCTGCCCTGGTCAAACTGCGCCCTGCATGGCGTTCACGTCCGGCACCAGCTACGGCGTTGCGATGAGCAACGTGTTTCCTCTCGTAGCTGGGACAGACTATTCGGCGGCTGTACAGTTTCGCGCCCCTGCAGGCACGGTAGTCAGGGCGCTAGTGCGGCGTGCCGGACCGACGTACGAATCCTTTGGCGTTGACCAGTCGGTCACCGCAAATGGCACATGGCAAAGCATCAATGTGGCTTTCCGGCCCAGTGTCTCTCTCGCCAATGCTCGCATGGATATCGTGATACCTGCAACTGGCATTCGGGTGAATCTGCGATCAGCAGACGTGCGTCGCGCGCAGTCGCCCGGCAGCCCGCTGGCTGTTTTCGCTGATGGTCTTCAAATTCGGCGTGCACATCACCCCAACTTTGGACAAGGTGGGAATGTCAATTCGCCTTACGCCGTAATTGCCACCGCGGGGGGCAAGACTATCGCCGACGCGACAAATCTTGTCCTGCCATCGGGTGCAACCCTTGCAACGGGTTTAGGGGTGACTGTGCGCACAGTCGACTGGGCGATCGAAGAAAGAGTGGTGACCGGCATCAGTGGCAGACGACTCACTCTTTCAGCGCCAACCAACTACAACATTAACGCTGGCTACGGCTTTTTCATGACTGGGGCGCTGTGGATGCTCGACGCCCCTGGCGAGTGGTTCTACGACAGCCTCACTTCCGACTTGTATGTCTGGATGCCTGATGGCGCGGCACCGGGCATTCGTTTGGCTTCAAGCTGGCTCCCGCAGGGGGTGGACCTTGGGACAAGATCAAATGTGATTGTCAGGGGGCTCGCGATTCGCCACGTTGGCACCGGCGTTGCACTCTTGGGCAGCAGTGCTGTGACCCTTTCAAGCGTGTCGATTTCGGATACTGTCGACTACGCCATCAACGCGGAAAATTGCGTCTCCTGCAAAGTGCAAACCAGCGCCATTGCCAGGAGTGGGCTTGATGCCATCAACATGCGGGGCGGTCAGATGAGTGGATTCGCGTTTACCGACAGCATCATTACGGACTCTGGCGCATCGATTCGCACTGATGGATGGCGCATGTTGCCCAGGCCTGCGTTCGGTGCGATTTATTCGCCAGGGGTATCCACGTCGATCCAGCGCAGCAAAATCGTCGGCGCCGCTTATGTGGGAGCCTTCCTTGGCCCATTGGCCTCCGTTTCCGACAACTATGTGAGCCAAACCTGCCTCACCATGAATGACTGTGGCGGAATTTATGTTAACCACACCGGACCGAATGCAACAATCACGAGAAATGTCATCGAAAACTTGCCGGGCAACACTGCCGGAGTACCCGTTACGCAGTTGGCTCTCACAGTCGGAATCTATCTGGATGACAATAATTCGGGCACGGTCGTATCGGGTAACACTGTGACGGGCGCAGAATACGGAGTCGGGTTGCATAACGCAAACGGCGCAACTATTGCAAGCAATATATTGGCAGGCAATCGGCGCCTGCAGGTCTGGGCGAACGAAAACACTCAGGCCGTGCGTTCCGCAGGAGACGTGTTCGGCAATGTCATCAACTCGAATGTGATGGTTCCCTCGGGGAGTGGCCCTGCCCTTGATTTCATTTCGTCTGTCGGCAACACGGCCGATTTTGCGGCACTCAGCTCGAACCATTACTCTGCGCTCTTGACTTCAAGGGTAATTGCCGAAGTGACTCCAAGCGGTGGCAGCAGTTTTACAGTGCCAGAATGGCAGGCCGCTGCGCGTGAGATAGCCCCCCGGGTCACGCAACCTGTTGGCTACACATCATTTCTCATAGGTTCGGGGAATCTAATTCCCAACCCGGCTTTCGCGGACGGGGATCAAGGGTGGAGCTGGTGGAACGCTGCCGCACCTCTGGCCACCATCACGATGCGAACCTGCGTCTTTGGGCCCTGCCTGGATCTGAATGCCGGTGCAACCGAGAGTATGGTAGGTTCACCGCCTTTTTCCATTACTGCCGGGCAGTGGTATCGCGCCAGCTTTGATGCCAAAACCGGTCAAAATGGCCAACCGATCCTTGCGATCATTCGCCGTGGTGGCGGTGGTACAGCAAGTAAGGAACCATTGATTCCTGTACCCGAATCTTTTTCTGGATCAACCTCGTGGCGCCGCTATTCCTTTACGTTCCAGGCTGCGAAAACAGTTATTGCGGGCGACCCGGTGACGCAGGAGCTTGGGGCGCGTTTGAATTTCGAACGCAACCAGCCCGGTACCATCCTGAGTATCGGGAGAGTTGAAATGGTGATGCTCACTCCCGCGCAAGTAGCGTTGCAGACCAAGCTTCTGCTCAATCGGGAACTGACTGCAACCAATGTTGGTTGCTCCACGCTCGGGGTTGCACAGACTTTGTGC
Source organism: Rhodoferax sp. (assembly GCA_043759735.1). Taxonomy (GTDB): domain Bacteria; phylum Pseudomonadota; class Gammaproteobacteria; order Burkholderiales; family Burkholderiaceae_C; genus CAISIP01. Next base: position 6,344 of record JAYUQC010000207.1, read on the forward strand.
AGCTCATTTGTCTATTTTCAAGACGATAGCCCGGTTAGCTGGCCAGCGCCAGTAGCAGCGCTTTCCGGTCGCCCAATCTACACGCGCGATACCACGCTCACCGATTCCGATTACGACGGCATTGCCGATCAGCAAGACTATTGCCCCAGCACGGCCACGGGACTGCTGGTGAACGCCCGAGGCTGCGCAATCACACAGTAGTTTCCAGAGCAGTGGTTCGGCCTTTGGCCGCCTCACACGCTCAGTGTTGTGCGTTATGCCTTGGTCAACCGCGCCGCTATGTTGACCACGCGCTCTCTGACGTCGCGTGAAACTTCAAGGTAACGGTGGGCAAGAAGACCGTCCAGCGATTTCCCAAGCGAGCGTTCGAGGCGGCGTCTTACCTTGTTCGCAAATTGGAAAGCCGGCACGTCCCGCCCCGGGCCCCACTCATAGTAGTCGAGGGCAAGCATGCCCCTTTTTTCACAGACAAACCACGCACTTCCCAGCGCAAACGCGCTCGCGTCAATCAACTGGTCAAACATCTGCTTGTCATACTCGCGGGCAAAAAAGTTGTGCTTCTTCTCGTTGCGCTCGTATACCGGTTCATCCACGTAGACGATATTGCGCTTGGCTTTGTAGGGCACCGTCAGCAGCAGTTGACCTGCCGGTTTCAACACGCGCGCGATCTCCTTGAGGGTCTTGGCGTCACCCCCCACTTCCGGGTCGATGTGCTCGATCACTGAGATGGAGATCACGCGATCAAAGGTGTTGTCATCGAATTCCAGCGCCCGCGCATCCGCCTTGCGGTACGTCAAATTGGTGATCTGCAAGGCTTCGGCGATCGCGCGGAAAGGATCGAGTTCGCTGACCATGAAATTGGTATACGTGATCTTGGCGGACGAATACTTGTGCGCCAGATACAACGAGAACCACTGCGGGCTGCTTATATCCAAGACGCGCATATCCGGGTTGACAACAAGATCGCGCAGAATTGCCTCGAACTCTGCATATCGCATGTAGTCCACAGGTCGGACCATTGCACGGCGTGCCGCGCTCCCGCCTGGCGAGGATGCTGGCAGAGCATCAGCGGCTTTTTGCGCCAATGACCTAATCTCGCCCGCTATCTGCGCGGCCAAACTCATTTGACTCATCGTTTCCCCCTTGACTGACAACCCCGGCCGAATAGCCCAAACCATTCCCCACAGACTTCATCTTCGAGTGCGAACACCACACTTGTCGCATGAAATTTCCAACTCACAACGAAAACTTGTCGCATGTTACCGGTCCATTTGACGAAGCGCCTGCGTCGCGAGCCCCGTGATAGTGCAGGCACCCAATTCCGGGATATGCTGTCAAACGCATCAGCCTGCATCTATCGCATCCGTGGCGCACGGCTGCCAATACCGGTCTACAAGTTCCTTGGTGTTGCGAATATTTGCGCGACTAGACGCCCCAAACACGATCGCCTCGATATTGGGCTGCTGGCACACCCACTCAATCGCTTCCTTTGCCGGTACCGCGCCCGAAGCAAAAACCGACATGGCAATGGCGCGAAACTTCTTTTCTTTAAGCGCCTTCGCGTATGCATCGATGCCACCGCACATCCGGAAGCCGATCTTGTTGATGTTGCTGCACACAATCGGGTTGTCGATGCCCAGCTCTTCCAGCACATCGAGCAGCATCGGCATGTTCATGGTGATGAAGCCTGGCTCGGCGTTGTAACGTGTCTTGATGTGGTCGGCAAAGATACGAAACGCTTCCTTAAAGCCCATACCTAACAATAGGTCCACCACAACGTTTTGCAGAAAGATAACCGGCGTGTTGAGCCCGGCAAACATTTTCATCTCGGCGTCGATCAGCAGCGTGGTTACGCCCTCGATGTCCTTCTTGGCCA
>JAYUQC010000208.1:0-8196 GCA_043759735.1 Rhodoferax sp.
CTCGCCGATGGGCGTGGAAGACGGATCGGAGGCCCTGATGCTGAAGGCGCCGATGGCGCAGCGCCAGGCGCGCGCGCGCGAACTGCTCAAGGAGTCGGGTTACGACGGCAAGCCCCTCATCTGCCTGCATGCAACCAACATTCACGTGATGAACCAGACCATGCTGGTCATCGCGCAGAACCTGCGCCAAGTCGGGTTCAACGTGCAACTGGCCTCCAGCGACTGGGGCGGTGTCGTGACACGCCGCTCCAACCAGAGCCCGCCAGAGCAGGGCGGCTGGAACGTGTTCTTCACCTGGGGCGGCGGTAACGCAACCGCGAACCCGATCGCGCTGTCGGCCCATGCCGCCACCGGCAAGACAGCCTGGTTCGGCTGGCCGGACAACCCGCAGACCGAAGCCATGCGCACCGAGTGGTCGGCAGCACCCACGCTGGAGGCGCGCCGGGCCGTGGTGCAACGGCTCAACAAACACATGATCGACTATGTGCATGACATCAAGACCGGTCAATGGGTCGGCCCGGTCGCCTACCGTGCCGACCGGCTGCGCGGCCTGATCCAGGTACCCGAGATCATCCCGTGGTGGAGCGTGGAGCGTTACGCCTGAAGGCCCATGCACCTACCCGTTGATGCCGCGGTTTCCCGCGGCCCGGGCCTGATTTCACCGCACGTCATGCCCGCCTGATGCTGTCCTACGTCATCCGTCGCCTGCTCGGCGTGATCCCGGTGATGCTGATCGTCGGCATCTTCGTGTTCTCGCTGCTGCACCTGGCTCCGGGGGACCCGGCCGCGATCATCGCCGGCGATACGGCGACGGCGCAGGACATCGCACGGATCCGGACCAACCTGGGCCTGGACCGTCCGCTGCTCGACCAGTTCGCGAGCTGGGGCTGGGCCACGCTGCGCGGCGACCTGGGTGTGTCAATGTTCTCCAACGTTCCGGTCACCACGCTCATGGGGCAGCGCGCCGGCGCCACCGGCTCGCTGGCGCTGACGACGATGCTGGTCGCGGTGGTCATCGCGATCACGCTCGGCGTGCTGGCGGCATGGAAGGCGGGCTCCATGATCGATCGCGCCGTCATGGGGCTGGCGGTCATGGGCTTTTCGGTGCCGGTGTTTGTCGTCGGCTACATCCTGGTGTATTTCATCGCGTTGCAGTGGCGCTGGCTTCCGGTGCAAGGCTACAAGGAGTTGTCCGAGGGGTTCTGGCCCTGGCTGCGCCATCTGATCCTTCCCTCGATAGCGCTGGGCCTGGCCTATGTTGCGCTGATTGCGCGCATCACGCGCGCCAGCATGCTCGAGGTACTGGCCGAAGACTACATTCGCACCGCCAGTGCCAAAGGTGTTTCGACTGTACCGATGCTGCTGCGCCACGCGTTGAAGAACGCCGCGGTGCCGATCATCACCGTCATCGGCATCGGCATCGCGCTGCTGATATCGGGGGTCGTGATCACCGAAAGCGTGTTCAACATACCTGGCATCGGCCGCCTGGTGGTGGATGCGATTGCGCGCAGCGACTACCCGATCATCCAGGGGGCGATGATCGTCTTTGCCGGCGTCTATGTGCTGATCAATCTGGCGATCGACATCTCGTACTGCTTCTTCGATCCGCGGATCCGTTACAGCTGATGACCGCCAACAGCACCACGGCCAACGCGGCCGAATTCCTGCGGCGCCACCCCACGATCGTCATCGGCGCGGTGCTGCTGATATTGATCACGCTGGCCGCCGTTTTTGCGCCGCTCATCGCCCGGGATCCGATCGCGTTCGAACCGATCAACCGGCTCAAGGCGCCGGGCACCGAGTTCTGGCTCGGTACCGACAGCCTGGGACGCGATGTCTTTGCGCGCATGGTCTATGGGGCGCGCATCTCCCTGATCGTCGGCCTGTCTGTAGCCATCATCGCCATCGTCAGCGGCTCGGTGATCGGCTTGCTGGCCGGCTATTTCCGCCGCATCGATGCGGTGGTGATGCGCCTGATGGACGGCATCATGGCGATCCCCTCCATCCTGCTCGCGATTGCATTGGTGGCTTTGCTGGGCTCGAGCGTCACCGTGGTCATCGTGGCTATCTCGATTCCCGAGATACCGCGGGTCACGCGCCTGGTGCGCGCCGTCGTGCTGTCGGTACGGGATCTGCCATTCGTCGAAGCGGCGCGCTCCAATGGCACCCGGGTCGCCAAGCTGCTCCGCCGGCATATCCTGCCCAGCACGATAGCGCCGCTGATCGTGCAAGCCACCTACATCTGCGCCTCGGCGATCCTGACCGAGGCCGGACTGAGTTTCCTGGGTGCCGGCACGCCGCCGGAGATCCCGACCTGGGGCAACATGATCGCCGGCAACCGGCTGTATCTGCAGATTGCACCCTGGACCATTTTTGCGCCTGGCATCTGCCTGGCGCTGGTGGTACTGGCGGTCAACCTGCTCGGTGACGGCCTGCGTGACCGGCTCGATCCACGGATCTCGCGGGGCATGTGATGACAGCCGTTCCCGTCCTGGCCATCAACGACCTGCACACCCGCTTTTTCACCCGCGACGGCGTGGTGCGTGCGATCGAGGGCCTGTCGCTCAGCGTGCAGGCGGGCGAAGTGCTGGGCATCGTGGGCGAGAGCGGCTGCGGCAAGTCGGTCACCGCGCTGTCGGTGATGCGGCTGATACCGCCGAAGTCGGGCCGCATCGTGCAGGGATCGGTGCAGTTCGAGGGCAAAGACCTGGCCACACTGTCCGATGCCGCGATGCGCACCATCCGCGGCAACCAGATCGCGATGGTGTTCCAGGAGCCGATGACCTCGCTCAACCCGGTGCATTCGGTGGGCGCGCAAATTGCCGAGGCGGTGCGCATCCACCAGGGTCTGTCCAAACAGGCGGCCATTGCGCGTGCGGTCGAGATGCTCGCTCTGGTGCGCATACCCGACCCGGACCGCCGGGTGCACGACTACCCGCACCAGTTCTCGGGCGGCATGCGCCAGCGCGTCATGATCGCAATGGCTCTGTCATGCAACCCCAAGCTGTTGATCGCCGACGAGCCCACCACCGCGCTGGACGTCACTATTCAGGCCCAGATTCTCAAGCTGATGGTCGAACTCAATGGCCGGGTCGGCGCCTCCATCATGCTGATCACGCACGACCTGGGCGTGATCGCCGAGACCGCGCACCGGGTGGTCGTGATGTACGCCGGGCGCAAGGTCGAGGAGGCCACGGTCGATGCTCTGTTCGAGCGACCGGTGCATCCCTATACCCGCGGTTTGATGGCATCGATCCCACGCGGGCGCCAGGGCGCGCGCACCCGGCGCCTGAGCGAAATTCCCGGCATCGTGCCCTCGCTGCGCGAGTCCGTTCCGGGCCAGCCGGCGTTCCAGGGTTGCGCGTTCGCGCCGCGCTGTGGTTTCGCGCAGCAGCGTTGCCGCGAACAGGCGCCGCCATTGCTGCAGTACAGCGCGGGCGCAGCGGCACAGGTCATCCAGGGGCCGGCACCCGTGGGCGCACATCTGGCGGCATGCTGGGAGATCGACACGGTGCTGAGGTCATGACGGACGTGCTTCGCGTCGAAGGTCTGAAAAAGTACTTCCCCGTGCACCGGGGCGTATTGCAGCGCGTGTCCGGGCAGATCAAGGCCGTGGACGGCATATCGTTCTCGATCCAGGCCGGCGAAACCCTATGCCTGGTCGGCGAATCGGGTTGCGGAAAATCCACTGTGGGCAAGACGATTTTGCGCTTGCAGGAGCCCACCGCGGGCCGGATCTGGCTGGGCGAGACCGAGGTCACGGCGCTGGACGAGGAGGCCATGCGCGAGCACCGGCGCGAGGTGCAGATGGTGTTCCAGGATCCATATTCCTCGCTCAACCCGCGCATGCGGGTTGGCCGGATCATTGCCGAGCCGCTCGAGAACTATGGCATGGCCAAACGCGGCGCCGCAGGCGAAAGCCAGATCGCCGCGCTGCTGGAGAAGGTCGGTCTGCGCCCCGACGCCATGGCGCGTTACCCGTTCGAGTTTTCCGGCGGGCAGCGCCAGCGCCTGGGCATCGCGCGCGCGCTGGCGCTCAATCCGAGGCTGATCGTCGCCGATGAACCGGTCTCCGCGCTCGATGTGTCGGTGCAGGCCCAGGTGCTGAACCTGATGATGGACCTGCAGGAGGAATTCGGCCTGGCCTACCTGTTCGTCTCGCACGACCTGGCGGTGGTCGAACACATCGGGCATCGCATCGCGGTGATGTACCTCGGGCGCATCGTCGAGTTGTCGACCCGCGACCGGATCTTCGGTCAGCCGCTGCATCCCTATACCGAGGCACTGATGGCGGCCGCGCCGATCGCCGACCCGAAGGCCAGGCGCGAGCGGCTGGTGATCGAAGGCGACGTTCCCAGCCCGATGAATCCGCCGCCGGGTTGCCATTTCCACACCCGCTGCCCGTATGCCGTGGCACGCTGCAAGGTCGAGGACCCACCGCTGCAGGAGATCGTGCCGGGCCATGTCGTTGCCTGCCATCTGCGCACGCCGCAGACCCTGTCAAGCGGGACAACGCAATGACCGCAGCCGAGACATCACCCCCCACACAATCTCGTTTGCCAATACCAATCCCGACGCCTGCCGCGCAGGCGCGATCGGCTGCGCACACTACGATCCACCAGAAACTGGGCGTGGCGCGCCGCATCAATGCCGCCGGCACCTTGACCCGACTCGGTGGCAGCCTGATGGCGCCTGAAGTTCTGGATGCGATGCGCGAGGCGGCTCTGTACAGCGTCGACATCGCGCAGATGCAGACGGCGGCCAGCGCCCGGATTGCGGCTGCCACCGGCGCGCAGGCAGGCATCGTCACCTGCGGTGCATCGGCCGCCCTGACGCTGGCCACCGCCGCCTGCCTGGCGCGCTGGGACGTCGTGCGCATGGCCGCCCTGCCCGATACCGCGGGCATGCCGAATGAGGTTGTGATGGCACGCACCCAGCGCAACAGTTATGACCATGCGGTTCGTGTTGCCGGTGGGCGCATCGTGGACATCGGCCACAACGACCGCGGCACCGGCGCCGGCATCCGCGCCCTGGAAGCCTGGGAGATCGAGGCAGCGATCAACCCGCAAACCGTGGCCTTCGTATTCGTCGCCACCGAATCTTCGCTGGCGTCGCTGGCGATGGTGCTGGAGATCGTGCATGCGCATGCATTGCCGGTGATCGTCGACGCAGCCGCGCAATTGCCGCCGCGCGAGAACCTGCGCCGCTTCATCACGGCAGGCGCCGACCTGGTGCTGTTCAGCGGCGGCAAGGCCATCGGCGGCCCGCAGGCCAGCGGTATCCTGGCCGGCCGCAGCGCGCTGGTCGGCTCCGCGCTGATGCAGATGATGGACATGGATGTGCATCCGCAGACCTGGTCTGCTTCGCCGTTGATCGACCGCGCGGCGCTGCGCGGCATTCCGCACCACGGCGTCGGGCGTGGCTTCAAGGTCGGCAAGGAAGAGATCGCCGGCCTGCTGATGGCGCTGGAACGGTTTACGCAGCGCGACGAATTGGCCTTTGCCGCGCAGTTGCGCCGGCGCCTGGAGGCCATCGCCGACGCGCTCGCGGCTGGCGCCGGCCATGTCCTGACGCTGCAGCAGACCATTGACGCCGGCAATGACAGCACCATCCCGACGCTGGAATTGCTTGTCGCCGGGTCCGCCGAATCCCTGAGCCGCGCATTGCAACACGGCGAACCACCGGTCCACCTGGGCGAGGGCCGGCTCGACGCCAACATCCTGATCCTCAACCCGCTGACCGTGCGCGAGGATGACGACGCCGTTCTGGTGCGTTGCCTGCTGGCGGCCTGCCAAACCCTGCCATCACCATGACACAGCATGACCTGATCCTGCGCGGCGCGCGCGTGATCGACCCATCGCAGAACATCGATCGCATCGCCGATGTCCGCTTCACCAACGGCAAGGTCGCGGCCATTGGTGCCACACTGGCTGGTGACGCAAACACCGAGATCCGCGACCTGAGCGGCAAGATCGTCACGCCGGGCCTGATCGACCTGCACACCCATGTCTACTGGGGCGGCACCTCGATCGGCGTGGATGCGGTGGCACTCGCACGCACCAGCGCGACCGCCACTTTTGTCGACGCCGGCACCGCCGGGCCGGCCAATTTCCCGGGTTTTCGCAAGCACGTCATCGAGCCGGCGATGCCGGTGCGCATCCTGCCGCTGATCAACCTGTCGTTCGCCGGCATTTTCGCGTTCTCCAACACGGTCATGGTTGGCGAATGCGAGGATCTGCGCCTGCTCGACATGCGCGAGTGCGTGCGGGTTGCGCGCGAGCACCTGGACCTGATCGTCGGTGTCAAGGTGCGGGTCGGGCGCGGCGCCAGCGGCAACTCCGGCATTGCGCCGATGGACATGGCGCTCGAGGTGGCCGAGGAACTGGGCCTGCCGCTGATGGCCCACCTGGACCATCCGCCGCCGTCGCGGCTGGACGTGATGTCGCGCCTGCGCAAGGGCGACATCCTGACCCACTGCTTCCGCCCGTTTCCGAATGCGCCATCGATGCCTGGCGGCGGCGTGCGGCCGGAGGTGGCAGCGGCGCGCGAGCGCGGAGTGATCTTCGACATCGGGCATGGCGGCGGGTCGTGCGGCTTCAAGACCAGCCGCGCGATGCTGGAGGCTGGTTTCAAGCCCGACGTGATCTCGTCGGACGTGCACATCCTGTCGATCAACGGGCCGGCCTTCGACCTGCTGCAGACGCTGGCCAAGTTCCATGTGCTGGGCATGAGTCTGCCCGAGGTGGTGGCCAGCGCAACGGTGAACGCGGCCCGCGCGATTCGGCGACCCGAGATCGGCACACTGCGGCCCGGCGCATTGGGCGAGGCCAGCATCTTCGAGGTGCAGGATACTCCCACCGAGTACCGTGACGTGATCGGCGAGGTCATCCACAGCAATATCGCGTTCAAGGCGCATGGCCTGGTGCTCGATGGACGTTGGTGGACCTGACGCCTGCTGGATGCAGGACGTTGCACAACACCACCAAGGAGAACCCGTGACCAACCCCACCATGATCTTTACCGACGTCAACTACGAGGCCCAGGGCAAGCAGGTTGACTGGCTGTATTTGCCGCACTCGGTCACCCGCTCGGCCTACGGCGCGCTGGCCATTCCGATTGCGGTGATCCGCAATGGCGACGGGCCGACCGTGTTCCTGATGGCGGGCAACCACGGCGACGAATACGAAGGCCAGATTACGCTGGCCAAGCTGATCCGTGAACTCGAACCCGAGCATGTGCGCGGACGCGTCATCATCCTGCCGGCGGCCAATATGCCGGCGGCCATGGCTGGCGCCCGGGTGTCACCGATCGACCAGGGCAACCTGAACCGCGCCTTTCCAGGGGACCCGCACGGAACGCCCACCTGGGCCATCGCGCACTACATCGACAGCGTTCTCTACCCGCTGGCCGACTACCACCACGACCTGCACTCGGGCGGCTCGTCGCTCAAATACATGCCGTTTTGCTCGATGCGCAACAGTGGCGACGCGTCGCTCGACGCGCGCTCGATGGACGCACTGCGCGCATTCGGTGCGCCGCTGAGCCTGGTCTGGGCCTACGCACCGGAGAGCCGGTTGGCCGGCGCCGCAGCGGGTCGACAAGGCCTGGTTTCCCTGGGCGGTGAATTCGGTGGCGGCGGCGACGTAGACCGCGCCAGCCTGACGATGCTTGAAGGCGGCGTGCGCCGCTTCCTGGCCTTCACCGGCGTCATGGCCAACGCACCCGAACCGGAACCGCCGCGCGAGACCCGTCTGATCGAGGTGTCCAGCCGCGACCACTATGTCTACGCCAATGAGGCCGGCCTGCTGGAGCCACTGGTCGACCTGGGTGCCGAGGTCAAGGCCGGCGACGTCGCAGGCAGCATCCATTTCATCGACAACCCGGCGCGCGAGCCCGTCATCTGCCATTTCCGCCGTGCCGGCATGGTGGTATGCCAGCGCCATTTTGGTCGGGTCGAGCGTGGGGACTGCGTGGCGCATCTGGGTACCGACGTCCATTGATCTTTCGCAAAATCATGACAAACCGGATACGGACATTACCGGAGGCTTGCTACGGGAAATAGCCGGTTGACCCGGCGGCTCGACGCCAACATACTGGGCACCGTTGATCAACACCGTCCAAACCTGACTGCCATGCCACGCACCGTCACCATTGCCGCCGCGCAAATGGGCCCCATTGCCCGCTCGGACTCCCGCT
>JAYUQC010000209.1:0-23699 GCA_043759735.1 Rhodoferax sp.
CGCGCAATGTCGATATCCTGTTCGTCAACGACGCCTACCGCCCCGACCTGGGCCAGGACCGCAACCTGTACCTGGACCGGATCGAGGTCAACGGGCGCGCGCTCGGTGCACGCGATGCCGGCGTCGTGCTGGATTTCGGCTCCGGCGCCAGCGCCATCGATGGTTCCAACACCGCATCGAGCTGGGGCGGCATGAGCACCAACAGTGCATTGCGATTCGGCTTGAATGGCGCCGATGGGCTGGACGGTGGCAGTGGTGTCGACCGGATGGATGGCGGTGTCGGCAATGACCTTTACGTTGTCGACAGCAGCGCCGACATCGTCATGGAAGGCACTGACGGCGGGCACGACATCGTTCGCGCCAGTGCCAGCTTTGTTCTGGGCGAGCACATCGAAGACCTGGAACTCACCGGCCCGGCGCCTATCGATGCGACCGGCAACACCGGACCGAACACCTTGCGCGGCAACGCCGGCGCGAACCGGATGGACGGTGGCGGCGGAAACGACCTGCTGGTCGGCGGTGCTGGAAACGACACCTATGCGCTGCGCCGCGGCTATGGCTCGACCAGCGTCTACGAAAACGATCTCACGCCCGGCAACACCGATGTGGCCCAGTTCGAGGCCGACATCGCGGCCGACCAGTTGTGGTTCCGTCAGGTCGGGACCAGCCTGGAGGTGCGTGTCATCGGAACCTCCGACCGGCTGAACATCAGCGGCTGGAAGATCGGAGCGCAATACCAGCTGGAGCAATTCAGGGCCGGTGATGGCCAGATCCTGCTGAACAGCCAGGTGCAGAATCTGGTTGATGCCATGGCCGCTTTTGCGCCGCCGCCGATGGGGCAGATCAACCTTTCGGCGCCCTATGCGAGCCAGCTTGGTGCGGTTATCGCCGCGAATTGGCAGTGAGTGGCGCTATTGGCACTGGCTGGGACCGGCGTCCATCTCGAACCGCACTAAACTGCTCCGGTTTGCAACGTGCAACGGGTGTATGACGAACACGATTGAGCTTATCGAGTGCTGGGTATTGCGCGCTCCTGTCGCGGAACCGGTGGCCAACGCGTTCGGCTCCATGACCAACCGCCCCGCGGTTTTCCTGCGCCTGACCGATAGCGACGGTGTACAGGGCTGGGGCGAGGTGTTCAGTAATTTCCCGCAGGTGGGTGCCGAGCATCGGGGCCGCCTGGCACAGAGCATCTTCGCGCCGCTGCTCAGGGGCTTTGCCGCGGATGATCCTCATGCAGTGCGGGCCATGCTCGACCAGCGCACGCGGCAGATGGCAATCCAGTGCGGCGAGCCGGGCCCGTTTGCGCAGATCACCGGCGCGGTAGATCAGGCGATGTGGGACATGGCCGCGCGCCGCGCCGACGTTCCGTTGTGGAAACACCTGGGTGGCAGCAGCGGCAAGGTGCGTGTGTATGCCAGCGGCATCGGGCCGGACAAGGTGGTGCAGGCGATGCAGGCCAAGTGGCAGGAGGGTTACCGCGCATTCAAGCTCAAGGTTGGTTTTGGCGCCACGCGCGATGTCGCCAACATCCAGGCCGCGCGCTCGGCCCTGGGCGATGATGCCACCATCATGTGCGATGCCAACCAGGCCTGGCTGGCGCAGGACGCGGCGGACCGGATCGCAGAGCTGGCGCCGTTCAGGCCTTATTGGATCGAGGAGCCGATTGCGGCCGACCAGCCGCATGCGGCCTGGGAGGCGCTGGCCCGTGCAAGTGCGGTGCCTCTGGCCGCCGGCGAAAATCTGCGCGGCGAGCAGGCGTTCGCCGAAGCCCTGCAGGCCGGATACCTTGGTTTTGTCCAGCCCGATGTCGGCAAGTGGGGTGGCATCGGCGGTGGACTTTCAGTAGCGCGCCTGGCGCAGAACCACGGTGCGGCCTATTGCCCGCATTGGCTTGCGGGCGGAATCGGTTTGGCAGCCTCGATGCATGCGCTGGCCGCATCAGGGCATGCCGGTGGCTGGGCCGAAGTAGACGCCAATCCGAATCCCCTGCGCGAGCAGGTGTTCCGGTTTGAGGTGCGCGACGGTTGGGCGCAGTTGCCGGATGCACCCGGGCTGGGCGTGCAGCCCGACCTGGAGCAATTGGCTGACTTCCTCACCCGCAACTGACCCAATCGGCGCTGTGCCGGGCATTGCAATATTGAAGAAGGGCATGCCATGAAGTTATCACGTACGGGTTTCCCCGCGCAAACCGCAACAGGCAAAGTGCGCCGCCATGGTCTGCTGGAATGCGCTGCGGCCCTGTTCTCCGTCGCCGCGCTGTCCATGGCGCTGCCGGCATCGGCGGCATACCCCGACAAGCCGATCCGCCTGGTGGTGCCGTTTCCCCCAGGCGGTGCGGTCGATTTCTATGCCCGCGTCGTGCAACCCGCATTGACCGAGGTCCTGGGTCAGCCGATCGTGATCGAGAACAAGGCTGGCGCCAGCGGCATGGTCGGTGCCGCGCTGGTGGCCCAGTCCGCGCCGGATGGGTACACCCTGCTGATCGGCAATATCGCGTCGCTGGCCATCAATGTCGGCATCTACGCCAAGATGCCGTACGACCCACGCAAGGATCTGACGCATATCGTGCGCACCGTCGACGTGAACTATGTGATGGCGGTGCATCCGTCGGTGCCTGCGAAAACGGTGCCCGAGTTCATCACGTTTGCCAAAGCCAATGCCGGCAAGGTCTCCTACGGAACCGCGGGTAACGGCAGCCTGCCCCACCTGGGCACCGAACTGTTCAAGTCCGTGACCGGCGTCCAGATGACGCAAGTGCCCTACAAGGGTGGTGGCCCGATGGTGACCGACCTTCTGGGCGGCCAGATCCAGGTCGTGATCGCCGATCAGGCCAACCTGATGCCGCATGTGCAGTCGGGCAAGCTGCGGGCGCTTGCGGTGGCAACCGTCAGGCGTTCACCCAACTACCCGGACATACCCACGATTGCCGAGACCTTGCCCGGCTTCGAGGCCACGGCATGGCAGGGGCTTGCCGCGCCCGCGGGCCTGCCGGCGGATGTAACGAAGAAGATCAACGACGCGTTCAACAAGGTGATGGCCATGCCTGCCGTGCGCGACAAGTTGCTGGCGGCCGGGCTGGCGCCGGTCGGCGGCACGCCCGAGCAATTCAGCCGTTTCATCGACAGTGAAATCACCAAGTGGACCAAGATCGCCAAGGACGTGGGCGCAACGGCCGACTGAAAGGCGCCCCAGCGCGGCCGAGGACGCGGCCCCGGCCTTTTTGACCTGATCAGCAAGAAGGACGCCATGCGAGTTCCCATCCTGTTGCGGGCTGGAGCGCTTGAACTGCAACTGTCCGATGGCCAACTCATCGCCATCGCCGCGGGAGACGTTGAAATCTGGCGCTCGGTGATGTTCCTGTACCGTGACCCGGCATGGGCGACGCCTCGGTACGCGGTTACCGACGTGTCGGTCGATGCGCGCGACGAGAGCTTTGTCGTGCGCCTGCAGGGCAATTGTCCGGCCGTGCCTGCGTTGCGCTGGACGACAGATATCACCGGTTTTCCCGATGGCCGGGTGTTGTTCGTGGTGGAGGCGCAGGTGCGGGACGACCTGATGACCAGTCGCACCGGAATCTGCGTGCTGCATCCTGCCTCGGCCGCCGGCCAATCAGTCGAGGTGGAACTTGTCGATGGCAGGTTGTCGCGGTCCCGCTTTCCACAGCGGATATCGCCTTGGCAGCCGTTTACCCAGATCCGGGCGCTGTGCCACCGCTTTGCACCGGGATGCTGGGCCAGTTGCCGGTTCGATGGCGATGATTTCGAGATGGAAGACCAGCGCAATTTTTCGGACGCGTCGTACAAGACCTACAGCCGGTCGAACCTGATGCCCAGGCCGTTTCACCTCGACGCCGGCAGCCGGGTGCGCCAGTCGGTGATGCTGGAGCTGGAGCTGGAGCGGGTGCCGCGGCTGGTGCGGCGGTCGCCGGCGCAACCGATACCCGTCGACGTGTCCGGCGCAGCCGTCGGTCGGATGCCGGCGCTGGGGCTGTGGCTGCAACCCGATATGGCTATTTCGTCGGTGGCGCCGGACTTCTGCCATGTGCGGCTCGATCTGCGGCTCGGGTCCACGGCAGATGTCGGCGGCGCACTGGCCTGCGTCATGCGGCATTCCCGCAAGAATGTGCCGCTGCGGGTGGACCTGGTGCTGGCTGACGACGATCAGGTCGAGGTGGCTTGTCGAGGGCTGAGCCAGGCCTGCACGCACGCTGCGGCGGTAGTGGCCGAACTGGGCATCTTTCCCACCACCGAACGCGCCGTGCGCCAGGCGAGGGCTATTTTTCCCGGCGCACGCATCGGTGGTGGAACCCCGTTTTTTTTCACCCACCTCAATCGGTGGGTCCTTCCGCCGGGACTCGACTTCGTGTCCTACGCCACCTGTCCCATCGTGCATGTGGCCGACGACCTGTCCCTGATGCAATCCCTGGCCACCTTGCCAGAGCAGGTCAGGACGCTGCGCCAGCGCACGGGTAGGCTGCCGCTGCAGGTCGGTCCGATCGGAATCGGCATGTCGCTGGATCCGTTTGGCGTCCAGCTGCCGCCAAGCGACGGGCGGCCGATCGCCATGGCGCGCACGGACGCGCGCGACGCTGCGCCGTTCGGCCAGGCATGGATGCTCGGCTACCTGTGCCGGATGCTGGAATCGGGCGTCCATTCGCTCACGCTGGCGCAAGGCGCGACTTTTGATGGACTGCGCGCGCTGGCCGGGCGTGCCGGGCAAGCGCCATTGGCGCTGCGCCATCCGCAGCCCGAGCGACTCGCTGCGCTGGCGCTGCGCGACGGCGATACCTGCCGCATCTGGCTGGCCAACCTGACTGACCAGCCGCTGGCGATTGGCCTGCGTCTGCCGGGCAGCCGAAGGCGGCAGGAACGTGCGCTGGCGCCGTATGCGCTGTGCTGCGACGTATTTTCGTCATCACATCAGAAAGGGCAGCACGTTGAACCAGGGTAAATTGACGCAACGCAATGCGGTTGTCACCGGCGGCGCCCAGGGCATCGGATTTGCCATCGCACAGCGCCTGCTGGACGAGGGCGCCCATGTCGCGCTATGGGACGTGGACAGCCAGGCGCTGGCGTACGCCAGCGGTCAACTCCCAAGAATGCGCCGGGCCTCGCCCAAATGTGCCTACAGTGGCAGGCTGTCCAGCATCTCGTAGCTGTTCTTGAGCCAGGTCTTGACGCGCTGGCGCTCCAGCATGCCCAGCGCGTCGTCATCCTGGACCCGGTTGTGGATGGCGGACCAGAAGCTGGCGTTCTGGCGGTCGATCTTGCGCATGCTGCTTTCGTGCAGCTGCGTCAGCGTCACCATGCGCCCGCCCAGTGCCAGCGCCTTCTTGAGCGCGGCAGAACGCTCCAGTTCGGAGAAATCGCTGCCACGCCCCAGGTTTTTGACTACGATGTAGTTGGGGCCCGCGCCGTAGCTGTTGAGCAGGCGATCGAGCAGGTCCACCGAATCCTTGCCGGCATCGGCCAGATGCCAGAAGTTGACGGTGACGCCCATCTCGCCCAGCAGCGGCAACAGATCGGAATCCTTGATCCAGCGCGAAAGCGGCAGTGCGGTCTGCGCCGCCAGGTCCACGATCACGCTGGCCTGCTGGCCGACCGCGGGTACTTCCTCGAACGTGCTGGCGATCCGGTCCAGGCCCTCGTATCGGTCGACGATGACCGGTGAGGCGTAGTCGGCATAAAAGCGCGTGAACGAGGTGTGCGAGCGATCGGTGTCAAAGCCGGTGAACGGACGGCCGCGGTCTATGAAGTACTGCGCCAGCAGGCGCGACAGGACCGATTTTCCGACCCCTCCTTTTTCGCCGCCGATGAAATTCAAAGATGCCATGGATGAGGTCCCTTGATGATGTGGTGCAAATATCCGGCCGGTCGTCGCCGGCTGCCCAGGCAAACAGGATACCGCGGTCCGGTAGACGTTACCGGCCAGGCCCCCTAGACTAGTTTCTTGACCAGCACCAGGCTTTTGCGGTCCCAGTTGTACATGCGTCTGCGGGCCTCCGGCAATTTGTCGGGGTCGGCCTGTACAAAGCCGCGCTTGAGGAACCAGTGCTTGGTGCGGGTGGTCAGCACAAAGATGCTCTCCAGTCCCAGGGTCCTGGCGCGTTGTTCGATCCGCTTGAGTACCCGCTCGCCATCGCCCTGGCTTTGAGATTCCGGCGACACCGTCAGTGCCGCCATCTCCGCCGTTTTTTCGTCCGGATACGGATACAGCGCGGCGCACGCGAAGATCACGCCGTCGTGCTCCAGGATCGTGTAGTTGCCAATGTCGCGCTCGATCTCGGTACGCCCCCGCTTGACCAGCGTGCCGTCTTTTTCGAACGGCTCTATCAGCTGCAGGATGCCGCCCACGTCGTCGCCGGTGGCCTCGCGCAGGTTCTCCAGTTTTTCGTCAACCACCATGGTGCCAATGCCGTCGTGCACATAGACCTCGAGCAGCAGCGCGCCGTCGACCGCAAACGGCAGGATATGGCTGCGCTCCACCCCGCCATTGCAGGCCTTGACACAGTGCTGCAGGTAGAACAGCGTATCCAGCGGACCTTCTGCGGGAGGCAACTCGGCAAGCCATTTTTCCGCCAATGCGACCGGCAATTCGGTGTCGATCGGGTTGTCGTCGCCGATCGGCTCGCCAGGACGCACCAGGATGCCCGGAACCTCGGTGAGGAAAACAAGCTTGTCACTTTGCAACGCAATCGCGATCGATGTGGCAACCTCTTCCATCGTCAGGTTGAAGGCCTCGCCGGTTGGCGAAAACCCGAATGGCGACACCAGCACGATGGCGCCGAAGTCCAGTGCGCGCTGAATGCCCACCGCGTCGACCTTGCGCACCACACCGGAATGCTGGAAATCCACCCCGTCGACAATGCCGACCGGGCGCGCGGTAATGAAGTTGCCGGAAATAACCCGCACCGTCGAGTCGGCCATCGGCGTATTCGGCAGGCCCTGGCTGAACGCCGCTTCAATCTCGTAGCGCAGCTGCCCGGCGGCCTCCTGGGCGCAGTCCAGCGCAACCTCATCGGTGATCCGGATGCCATGCAAATATTTCGGCTCGTGCCCTTTGGCCCGCAGCTGTTCGTTGACCTGCGGACGGAAACCGTGCACCAGCACGATCTTGACACCCATGCTCTGGATCAGTGCCAGATCCTGCGCCAGGTTCTGAAGCTTGCCGGCGGCGATGGCCTCGCCGGCTATCGCCACCACGAAGGTCTGGTTGCGGAACTTGTGGATATAGGGCGCTACCGACCGGAACCAGGGCACGAACGTGAAGTTGAAAACGGTGGACATCGGCGGTCTGGCCAGGCCTTGGCAACGCGGGGAAGGCAAAAGTGTAGCAGTGGCCCATGCGCGCAATTGCGAGTCGGGATAATCGCGCCATGCTTGAACCGGTGATTGCGTTTCCAGAATCCCTGCCGGTGTCGGCCATGCGCGCCGACATCATGCAGGCGATGGACAGGCACCAGGTCATCATCGTTTGCGGCGAGACCGGCTCCGGCAAAACCACGCAGTTGCCCAAGATGGCGCTGGCCATGGGGCGCGGCAAGCGCGCACTTGCGGAACAGGGCTGGGGCAAGCCGGCCTGTCTGCCGGGGCAAGGCAAGCTGATTGGCCATACCCAGCCCCGGCGCATCGCTGCCAGTTCGGTCGCCAAGCGTATCGCGCAGGAACTGCAGACCCCGCTGGGCGAGGTGGTGGGCTTCAAGGTGCGGTTCCAGGACCGGCTCTCGCGCGATGCCTCGGTCAAGTTGATGACCGATGGCATTTTGCTGGCCGAAACCCAGACCGATCCGCTCCTGAAAGCCTATGACACGCTGATCATCGACGAGGCGCATGAGCGCAGCCTGAACATCGATTTCCTGCTCGGCTACCTGCGCCAGATTCTGCCGCGCCGGCCCGACCTGAAGATCATCGTCACCTCCGCCACCATCGACGCGCAACGATTCGCCGACCACTTTGCGTCGCCGAGCGGCCCGGCGCCGGTGATCATGGTGTCCGGGCGCATGTTTCCGGTCGAGCAGCGGTACCGGCCGTTCGAGGAAAACCGTGAGCATGACCTGAACGACGCGATCTGCGATGCGGTCGATGAGCTGTGGACCGGTGCAGCCAGCGCGCGGGACGGCGACATTTTGGTGTTCCTGCCAGGCGAGCGCGAGATTCGGGAGGCTGCCGACGCACTGCGCAAGCATCTGAGCCACCAGCCGACACTGCGCCAAGCCGAGGTTCTGCCGCTGTTTGCGCGGCTGTCGCAGGCCGAACAGGACCGGGTGTTCGATAGCCATGGCCAGCGCCGCATCGTGCTGGCGACCAATGTGGCCGAGACTTCGCTGACGGTGCCGGGAATCCGGTATGTGATCGACGTCGGCACGGCAAGGGTCAAACGCTACAGCTTTCGCAGCAAAGTCGAGCAACTGCTGGTCGAGCCGATCAGCCAGTCCTCTGCCAACCAGCGGGCTGGCCGCTGCGGGCGCGTGGCCGACGGCATCTGCATCCGGCTTTATGCGCAGGACGATTTTGCCCAGCGCGCGCGCTTTACCGACCCCGAGATTTTGCGCAGCTCGCTGGCCGGCGTGATCCTGCGCATGAAGTCGCTGCACCTGGGCGATGTCGAAGCCTTTCCGTTCATCGAGCGGCCACAGGGCCGTGCGATCGCCGACGGCTACCAGTTGCTGGCCGAGCTGGGTGCGGTCGACGACGGCAATGAACTCACCCCGATCGGCAAGGAACTGGCCCGCCTGCCGCTCGATCCGCGCGTTGGACGCATGATCCTGGAGGCGCGCGGGCGCCAGGCGCTGGACGAGGTGCTGGTGATCGCCAGCGCGCTGAGTGTGCAGGATGTGCGCGACCGGCCCATGGAGGCCCAGGGCGCCGCCGATGCAGCACATGCCCCGTTTGATGATGATCGCAGCGAATTTTCCGGCTACCTGAAGCTCTGGAAATGGATTACCCATGCCAGGGGCGAGAAAGGCAGCGCGCAACACCGCCCGTCCAACCGGCAATACGAGCAGCTGCTGCGACAGAATTTTGTCAACGTGCGCCGGGTGCGGGAATGGAAGGACATCCACTCCCAGCTGCTCACCGTTGTGGCCGAACACCAGTGGCGCATCAACACGGCGCCAGCCAGTTACGAGCAGCTGCACCTGTCGATGTTGTCCGGCCTGCTGGGCAATGTCGGCTGCAAGCTCGACGATGACGAGGCCTACCTGGGTGCGCGCGGCATCAAGTTCTACCGCCACCCGGGCGCGCACCTGGGCAAGAAGCCAGGGCGCTGGATCCTGGTTGCCGAATTGGTGGAGACCACGCGTCTGTTCGGGCGCGGCATCGCGGCGATCGACCCGGCATGGATCGAGCAGGTGGCCGGTCACCTGCTCAAGAAACAGTTGCTCGATCCGCACTGGGAAAAGAAGGCGGCGCAAGTGACCGCGCAGGAGCGTGCCACGTTGTATGGCATCGTCGTCTACAACGGCCGCCGGGTTGACTTTGGCCGGGTCGATCCGCAAGGCGCGCGCGAGATCTTCATCCGCGAAGCCCTGGTGGCGGGTGAGTGGGAGACCCGGCTGCCGTTTCTGGCCGCCAATCGCAAGCTGGTCGCGCAGGTGCAGGAGCTGGAACACAAATCGCGACGCCAGGATGTGCTGGTGGACGACGAGTTGATATACGCCTTCTACGACCAGCAGCTCCCGGCAGATGTGTGCTCTGGCGCAAGCTTCGAGCGTTGGTACCGCGAGGCCGCGCGCCAGCGCCCTGGCCTGCTGGAGTTGACCCGCGTGGAGCTGATGCGCCATGAGGCGGCGGGCATCACGACCAGCGCGTTTCCGCGCACCGTGCGTCTGGGCGGCGTGGACTGCCGCGCCCAATATCTGCATGAGCCCGGCGATGTGCGCGACGGCCTGTCGGTGACCGTGCCGCTTTTCGTGCTGAACCAGGTCAACGATGCGCATTGCGAGTGGCTGGTGCCCGGCATGCTCAAGGACAAGATTCTGGCCCTGCTCAAGAGCCTGCACCAGAAGCCGCGCTCACGCTTCGTGCCGCTGCCCGACAGCGCGGCGCGCATTGCAGCGCAGTTCAGTGTGCCCGAGGTGTTCGGGCACGGCAGCCTGATCGAAGCGCTGCTGAGCCTGGTGCGCGAGACCACGTCGCTGGACGTCAAGCGTGGCGACTTCAAGCTCGATACGCTGAGCCCGCACCATTTCATGCATTTTCGGGTCGTGGACGACGACGGTCGGCAGCTGGCGACGGGGCGCAACCTGGCGGCGATCAAGGCGCAGTTGGGCGGGCAGGCGCGTGGGGCGTTTCAGGCGCTGGCCAGCCTGAAGATTGCGGCGCGGCCAGGGCAGGGGACGGCGACGCCTGTTGCGCGGGGACCTGCGACAGGGGCGGTGGTAGACGCAAAAGCCCCGGCGGCGGCGCCTGTGCCGAGCGCCCCGTTGCAACGCCATACCGCGTGGACGTTCGGTGAACTGCCCGAGTTGCTGGAGATCCGCAAGAATGACCAGGTACTGGTGGGCTTTCCGGCGCTGATCGATGGCGGCGATGCGGTAACGATCGAGGTGTTCGACGAACCCGATGTGGCGGCTGTGCGGCACCGCGCCGGCCTGCGCCGGCTGTTCTCGCTGCAACTGCGCGATGCTCTCAAGTACCTGGAAAAGAACATCCCCGACCTGCAGAAGATGGGCGCCGCGTTCATGTCGTTGGGAACATTGGAGGAACTGCGCGACCAGATCATCGACGTCGCCCTGGATCGTGCATTCCTGCTGGAGCCCTTGCCCACCGATGCCGCCGCATTCAAGACCCGGCTGGATGCCGGGCGTGGCCGGTTGACGCTGATCGCAAACGAGGTCGCGCGCCTTGCGGCCACGGTGTTGTTGGAGTTTGCCAGCGCCAACCGCAAGATCAAGGACAACCGCCAGGCGTCCGAGGCCGCCGCCGATGCAACCCAGCAGTTGCAGCGCCTGATGCCACGCCAGTTCCTGGTGCAGACGCCATGGGCGCAATTGCAGCATGTCCCGCGCTACCTCAAGGCGATCGGGCTGCGCCTGGACAAGCTGCGCGCTGATCCGGCCCGCGACCAGTCCCGCCTGACCGAATTGCGTCCGCAAGAGGCGCGATTCTGGCGCCTGGTCGCTGAACGCAAGGGTGTCAGCGATGCGCGTCTGCAGGAGTTTCGCTGGTTGCTCGAGGAGTTGCGGGTGAGCTTCTTTGCCCAGGAACTGCGCACCCCGTTTCCCGTCAGCGTCAAGCGCCTGGACAAGGCGTGGGCGCAGATCAACAGCTGAAGCCGTGCGACGCCATCGGACCCAGTCCCGGAGGGCCGCGTTGCGGCGCCTGGTCTTGGCGATGCGCCGCATCGAGCGGCTCAACCCGACCGTGCGCGGGCTGATGTGGATTCAGAGCCGGGCCAGTCGTTCCAGCGCGGCGCCCAGGGTATCGTCCTTCTTGGCAAAGCAGAAACGGACCACTCCCTGGTCGAAGCCATCGCCATAAAAGGCTGACAGCGGGATCGCGGCCACACCGATCTCGGTTGTCAGCCACTTGCAGAACCCGGCTTCACCCAGCCTGCGTTCCGGCACGGCGAGGGCGGAGATGTCGACACATTGGAAGTAGCTGCCTTCGCTGGGCAGCAGCTTGAACCGGGTGCGCGACAGGCCGGCGCGAAACAGATCGCGCTTGCGCTGGTAGAACGCGGGCAGGTCCCGGTAGTGGGACGGATCGGCCATGAAGCTTGCCAATGCGTACTGCATGGGCGTGTTGACCGTGAACACGTTGAACTGGTGCACCTTGCGGAACTCGACCATCATGCTGGCTGGCGCAGCGACGAAGCCGATCTTCCAGCCGGTGACGTGGTAGGTCTTGCCGAAGCTCGACACGATGAAGGCCCGCGCTGCCAACCCGGGGAACCTGGCCGCGCTGTGGTGTTGCTGGTTGTCGAACACCATGTGCTCATAGACCTCGTCGCTGATCAGCAGCACATCGGTGGGCGCGAGCAGTTCCTGCAGTTGCAGCATATCCTGGCGGGACCACACCGTGGCGCTCGGGTTATGCGGGCTGTTGATGACGATGGCCCTGGTGCGCGGGTTGATGGCGGCACCGATCTTGTCGAAGTCCGGCCTGAACGTGCCCGGGGAGAGGGGCACCCGAATCGGTATGCCGCCGGCCAGCTCGATACCCGGCACGTAGCTGTCGTAGCAAGGATCGAGCACGATCACCTCGTCGCCGGGCCGTACGACGGCCAGGATCGCGGTCAGTATCGCCTGCGTGGCACCGGCGGTCACGGTGATTTCGCTGATCGCATCGTAGTCGCGCCCGCCATGCGGTCCGTGCCACGCGTGCAGCTTGGCGGCGATGGCGTCGCGCAACTCGGCTACTCCGGTCATCGGCGGATACTGGTTGTGACCCTGTGCCATGGCTTGGGACACGGCGCCGACCAGCGCCGGGTCGCACGGGAAATCCGGATATCCCTGGCCCAGGTTGACGGCCTTTTTTTCGGCGGCCAGCGTGGACATCACGGTGAAGATGGTCGTGCCGACGGCGGGCAGCTTGGTGAGCAGTTCGGGGGTGCGGTGGGGGACGGCGTTCATGGTTTGACTACGGGGTGGGGGGACGGACATCCTGGGACTTCCGACAAAGTGTTGGAGCCAGAGCAAAATCGCTGCGCGATTCTTGGTCTGGCACACAAGCTAAAAATGTTGGGGACAGAGCTTGTCCGCTGCGCGGCCTGCGGTCTTTCCCACAAGAACCTATAACTCATAATCGCTCACATGCCCTGTCATCGCGTGGGCTACGAGTTTGCGGTTTAGCCGGTCGCTGAGCAGTTCGGCGAAGGTGAGTACGAAATTGCGCAGGTAGGCGCCGCGCTTGAAGGCGACGCGGGCGACGTTCTGGCCGAACAACTGGCCGGCGGGGCGGATCACCAGGGCGTTCTTGCCCTCGTTTGCGCCGAGATCCCGAACCGCCATTTCCGCTACGATGCCCACACCCATGCCCAGGCGCACATAGGTCGTGATGACGTCGGAGTCGATGGCCTCGAGCACGATGCGCGGGCGCAGGCCGCGGGTGGCGAACGCCTGGTCGATCCGGGTCCTGCCCGTGAAGGACGGGTGGTAGGTGATCAGCGGTTGCTCGGCCAGGTCTTCCAGCGTAATGCGCTCCTGCGCGCACAGGGCGTGGTCCGCCGGCAGTACCAGCATATGCTGCCACTCGTAACAGGGCAAGGTCACCAGGCCGGGATAGGCGGCCAGTGATTCGGTGGCGATGCCGATATCGGCGGTCTCGTCCATCACCATCTGGGCCACCTGGTCGGGTGCGCCCTGATGCAGGCTGACGTTGACCTTGGGATAGGCCTTGCGCAACTGCGTGACCGATGGCGGCAGCACATAGCGTGCCTGGGTATGAGTGGTCGCGATCGACAGGGTGCCGCTGTCCTGGGCGCTGTATTCATTGCCGATGCGCTTGAGGTTGCCGACCTCGCGCATGATCAGCTCGATGCTTTTGAGTACCTGCTGGCCCGGTTCCGTGACCCGTTTCAGGCGCTTGCCGTGGCGCGTGAAGATCTCGATCCCGAGTTCCTCTTCCAGCTCGATGATCGCCTTGGACACTCCAGGCTGCGATGTATGCAGTGCCTTTGCCGCCTCCGTGAGGTTGAGGTCGCGCCTGACGGCCTCCTGGACAAAACGGAACTGATGCAGATTCATATCGTATCCAAGCCCATGGCAACGGATTATGCCTGCCGACCGCGCGCAGGCTGGGCGCAGGAAAGGCTCAGCCCAGAGCCACCCGCGCCAGCAGGTCCACGACGCGCTCATCTTCGCCGACCGCCTGCTGCAGCCGCAGTGTGATCGCGGGAAGGGCATGGTTCAGCTCGGCCACCAGATCCGGCAGGTCCTGCCGGGCATGGCGCCCGACGCCCAGGAACATCGGCACCACAGTGATGTCGTCGGCGCCAGCCAGCGCCAGTTCCTCAACGGCGCTGGCCAGATCGGGCTGCATCAGCTCCAGGTAGGCGCAGCGCACCAGAATGCCTGCGTCAATGGCGCGCATGCGCTGCGCAATGGCCTCCATCGGCCGGCTCCACAGGGGGTCGCGCGAACCGTGCGCGAACAGGATCGTGGCGCGCGTCATCAGCGGCGCAATACCAGCCAGGTGAAGGCGGACAGGGATAGCAGCGAATAGATCAACCCCGGTGCAGCGGCGGCCAGCCAGGGCCACCAGTTGCGCAAGTTGCCGAAGTGGCCGAACAGGTTGTTGAGCAGGAAGAAGCTGATGCCCGTCATGACGCCGATGAACACGAAGGTCGATATACCGGTTACCCGGAAATGCAGATAGGCGAACGGCAGTGCCAGCACGACCATGACCAGACAGCTGAGAGGGTAGAACACCTTGCGCCATAACTCGATCTCGTAGCGCTGCGATGCCTGGTCGTTGGCGTCGAGATGGCGCATGAACTGGAACAGGTCGATGATGGGCATGCGGCCAGGTTTGAGCAAGGCCACGGCAGCCATTTCGGCGGTCAGTGTAGTGGGCCAGCGGAATTCATCGAGGCTGGCACTGCTGGCCCGCGCCTCGCCGGCGCCGCGCGGGGCAAATTCGGTTCGCTTGACGTCGCGCAACAGCCAGGCGTCGTCTCTCGCAAACGCGCCGCTTGTCGCCGAACTGCTGGAGACCAGCTTGCCGGCGCCGTCGAACTCGATGATCCGGATCCGGCTCATGCCGCCGTCCGGATGCAGCGCGCCCACATTGACCCAGAATGAACGGTCGTCTTGCTTCTCGCGCAGCCAGGCACCGGTCTGGCCTACGGTGATCTCACGCAGGTACCGTGCCTTGAGAAACTGGCCGGCGCGGTCGGCGACCGGCACCAGGAAGTCACCTATCGCGAATGTAACCACCGCAAACAGCAGGCCCAGACCCAGCAAGATGCGCAACGCGCGCCAGGGATCGAGGCCGCTGGTGCGCAGCACGGTGAACTCCGAGTTCTGCGCCATGCGTGCCATGACGAATACCGTTCCGATCAGCACCGTGATCGGCAGCAATTCGTACAGGCTGCTGACCGCCAGGGTGCCGACGAACGCCAGCGCATGGCGCAACTGGTAGCCGTCGGGGCCGTTGATATTGACCGAGCGCAGTTCGCCGACAAAGTCGATGAAGGAGAACAGCGCCAGAAAGGCCAGCGTCGTGAACCCTACGGCAGCAATCACCTCGCCGTAGATCATGCGGCGCACCATCTTCATGGCGATACCGACCTGACTTGATCGCGCACTGCCAGTGCCCGGGCGTGGGGACGCAAACCCAGGTTCCAGTGCCGCATGATCAAAAGCAGCCCGGTCATGGCAAAAACGCCGCCATGCAACAACAGGTTGAAGCTCCAAAAGTCGGTGCTTCCGCTGCCGATGCGGCTGGTGCCCAGGTTGACCAGGTTGTAGTACACGATGAAGGTGAACAGCGACAGGATCAGATTGCCGTTGCGGCCAACGCGCGGGTTGACTGCGGAAAAAACCAGTGCAATCAGCACGAAATTGACCGATGCCAGCAACAGGCCGAAGCGCCAGGACAGCTCGCCCAGGAATGCTGCCGATCGACCCGCCAGCAGTGCCCGGGTCGATAGCACATGGGGTGGCAGGGCGCGGTCGTCCTGCCGGACCTTGTCATTGACCAGAACGCCGTATTGCTCGAATTCGCTGATCTTGAAGGCCGGACCGGCGAGCTGATTCTCCAGCCGCTGACCGTTTGACAACAGCAGAAACCGGTCGCTACCCACCGCTTCGATGCGCCCGGCCCGTGCTGACGTGATGATCTGCTTGCCATTTTCCGTCGCAGCGATGAACACCTGTCCTGCGGTCTTGCCGCCGATCGAGTCCTTGTCGATGAAAAACACACGATCGCCACTGGCCGACTCCTGGAATTGCCCGGGGCTGACCCGCTCCAGATCGCTGCGCTTTTCAAACCGGTCGCGCAATGTCTGCGATTGCTGGTTCGACCAGGGCCAGGCAAAAAGCGCCAGCACAGCGATCAGCAACCAGATCGGCCAGGCGAATCGAACCAGCGGCAAGAGAAAGCTGCCCAGCCCCCGTCCGCTCGAGAACCAGATGGCCATCTCGCTGTCGCGGTACATACGGGACAAGGTGGCCACGGTGGCGACAAAAAGGCTCAGGGTGAGGATGGTTGGCGCATGTCCGAGCACGGTGTAGCCCAGCACCATCATGACTTCGGCCGGATCCACGCTGCCGCGCGAGGCCAGGCCCACGGTGCGGATCAGGAACATCGTCATGACGATCGTCGCAAGCACCACCACCGTGGCGCCGAACGTGCGTGACATCTCCTTGTGCAGGGAAGAATGGAATAACATCGCTGGCAATGAAAGACGCAATTATGAACTTTGAAGTCGGGTCGATGGATGTGTCGGATGCGGCAACGCGCAAGGGCGACGCGCTGGTAGTGCTGGTTCCACAGGGCTACAAGCCGGGCAAGGGGGTCTTGCCGGAGTTGATCGGCGCTGTGCTCAAGTCCGGGGACCTGGAAACCAAGACGGGCAAGCTGCTCAATCTGTACCAGGTCCTGGGTGTGGCCTGTATCCGGCTGGTGCTCGTCGGATGCGACGAGGGCAAACCGCGCCAGGTGCGGCAGGCGGTCGCGGCGGCGGTTGCTGCCGTCAAATCGGCCAATTGCAAAAAACTGGTGGTGTGCGTCTCGGCCGTGGCGAGCGACGACGCCGTCCGGATGGCGGTGATGGCCGCCGCCGACGCCAGCTATGTCTATACGACGACCAAGTCCAAGCCCGAACCGCGGGTGCTGACCCAGGTCACGATTGGCGTGTCCGACGCTGAACAGCATCAAGGGGCTTTTGACCGCGCGGTGGCGACTGTGCGGGGCGTGGAATTTGCCAAGGAATGGGCCAACCGGCCGGGCAACCATGCCACGCCGACGATGCTGGCCGGCGCTGCCAAGCAATTGGCCAGGGCCGGGAACATCCAGTGCGACGTGCTGGGGCCCAAGCAGGTGGCCAAGCTGGGCATGGGGTCCTTCCTGGCCGTGGCCAGGGGATCGCATGAGGAATTGCGGTTCATCGTGTTGCGGTACGAGGGCGGGCCCAAGGCGCAGGCGCCTACGGTATTGATCGGCAAGGGCATTTCCTTCGACAGCGGCGGCATCTCGATCAAGCCGGCGCCGGAAATGGACGAGATGAAGTTTGACATGTGCGGTGCGGCCAGTGTTCTGGGCGTTTTTCGTGCGTTGTCCGACCTCAAGCCGGCCATCAATGTGGTTGGCCTGATCGCCAGTTGCGAAAACATGCCCGACGGCAAGGCTGTCAAGCCGGGCGACGTTGTCACCAGCATGAGCGGCCAAACCATTGAGATCCTGAACACCGATGCGGAGGGCCGGTTAGTGCTGTGCGATGCCTTGACCTATGCGGAGCGGCTCAAACCCAGGGCTGTGGTCGATATCGCCACCTTGACCGGCGCTTGCGTGATCGCGTTGGGTGGAGTGCGCAGCGGCATGTTCTCCAGTGACGACACATTGGCCTTTGCATTGCTTGCCGCCGGCGAATCGGCGCAGGATCCCTGTTGGCGCATGCCGCTTGATGACGAATACGGCGATGGCCTGAAGACGCATTTTGCCGACGTGGCCAATGTCGCGGGTCGACCGGGAGGCGCCATAACGGCAGCCAAATTCCTGCAGCGGTTTGCCGACAAATACCCCTGGGCGCACCTGGACATTGCCGGAACCGCCTGGAAGGGTGGCGCTGCCAAAGGTGCGACGGGCCGACCCGTGGCGTTGCTGCTCGACTATCTGCTGGCCAGTGTGGCAGGCACCGAAACGGCGGCGACCAAGGTGCCGGCACGGTCCCGTCGCAAGGCGTGACGGCTTGCCATCGCAACGTGCAGCCTCTACGCGTCTTTCGGAGCAGTGTCTCGCGTGAAAAATTCGTATCTGGGTATGACGGCGACTGACCCCGGGCACAGCCGACCATGACTGAAATCGCGTTTCATTTCAACATGCCTGACAGAACCCATTACCTGTGCCGCTTGCTGCGAAAGGCCGTCACTCAGGGCGCCAAGGTGGCGGTCACCGGCGACGCGCAGACCTTGCGCGAACTCGATGCAGCCTTATGGTCTTTCTCGGCGACGGATTTCGTGCCCCACTGTTGCGCCAGCGGCGATTCCCTCGTGCGCAGCGCGTCACCGGTCCTGCTGGGCGTCACGCCGCAAAACGCGCCCCATCATGATGTGCTGGTCAATCTTGAAGCCCAGGTGCCGACCGGTTTTGAGCGCTTCAAGCGGGTCATCGAGGTGGTGGGTTCAGGGGATCAGGAACGCGCCGATTCACGCTTGCGTTGGAAGTACTACCAGCAGCGGGGCTACGCTTTGGTCCGGCACGACTTCGCCGATCGAGGAGCCGCCTGATGGCGACGACGATACGCGGTATCCCTCGGTTCCTGCCGACGCTCACCGAGGTCGTGCAGGTTGCACTGCAGCCGGTTGAGCCGCCCGAGGATCCTGCCGTGCAGGCGGCGGCGCGCCGGGAGGCATTTGCCCAGCGCATGCGGGTTCAATTGCGTCAGGCGCTAGATGGCCGCATGCAGGATGCGGTCGCGTATGCCATGCTGGAGCAGGTGGACGTGATTGGCGACCGCCTTCGCTTGCAAATGGAGGACATGGTGCGGGAATCGCTGGACTCCATTACAGAACGTCTGCGCGCTGAACTGGACGTCATGGTGCGCGAGGCGGTGGACGCGGTGCTGCTGGACGACGCGCCAGCGGCGCCGGCCGATCCTGAGGCGGACCCGCCGGTCTGACCCTGGTCTTTGGGTTCGGCGAAGGCGTTGTTTTTTTGCGCCAAACCCGGCGGTGCGCGCGGGTTTGCCTAGTGGTATCGGCATGCAAAATGCGTTATCCTCGCGGGTTGTTGGGACAAATAACTGTCCTCCAACTGATCAAACCCCCTTGGAGTTCTTATGCAAATGAAATTTCGTACTACCTTGACGTTGTGCGCTGCTGCCGCATTGCTTGTCGCCTGCGGCAAGAAGGAAGAGCCGGCTCCTGCCGCGGCGCCGGCACCAGCGCCTGCCGCTGCGCCCGCTGCTGCGCCTGCCCCGGCTCCTGCTGCTGACGTCATCAAGATCGGCCACGTCGGTCCGACCAGCGGTGCGATCGCCCACCTGGGCAAAGACAACGAAAACGGCGCCCGTATGGCGATCGACGAACTCAACGCCAAGGGCGTGATGATCGGCGGCAAGAAAGTCACGATCGAACTGCTGCCCGAAGACGACGCTGGTGATCCGAAGCAGGGCACGGCGGTGGCCACCAAGCTGGTTGACGCCAAGGTCAACGGCGTGATCGGTCACCTCAATTCCGGCACCACGATTCCCGCTTCGGCGATCTATGACCAAGCCGGCATTCCCCAGATCTCCCCCTCGGCGACCAACCCCAAGTACACCCGTCAAGGCTTCAAAGGCGTGTTCCGCGTCGTGGCCGACGACGTGCACCTGGGCAGCACCCTAGGCAAATACGCTGTCAACACCCTCAAGGGCAAGTCCATCGGCGTGATCGATGACCGTACCGCGTATGGCCAGGGTGTTGCGGAAGAGTTCAAGAAGGCGGTGGAAGCCTCTGGCGGCAAGATCGCCGGCCACGAGTTCACCACCGACAAGGCAACTGACTTCAATGCGATCCTGACCACGCTCAAGGGCAAGAAGGTCGACATCGTGTTCTTCGGCGGCATGGACGCTGTTGCAGGCCCCATGATCAAACAGATGGCCCAGCTCGGCATCAAGGCCAAGTTCATGGGCGGCGATGGCATCTGCTCGGGTGAACTGCCCAAGCTCGCCGGCGACGCAATGAAGGACGACATGGTCTACTGCGCGGAAGCGGGCGGTGTCGAGGGCGAGGCTAAGGCCGGCATGGAGAAATTCCGCACCGACTTCAAGGCCAAGTTCAATGCCGACGTGCAGGTGTATGCACCTTATGTGTATGACGCCCTGAATGTCATGGTGGCTGCGATGGTGAAGGCGGACTCGGCCGATCCGGCGAAATACCTGCCTGAACTGAAGAAGACCGACTACAAGGGTGTGACCGGCAATATCGCGTTCGACGAAAAAGGCGACATCAAGAATGGCGCGCTGACCCTGATGACCTACAAGGGTGGCAAGCGTACCGAACTGGCTGTGATCCGCTGATCGGAAACTTCGGTTCGACAAAAGGCCCCGCGATGCGGGGCCTTTTTGCTGGGCTGATCCTTCTTGGCCGGCACGCATGGGTACCTGCGTACCGCGATGTTCCATGGCTGCCAGTGGCCTCATCGTCCCAATGTCTGACCGAGGAAAGCCATTGAAAATCGTTGGTCATGCCGGCCGCTTCCTACCGGCGCTGTCCGCCTTAGGAGCGCCCCCAGCCCTGGCTTCGCCAGGCCCCAAGGGGGTGCAAGAAAACTTGGGAGCGGCCCGGCGTTTTCTTGGTCCAGCCCGTAGCGCTATCGGTCATCGAGGAAGTCGTGTTGCCCGATGGTGTTCATGGCCTCCATCGTCGATGGACGGCTCATGCCATGCCTGAGCATCGATGCACCCTCTCCCGTGGCGCAGCCCTCTGAGCAACCGCCCAGGATGAGCGCACAAAGTATGGCAATTTCGATGTGTGGAGTGTTCAGCCAGTAGCGGAAAGTTGGGGGAAAGCAGCAGGCTGGTCGCGTTGAGGGTCAGTTTTCGGAGGATGTGATGGCGCGCGCCTGGCGTTTGGCGCGGGAGCGAATGTTGAGACTCTCGACAAGCAGCGAAAAAGCCATCGCAGCGTAGATATAGCCCTTGGGGACCTCTTGGTCGAAGGCTTCGGCCGTAAGCGCCATGCCCACCATCACAAGGAAGGCCAATGCCAGCACCTTGACCGAGGGGTGGCGATCCACGAATTCGCCAATGGGCTTGGCGGCCACCAGCATCACACCCACGGAGACCACCACCGCCGCGACCATCACGCTGATCTGGTCCACCATGCCCACTGCGGTGATCACCGAGTCCAGTGAGAACACGATGTCGATGATGGCGATCTGGCCAATGACTCCCCAGAACAGCTTCGAACCTGCGGCTCTCATTGCCTCGGTATCGGTGGCTGGCGGTGCGTGCTGTTCCCGCGCCTCCACCTCCACGAAGATTTCATGGGAAGCCTTGTAGAGCAGGAACAGGCCGCCGAACAGCAAGACAAGGTCGCGTCCGCTGATACCCTGACCCAGCACGTTGAAGATGTCTGCAGTCAGTCCCATCACCAATGTCAGGGTGAACAGCAGCAAAAGCCGCGAGATCATGGCAAATCCCAACCCCAGGCGGCGGGCCTTGTCGCGCAAATGCGGCGGCAGACGGCCCACCAGGATCGAAATGAAGATGATGTTGTCGATACCCAGGACGATCTCCAGGGCTGTGAGCATCGCGAAGGCGATCCAGATGTTGGGATCCGAGAGGAGTTCCATGATGGAGAGTGCTGGGTTCGGTTGCCCGCAAGGGCAAGGGAGACGGTAGGCCCGTCGGATGTTGCCTCGTCCGTGCAGGACGGAACAACGCTCGGGAAGTGGTGCTTATGCTTGAGGTGGGCGCTGCGGCCCCGCGAGCGTGGGGGGAACCCAGTCGGGCGATACAAGTGCAAGAGGAACGTCCCAAGGATCAGCCTGAGAGAGGCGATTCCACGTCAGACCCAGCCATTCGGGCAAATCAGGCTTGTCGTCATGGAGATCGTGTTTAGCATCCAGCGCCGACAGCTGCTCGTCTTGAACAGCGTTGGACGCATCATCCATCGCGCTGACAACGATGCTGACCGATTCGGCGAAAGAGTTGTCGATCCTGCCTTGACCGGAGGCAAGCGCGCTCATGCTGCAGAAGAACTGCAATGCAAGGATGACAATGATCCAACAGCGCATGATGCTGGCAGTTTACCCTCCCAGGTCGCGGTCAAAGACGATCGGCGCATGCATCTGGTCGCGCAATTTGGCAAGGTCGCGCTTGAAAGTGGCGGGCGAAATCTCCAGCGTGGCCATCAGCTCGGCACCAGACACTGCGCGCCGGTTCACCAGCAGGCTGCTGTAACGGTACGGCTGGCAGCTACACGGTGCCGAGCCGCGTCATGCCGGAAATTCTGTCCGCACTGAAGTCTTTGGCAGAAGTCTTTGGGTCAGGTCTCAATACTGTTCGCTTACGGTACCGAGTCCTTGATTCGGCGAGGTTTTCTGGGGTCCGCCTCCTCTGAGACTCGACATCGACGCTGGTTCGGGTAAACCCTGAAGATCGACCTAAGCGAACAGTATTGGGTCAGGTCTTGCAACGCAGCGTTCCCAGCATCAGCAACAGGACAACGTCGATTGACTGTCTACGGCCGTGGGTTGCCAGCCAATTTTTCATGGCCGGTCCCGCAGTCCGCGCTCGAAGACCGCGAACACGCTGGGTGCATCCTTGCGCTTGCGCGCGATAACATGCCCGTCGAAACGCCCACTGTGCGGTCGCAGCAGCCGGACGGCGGCAGCGGCCCGCATACCATGAATTCAGTCCTGAGACCGGATCAAGGAAGCACCGGTAGGGCTGTTAGCCACGCTCCTGGCCAGCCGACCAGCCGACCAGCCGACCAGCCACCCAGCCACCCAGCCACCCAGCTACGCCGACTGGCCGCGACGGGCGCCGCTGTTTTCGGTCGATGGCCCACCGACAGGGCTGGACAGCCCCGCCTCGGCCACCCAACACAGGGTATTGACCAGCGCCATTTGCTCCGGCGTCTGGCACTTGATTGCCATGAGGGCGGGATTGGCGATCACGATGGCCAGGCACTTGGCGCGCGACACTGCGACGTTCAGGCGATTCTTGCTGTACAGGAACGCGATGTTGCGCGGCAAGTCCTGCTCGCTGGACGTGGTCATCGACACGATGACCAGTTCGGCCTCCTGGCCCTGGAACTTGTCGACCGTGCCGACTCGGGCACCCGCGGGCGACGCGCGCCGGAGCAGGTTGACCTGCACGTTGTAGGGCGCCACCACGAGAATGCTCTCCTGGGACATGGCATGCTCATGCCCGTCCTTGTCGGTGAAGCGCTGGCGCATGGCACTCGCGTACAGCTCGCACACAAGTGCGACCTCGGCTTCACTGCCCTGTGAGCAGCCGGAATGCTCGACCGGTGCGTACACGATGCCCGCGGGCCGGATCAACGCATGGGCGTCACCAGCAAGCACCAGGGTTCTGCTGGAATTTCCAGCCTCAGGCTCGAGCCGACCTTCGTACACCGCGTCCGAAATGAAGCGACACACCAGAGGGTGCATGCGATAACTCGTCGCCAGAAAGATCCCCCGCTCCGGCGCGATCGTCGATGCACCGTCCAGCAGGTAGTCCAGCGCTGAGTCACCCGAACGCCCGGGGTGCACACCCTGTACCGGCTGGCTCAACTGCATCTGGTCGCCCAGCAAGACGATGTTGCGTGCCGCGGTGCCGGCGGCGATCAGATTGGCCAATGCAACCTGCCCGGCCTCGTCGACAAACAAGACATCGAGCGCCTGGTCGGCGCGCTCGTCGGCAAACAGCCAGGCCGTTCCGGCGACCAGTTGCGCATCCGCAGCCCAGACATCTTCATTTTTATAGAGGTTTTCAACGCCGCCGATGGGATGGTCAAACTCGGTGTCCGGGCGCTGTGCCGTGCATTTCTTGACCGCGTGAACGTCCAGCCGCTGCGCCGCAAGCACCTTCATCACCTC
>JAYUQC010000210.1:0-23452 GCA_043759735.1 Rhodoferax sp.
GTGCCTTTGTTTGCAGCGAGTTTGTGCGCGAACTTCATCGCATCCTGAAACATCGGCAGCGATTTCTCCAGATTGACGATATGGATCTTGTTGCGATGACCGAAAATGAACGGGGCCATCTTGGGGTTCCAGAAGCGGGTCTGGTGTCCGAAATGGACGCCGGCTTCCAGCATTTCACGCATGGTGATTGGCATATCTATCTCCGAAGGTTAGGTCTAAAATCCGGTCCTTCATCCAGGGCAACCGACCTTGCGTCCGTGCAGATCTTGTTCGGTAACCTTGAACACCTTGATGGGTCCGGATTCGCGTATTTGTCGTGCCCCGCTGGCCAAATGGCGCAGTGCAGCAAAACCTGCGGACTATAACACAGGCTACCAGTCATTCGATGCCAAACACCCCTCTCGCCGACCTGTCGAGTACCCGCGAGCGCATCCGCAGCGGGCAGACCGCCGCAACCGCCGCCATGCAGGCCTGCATCGACGTTGCGCAATCGCCGCGATGCGACAAAGCCTTCCTTCGCACCATGTTCGACCAAGCCGCGGTGGCGGCCGCCGATCCGCGGCTGCAGCATCGGCCGTTGGCCGGACTCGCCGTGTCGGTGAAGGATCTATTCGACATCAGCGGGCAAGTTTCCGCCGCTGGATCGATGACGCGCAACGCCGAGGCGCCAGCAGCGCGGGACTGTCCGGCAGTCGCCCGGCTGCGGGCCGCCGGCGGCGCGTTCATCGGGCGAACCAACATGACCGAGTTCGCCTTTTCCGCAATTGGGATCAATCCACACCACGGAACACCGGCCAATGCGGCCAGCCGTGAGCAGGCACTGATTCCGGGCGGGTCTTCCAGCGGGGCTGCCGTTTCAGTGGCCACCGGTGCGGCATTTGTCGGCCTGGGTTCGGACACCGCAGGATCGATTCGCATACCAGCAGCGTTGAACGGCATTGTGGGCTTCAAGAACACGGCGCGGCTGGTGCCGACCGATGGCGCCGTGCCGCTGTCGACGACGCTCGACACCGTTTGCGCCATGACGCGTTCGGTCCCAGATGCGATCGTGGCCCATGAGATCCTGGCCGCGCGTGCCGTCACCCGCAGCAATGCACCCGTGGCGGCCTATCGACTGGCAGTTGGTCGCACGCTGATGCTGGACGATCTGGATCCAGCCGTCGCCATCGCCTTTGAGCGTACGGTGAAGCGGTTGCGGCGCGCCGGCGCCCACATCGAGGAGATCGACCTGCCCGAGTTGCAAGACCTGACCATGCTGCTGGCGCAGGGCGGGTTCGCCGTTGCCGAAAGCTTTGCATTGCACCGCGCCGCTTTGGCGTCGATGGCTGACCAGATGGATCCACGCGTCGTCGCACGGATCCGGCGCGGAGCCTCGTTCAGTGCCGCCGATTACATTGACCTGATCCACGCGCGCTGCGACTGGATTGCGCGCGTCGATCGGCGCTTGCAGCGTTTCGATGCCGTCCTGTCGCCGACCGTGCCACTATTGGCGCCTTCGATCGCGTCGGTGGCTCCGGGTGCCGAACGCGATGACGCGTTTTTCAGGGTCAACAGTCTGCTGCTGCGCAATACCGGTGTCGTGAACATGCTCGATGGTTGCGCACTGTCGCTGCCTTGCCAGGCTGCTGGCGATCTGCCGGTCGGGCTCATGCTATGGCACAGTGCAATGCATGACGATGCGGTGCTCAACATCGGGCTCCAGGTCGAACAGCTACTGCGCGCCGGATAATCCCGGCGTCGGGCGTTCGCGGCGATGCGCCGTCCGGCAATGCCACATCAAAGGGATTCATGAAGATTGCTGTCATTGGCGCCGGAATAATCGGGGTCACCACCGCGTACGAACTGGGCCGGGACGGCCATGAGGTCACGGTATTCGAGCGGCGCGGCGCGGCGGCCGAGGAAACCAGCTTCGCCAACGCCGGCATCATCGCACCAGGCTATGTCACACCGTGGGCGGCGCCTGGCATGCCGGGCAAGGTCCTGGGACAGCTGCTGGGGCGCCACGCCAGCGTCCGGATCAGCTGGCCGTTACGGGGCAGCGAGATCGCGTGGATGTGGCGCTGGTACCGGTCCTGCGACTTGGAGCGCTACCTGAGAAACCGGGCCCATATGCGTCGACTGGCCTTTTACAGTCGCGCCCGATTGCACGCGATACGCGGCGACCTGCGCCTGGAGTACGACCGCAGCGACGGCTACATGGTGCTGCTGCGTACCGAAGGCGACCGCCAACTGGTCCAGCCCGGTCTGCAGGTGCTGCGAGACGCCGGGGTGGCGTTTCGCCAGTTGGAGCCCGACCAGGCGCGACTGGTCGAGCCGGCGCTAAGTACGGACACGCCATTTGTCGCCGCCATCCAGCTACCGGATGACGAAGTCGGCAATTGCCGCCAGTTTGCGCTGCTGCTCAAGAACGAAGCCCAGCGCATCGGCGTGCGGTTTCGTTTCAACTGCGCCGTGGCCGGCTTCGACCCGCAGGCCGGGCCCGCGCTGAGGATTCAGGACGAAACCGCAGCCACCCCGTTCGATGCCATCGTGGTGTGCGCCGGTGTGTCGTCGGTGCCCTTGCTTCTGTCGGCGGAGATCCGACTTCCGCTGGTAGCCATTCATGGCTACTCCCTCAGCGCGACCATCAAGGAACCGCTGAATGCTCCCCGCAGCGCCGTGATGGACGAACACTACAAAGTGGCCATATCGCGCCTCGGCAATCGCGTCCGCGTGGCCGGAGTGGCCGAGATCGGCGGCAGCGCCGGTCACAAACGTGCCGCCCCGCTGCGCACCTTGTACAAGGTGCTGCAGGACTGGTTCCCGGGGGCTGCGAGCACGCACAACGGCAGCCAGGAGTGGAAAGGTGCGCGACCGATGTTGCCCGACGGACCTCCGGTCGTGGGTGCCAGCGGCAGGCCGGGCCTGTGGCTTAACCTGGGGCACGGCTCAAGTGGCTGGGCCTTGTCCTGCGGATCGGCGCGTGCGCTGGCCGACCAGATCGCCGGCAAGGCGCCCGAGATCGACATGCGCGGTTTTGACCTGGGGCGGCTGGCCGGTTGATGCCATCGGTCGATGGGTTCAACCATGCCTTCCCAAGTGCTATCGTCCTTTCTGGGACCTGTGCCTGCGGGGAGCAGGTGTACCGGTAGTCAGCTGACAGGAGTCATGACATGAAAATCCGCTTCTGGGGGGTGCGCGGTTCAATCGCATCTCCCGGTCCGAAGACCGTGCGATACGGCGGCAACACCACGTGTATCGAAGTGCGAACCGATGCGAACGAATTGATCATCATCGACGCCGGCACCGGCATTTTCCCGCTGTCGCATTCCCTGCTGGCCGAAATGCCGCTGGAGGCCAACGTGCTGATCACGCATTCGCACTGGGACCATATCCAGGGACTGCCGCTGTTCGTTCCCAATTTCATTCCCGGCAACACACTGCGCCTGCATGGGGCGTTCGACCCGGTCTCGGGCAACGGCGTGGAGCAGGTAATGTCCGTGCAACTGCAATACAGCTACTTCCCGGTGCGCGAAGCCGAGCTCAAGGCACGGATGGAGTATGTGACTGTCATGCCCGGCGAATCGTTTCAGATCGGCAGCGCAACCGTGACGCCGTGCCTGCTCAACCATCCGGTAATCAACCTGGGCTACCGGATCGAGAGCGCCGGCAAGTCGATGTTCTTTACCGGCGATCACGAGCCGCCGTACAACATCTACGAGCCGGCGGACGACGAATTTGAGGAATACCAGCAGTTTGTCAACGAAAAGGCGGCAGCGATTCTTCGCGGCATGCAGGAGGTCGACGTGCTGATTGCCGACACGTCGTACACACGGGCTGAACTGCCGGCCAAACGCGGCTGGGGCCATGGCAGTTTCGATACCAGCATCGCCTACGCGCAGCAAGCCAAGGCCCGAGTGCTGTTCTGCACCCACCACGAACCCACCCGTAGCGACGATGCGCTGGAGGCTGCCTTCGCCCAGGCATTGCGGGACAACCCCGTGCCGGCCAACGGCCCGGACATCCTGCTGGCGCGGGAAGGTGAGACATTCGAATTCTGAACGCCGTGAACCTGTTGCTGCCACCGCCTCGCCTGGTCAAGCCTGGTATCGAATGGCCACTCTTCGATACAGCGACAACCCGCGTGATCGAACGTGCGGGACTGGTTGCCAGCACCGCACACACCCTGATGCAACGCGCCGGCCTGGCGGCGGCGCGTCTGGCTCTGGCTCTGCATCCCCATACGCAGGTGATCTGGATTGCGGCCGGCCCCGGCAACAACGGGGGCGATGGCATGGAGGCTGGCATGCACCTGCACAACTGGGGCAAGCAGGTGGTCGTCACCTGGCTGGGCGAGGAAGCAACTGCACCTGCAGATGCCGCAGCGTCCTATCGACGGGCCAAGCGCGCGGGCGTGCCATTTGCCGACGCGCCTGCGGACCACTGGGATCTGTGCATCGACGCATTGCTCGGCATTGGCGCGACCCGCGCGCCGGACGGCACGATGGCGCAATGGATCGGCCGCATCGGCCAATCGGCGGCGCCGGTATTGTCGATCGACATTCCAACCGGATTGCATGCCGACACCGGCGTCGCCGCACCATGCAGCGTCAAGGCCAGCGCCACCTTGTGCCTGCTTGCGCTCAAACCCGGATTATTCACCGCCGATGGCCGTGATGCCTCGCAACAGGTCTGGCTTGACGACCTGCAACTGAATGCCGCCGCCTGCGTGCCGCAAGCAGCGCCTGCGGCCCGGCTGATCGCAGCGCCGCAGGCCCGTCTGCGCCCGCATGCGTCGCACAAGGGTAGCTACGGCGATGTCGCGATCGTGGGCGGTGCTTTCGGGATGGCGGGGGCTGTCGTGCTGGCAGGCTTGGGTGCATTGCACAGCGGCGCGGGGCGGGTCTACGTTTGCCAGCTGGATGAACATACCGTTTCGGGCAGTGGAACCTGGGCACCGGAACTGATGCAGCGCACATTGCATCAGTTGGACCTGCGCAGCATGTCCGTGGTCTGCGGATGTGGTGGCGGTGATGCAGTTCGGGCATGCCTGCCGCAGCTGCTATCCGGGGCGCAGCGACTGGTACTCGATGCCGACGCGCTCAATGCCCTGGCCTCGGACCCGCAACTGCAGAACCAACTGCGCGCCAGAAACAGGCGAGCGTTCGGCACGGTGTTGACGCCCCACCCGCTTGAAGCGGCCCGATTGCTGGGCGCGGCCGCCAGCCAGGTGCAGTCGGACCGGCTACGCGCTGCGCAACAACTGGCGGACGACTACCAATGTGTGGTCGCATTGAAAGGCTCAGGAACGGTGGTGGCGATGCCGGGCCGAGCGCCAGCGATCAATCCGACTGGAAATGCGCGCCTGGCAGTGGCCGGCAGCGGTGATGTGCTGGCCGGCATGATCGGTGCAGGACTGGCTGCCGGGCAGGTGCCGTTTGACGCAGCTTGCGGCGCTGTCTACCGGCATGGCGAGGCTGCCGACCGCTGGCCCGGCGACGCGCACCTCACGGCAATGGAGCTGGCTCGCAGCCTTTAGTCTGACCCAGGCGGCGACCGTCCTGAGGCGACACACAGATACTTCAACCCCGACCCGCGAACGGCATCTTGGTGGCCATCACCGTGTGGAACATCACATTCGCTTCCAACGGAAGATTGGCCATGTACAAAACCGATTGCCCGACGATATTGACATCCATCAGCGGCTCGATCGCGATTTCACCATTGGCCTGGATGACGCCGGTCGCCATCCGCTGCGCCATTTCGGTGGCCGCATTGCCGATATCGATCTGGCCCACCGCGATGTCGTATTTGCGGCCATCCAGTGACGCCGTCTTCGTCAGGCCCATGACGCCGTGCTTGGTTGCGGTGTAGGCGATCGAATTGGGTCGCGGCGTATGCGCCGAGATCGACCCGTTGTTGATGATCCGTCCGCCGCGCGGCGCTTGTGCCTTCATGACGCGAAACGCCTGCTGGATACACAGGAACATGCCGGTCAGGTTGATGTCCACCACATTGCGCCACTGCTCGACCGTCAGGTCTTCAAGCGCGATGCCAGGCGCGTTCACGCCAGCATTGTTGAACACCACATCCACCCGACCGTAGGCGGAGACGGCCGCGTCGAACAATGCGCGCACCGATTGCGGGTCGGCGACGTCGGTCGGCACGGCCAGCGCACTATCCGGCGCACCACTTTGCGAGGCCACTGCCAACAACGGGTCTTTGCGGCGACCCGCCAGCACAACACGGTAGCCATGCCCCAGCATGGCCAGCGCGGCGGCCTTGCCGACGCCGCTGCCGGCCCCGGTCACGATGGCGATTTTCGATTCTGACGACATAGGGATTGCACTCACTTCGTTTCTAGTCAAGGAAATAGGCCTGAGCGGATGTTAGCCAGAAACACACTCAGCGCCGCGGCGACCGACCCCGTTTGCCCGCTGCGCCGATGCGCGCCGACGCCTTGCCGCTCGGACCGGCGCTCTTGCGCCCGCTCGCTGCAGGTTCCGCACCTTTGCGCGTTTTGCGTCGGGGCGCGCTGTCAATGCCGGTTTCCTCGCGCGCGGCGCGCGGATGGGTGTCATGCCCGAGCCCTTTGTCCTTGAGCGCGCGCGCGGTCAGGTCTTCACCTTCACGCACCAACCGGAAATCGATGCGCCGGCCATCGAGATCGACCCTGCTCACCTGCACCCGAACCCGGGTGCCGATGGAGTATCGAATTCCGGTGCGTTCGCCGCGCAGTTCCTGGCGCAATTCGTCAAACCGGAAGTACTCGCCACCCAGTTCGGTGATGTGGACCAGGCCTTCGACATACATCGCATCGAGCGTCACGAAAATCCCGAAACTGGTGGCCGAGGTCACGACCCCGCCGTATTCCTCGCCCAGGTGTTCGCGCATGTACTTGCACTTGAGCCATGCCTCCACGTCCCGGCTGGCCTCGTCTGCACGTCGCTCATTGGCGCTGCAATGCAGTCCGGCGGCTTGCCAGGCGAGCCCGTCGGCGCTGAGCTTGCGCGGCTTGTCGCCCGCCGCCGCCGCTTTCGACGCAGCCCCCTTCTCCAGGCGGCGCGACAACTTGGCATGGGCCTCGCCTGGGGCAGGCAATTGCGGCAGCGCGTAACGGTGCTTGCCCAGAATCGCCTTGATCACCCGGTGCACCAGCAAATCCGGGTAACGCCGGATCGGACTGGTGAAATGGGTGTATGCGTCGAACGCCAGCCCGAAATGTCCGCTGTTGGTCGGGGTATAGATGGCCTGCTGCATGGAGCGCAGCAGCATCGCGTGGATTTGCTGGGCATCCGGCCGATCCTTGGTTGCCAATGCAATGGCCTGGAACTCGCCCGGCGACGGATCGTCACTGATCGAAAGCCCCACGCCCATGGCCTTCAGGTACCCGGACAAGACCTCCTTTTTCTCCGGCGTCGGTCCCTCATGCACCCGATACAAACCCGGATGCTTGCTCTGCAGGATGAAGTCTGCGCTGCAGACATTGGCGGCCAGCATGGCCTCCTCGATCAACTTGTGTGCATCATTGCGGGTGCGCGGCACGATCTTCTCGATGCGCCCGCTCTCGTCGCAGACGATCTGGGTCTCCACGGTCTCGAAATCAACCGCCCCCCGCCTGTTGCGCGCTGTGAGCAGGGCCCTATACACATCATGCAGATGCATCAGGTCGCCGACCCGCTCCTTGCGCCTGGCGGCCTCCGGACCCCGGGTGTTGGCCAGGATCGCGGCCACCTCGGTGTAGGTGAAGCGGGCGTGGCTCCACATGACGGCCGGATAGAACTGGTACGCCGTGACGCCCCCCGTCGCATCGACGAACATGTCGCAGACCATGCACAGGCGCTCGACCTCGGGGTTGAGTGAACACAGTCCATTGGACAGCTTCTCCGGCAGCATCGGTATCACGCGGCGCGGAAAATAGACGCTGGTGGCGCGGTCATAAGCGTCGATGTCGATCGCCGAGCCTGTTTCCACATAATGGCTTACGTCGGCGATCGCCACCAGCAGGCGCCAGCCCTTGGTTGCCGATTTGCCGCGCCCGGTCGTGGCCGGTTCGCAATACACCGCATCGTCGAAATCGCGCGCATCTTCACCGTCGATCGTGACCAGTGGCACATCGGTCAGATCGATGCGGTGCTTCTTGTCTTGTGCTCGCACCTTGTCCGGCAAAGTGCGGGCCTGGGCGATGCAGGCCTCGGAGAATTCATGCGGCACGCTGTATTTGCGCACCGCGATCTCGATCTCCATGCCCGGATCGTCAATTTCGCCCAGTACCTCCTTGACCCTTCCGACCGGCTGGCCATACAGGGCGGGCGGTTCCACCAGATCCACCACAACTACCTGGCCGGCCTTGGCGGTACCGGTCGCCCCTTTGGGGATCAGCACGTCCTGGCCATACCGCTTGTCTTCAGGCGCGACGAGCCAGATCCCGCCCTCCTGCAACAGCCGCCCGATGATGGGCTGCGCAGGTCGTTCGACGATTTCCACCACCCGACCTTCCGGCCGGCCCTTGCGGTCGCTGCGAACGATCCGGACCTTGACCCGGTCCTTGTGCAATACGGCCCGCATTTCATTGGGCGGCAGATAGATGTCGGCTTCGCCGTCATCGCGGGCGACAAATCCATGGCCATCGCGATGGCCCTGAATCGTGCCGTCGACTTCGTCCAGCAAGGCGCTGGAAATACTATTATTCTTGATACAATCTCTCTCTTTCCTGAGATGCCCAGGTGGCGGAATTGGTAGACGCACTAGTTTCAGGTACTAGCGAGTAACATCGTGGGGGTTCGAGTCCCTTCCTGGGCACCATTGGTTGAATGTTATTGAACGCCGCTGCAGTTGCAGCGGCTTTTTTTTGGGCCGCTGCAACTGCAACGGAGTTTCTCTTTGCCAGTCGTCATATGGGGATGGCGACCAGATCATGGCCTTGCGTGCCCACGATGCGCGCGCGTGTGAAATCACCCACCTTGAAGGTCTTGCTGGCCTTTTCCGGCGGCAACAGCCGGACCACACCGTCAATTTCCGGCGCATCGGCATAGCTGCGGCCGGTACCGCCCTTGCGCCCCAGCGCCGGTGCAAAATCCACGAGAACCTGCATCGTCGCGCCAATGCGGCGCTTGAGCCGCTCGGTCGACACCTGCTCGGCAACCGCCATGAATCGGGCACGCCGTTCCTCGCGCACCTCGGCGGGCAACATGCCATCGATCTGGTTGGCGACAGCTCCGTCTACCGGGCTGTAGGCAAAGCAGCCGGCGCGATCGATCTGGGCCTCGTGCATGAACGCCAACAGGTGCTCGAACTCGGCTTCGGTTTCGCCCGGAAATCCTGCGATGAACGTACTGCGCACCACGATCTGCGGACACTGCGCGCGCCAGCTCTGGATACGCTCCAGGTTTTTCTCGCCACTGGCCGGCCGCTTCATGCGCTTGAGTACGTCGGGGTGGCTGTGCTGCAGTGGCACGTCCAGGTAGGGCAGAATTTTGCCGGTGGCCATCAGTGGCACGACGCCATCGACGCTCGGATAGGGGTACACATAATGCAGCCGGACCCAGGCACCATAGGGCTCGGCCAATTCGCCCAGCGCCTGCACCAGATCGAGCATGCGCGTCCTGATCGGTTTGCCATCCCAGAAACCGGTACGGTACTTGATGTCGACCCCATAGGCCGAAGTGTCCTGGCTGATCACCAGCAACTCTTTCACGCCCCCTTCGAACAGTGCGCGCGCTTCGGTCAGAACGTCTCCGACGGGCCGTGAGACCAGGTCGCCGCGCATGGACGGAATGATGCAGAACGTGCAGCGGTGGTTGCATCCTTCGCTGATCTTGAGATAGGCATAGTGACGGGGCGTGAGCTTGATGCCGGCAACACCGAAGGCGTTCGGAATCAGATCCACGAACGGATCATGCGGTTTGGGCAGGTTCAGATGAACCGCGTCCATCACTTCCTGCATGGCATGCGGCCCGGTCACGGCGAGTACCTTGGGATGAATCTGGCGCACCAGGTTGCCACCGTCGGCACCCGCCCTGGCACCGAGACAACCGGTGACGATGACCCGGCCGTTCTCGGCCAGCGCCTCGCCGATGGAATCGAGGCTCTCGCGCACCGCTTCATCGATGAAGCCGCAGGTGTTGACAATCACCAGGTCCGCGCCAGCCAGCGACTTGGACGTCTGGTAGCCCTCTGCGCTCAGCTGGGTCAGGATCAGTTCGGAATCGGTCAGGGCCTTGGGGCATCCGAGGCTGACGAATCCGACCGTCGGAATCTTCGCGGTTACGGGTGCGTCGGAGGTAATCGTATCGTGCATGCTTGTATTGTCGTGCTCCGCCCGGCGTTCAACGCTTGAGCCCGAAACTGACCAGGACCTGTTCGGCCTGTTTCTGCATCTGCTCCTGCAACTGCGTCAGCAAGTTCTTCGACTGTTCCAGGTTGGACCCCATCATGCCCTGCACCATCGGCATCTGCATATTCATGAACTGCTTCCACATGTCGGGCGTTACTGACTTGGACTGCTCGCTGAGCGTGGACTGCACGTCCGCGAGCGTCTGCATATTCTTCTCCAGGTAGCCGCCCATGAATCCTTGCATCGTATGGCCGTAGAAACGAATAATGTGCGACAGCACCGGAGCAGTGAACATCGGCGAACCGTTCGCCTCCTGCTCCAGGATGATCTGCAGCAAGATGCTGCGCGTCAAGTCTTCGCCGGTCTTTGCATCCAGCACCACGAATGGCTCGCAATCCATCACCAACTGCTTTACTTCAGCCAGAGTGATGTAGGCCGAGCTGGCGGTGTCGTACAAACGCCGGTTCGGATATTTCTTGATGACCCTCTTGTCCGTGCGGGGGATCGGTGCATTCTTGCTGCTCATTGCGGGGTTCCTTCGGTGCTGGCCGCCGGCCCACGCAAGCAGGACGCGTTTGCGAGCCATTCCAGGCAGCGCGCAATCGGCCACGCGCCGGGAATCGCTCAGAGAATACATGATGCGCCATCGACTTCGCTCCGACCGCCCACCGGGCCGCCTTGGCGGGATTGTAATTTTGCAGGCAGTCTGTAGGAAATGCCCCTGGCGGGCTGTTTCGACAGACGGCACTGGGCAGTGCCGTCTGTCACGGGTTCCTTGGCAGGCGCGATTGGACTCGAACCAACGACCCCCACCCCGAGCGCAGCATCCAGTAGTCGCCCGCGGAATCAAGCCTGCGGCATCACAATTTGCCGGGCCAGCTGCACGCACTCGCCGAACGTCATCTTGAAACT
Source organism: Rhodoferax sp. (assembly GCA_043759735.1). Classification (GTDB taxonomy): domain Bacteria; phylum Pseudomonadota; class Gammaproteobacteria; order Burkholderiales; family Burkholderiaceae_C; genus CAISIP01. The sequence continues at coordinate 11,228 of JAYUQC010000210.1, forward strand.
CAGGCTGTCAAGGATCTCCCGTATCTGCAGAACATGGCAGCGCTTCCAGTCGCAGTACTGGTTCTGGATGCTGCATCCAATGAATTGACATACCTGCTGCCGCTTGTACCTGCGTTCGACTTTCGGAACTACTCGCTCCAGACCGGCCGTTCAGGTATGCTTTGGAAAGTTTGCAATGTGGAGCCAATTTCGTTGATCCGATCACCCGCGATCGGCCAAGTGCTGCCTCTCATGAAGTATTGCTTTCGGCAATCGCGTCTGGGGAGCAGGTGCCGCAGCAGCCGGTGGCAATGCGGGCTGGATGTCCAAGCGCTCCACCGGCCCGCTTGCAATAGCAAGGCTTCTTTGCGTCTGAGTGCGCGGCGGAGCAAGATCCGATAACGGGCGCGTTCACCGAGATGAGAACCGACCGGCGTGGAATCGTTCGCACACTTGCTATCGGCCTCATGTCGGTGCACTTCGCAACCTATGGGCAACAACCGCGAAAGCTGCCCCGTGTGGGATGGCTGTCCCCGAACTCGGCAGCCATGAACGAGTCATTTCTAAACGCTTATCGCCAAGCAATGCATGAGCTTGGGTACGTGGAGGGTCGGACCGTCATCACCGACTACCGATTCGCCGACGGCAGTGTGGATCGCCTCGCAGATCTCGCAGCCGAACTGGTCAACTTGTCGGTGGACGTCATCGTCACGGCGGGCACGCCGGCGAGCCTTGCCGTCAAGAACCTCACGACGTCCATTCCGATCGTGTTCGCAGCGAGCGCTGATCCGGTGGGTGGAGGGGTGGTCGTGAGTCTTGCGAAACCAGGCGGAAACGTCACCGGCTTATCTCTCATGTCATCGGACCTCAGCGGCAAGCGACTCGAATTGCTGCATCAGGCCCTGCCACGCGTCTCTCGAGCCGCCATCCTCTGGGACATATCGAACCCGGGAATGGCGCTTCGAGTGCAGCAGACGCAGATCGCCGCAGACCAAGCGCGTGTCGCGCTCTTGCGCGTGGGCGTGCGTAACCTCGACGAGCTCGAGTCAGCGCTCGGCGGACTCGTGGCACAGCGGCCAGACCTCGTTCTAGTCACGGCTGAACCTTTCACCATTCGTCATCGAAGTCGAATCATCGACTTCCTCTTGCAGCAGCGTATCGCGGCCATGTTTGAAGACAGGACGTTTGTAGATGCAGGCGGCCTGATGTCCTATGGTCCAAGCATCAGTGACAATTTCCGGCAAGCGGCCACTTACGTGGACAAGATCTTGAAGGGTGCCAGGCCGGCAGAGTTGCCGATCTCACAACCGACAAGATTCGAGTTGATCATCAATCTGAAGACGGCCAAAGCAATCGGACTCGACGTTCCTCAGCAATTGTTGCTGCGCGCTGACGAAGTAATCCAGTGATGCCTGCGCAGTTCCAAATTTGACTCAGAAACACCCGACACAAGAGAAGATGCCCCACTCTCCAAAGGAGAAGCAGGGCATTTCATTGGTAGGCGCGATTGGACTCGAACCAACGACCCCCACCATGTCAAGGTGGTGCTCTAACCAGCTGAGCTACGCGCCTAGGGATGTTCGAGAGCGCAAATTGTAGCAGCAACTTTTTGATGCGCCGGGGTCACTGGGTGATAATCAAACTACACGCCGACAGCGGCGCATCATGACTATCAGCAGAGGAAAAAACACCATGGAAATCGCAGGAAAAGTATTCATCGTAACCGGCGGCGCATCGGGTTTGGGCGAAGGCACGGCTCGACTGCTCGCCGCCAACGGTGCCAAGATTGTCGTGGCGGACATGCAGGTTGAAAAGGGCGAGGCGGTGGCCAAGGAGATCGGTGGCGCATTCGTCAAATGTGACGTGACCCAAGAAGCCGATGGCCAGGCCGTGGTGGCCAGGGCCGTTGCGATGGGCAAGCTCATGGGTCTGGTCAACTGCGCCGGCATCGCAACGGCAGAAAAAACCGTGGGCAAGAGTGGGCCGCACCTGCTGGCCGGGTTCGCCAAGACCGTTACCGTCAACCTGATCGGCAGTTTCAACATGATCCGCCTTGCTGCCGACGCGATGTGCAAGAACGAACCCGAAGCCACCGGCGAACGCGGAGTCATGATCTCCACGGCATCCGTTGCCGCCTACGACGGTCAGATCGGGCAGGCAGCCTACAGTGCTTCCAAGGGCGGCATCGTCGGCATGACGCTGCCGATCGCGCGCGACCTGGCGCGCAACGGCATCCGCAACATGACCATCGCACCGGGCATCTTCGGCACACCGATGATGTTCGGCATGCCCAAGGAAGTCCAGGAATCACTGGCCGCCAGCGTGCCGTTCCCGTCGCGCCTGGGAACGCCCGAGGATTACGCCAAGCTGGCCAAGCACATCATCGAAAACGACATGCTCAACGGCGAAGTGATTCGCCTGGATGGCGCTATCCGCCTGGCGCCCCGCTGATGCTCGGTACCGCCGCGACGGCTGATCCGGCCGGGCCAAGTGGCAGCGTCGCCGGTGCTTGAGCTGTCCGCGGGCAAACGGTGCCAGATCAAAAAATCTGACTGGATTGACAATGGCAATCTTGGGTATGAACCACTTCACGGTGCTGGCATCCGATCTGGACGCCACACTGCGGTTCTATTGCGGTATGTTGGGGCTGACCAATGGCCAACGGCCTGCGTTTGACTTTCCCGGCGCCTGGTTGTACAGCGGCGACACCGCAGTGCTGCATGTCGTTGCAGGCCGTCCCGTGCCGCATCCGCCGGGCGGCGTCATCGACCATATGGCCTTCAGCGCCAAGGACCTGGGCAATACGGTTGCACGACTGGCCGAAAGCGGCATCGCGTATGACCTGCGCCAACTGCCGGGCGGCGGCACATGGCAGTTGTTCTTCCACGACCCCGATGGCGCGCGGGTCGAACTCGATTTCGATGCCGGTGAAGCCGCCCCGGTGCGGCCGTGACCGATCATCGCTGGCACGACCGCCTGTGCGCTTACCGAACCGAGCGCAACGCGATAAGCTCTGATCGCGCCCGCCAACTGCAATTGATTGGAAACTCCCTATGCTGATCCGAATCTCCGCACCGCTTTTCGCCCTCACCTTGGCTGCCGTGCTCGCTGGCTGCGCGTCCGCACCCGGCAGCTTTGTGTATACCGTGCCCGACCAACCCGAAGGCTCGTCGGGCTACACCGAAAAGCCCGGCTGGGCCAACCGCACGTTCGCGGTGGCGGCCGCCAACCCGCTGGCGACCGATGCCGGGTACCAGGTGCTCAAGGCCGGCGGCAGTGCCGTCGACGCAGCGATTGCCGTGCAGATGGTGCTGACCCTGGTCGAACCGCAGTCCAGCGGTATCGGAGGTGGCGCCTTCCTGATGCACTTCAATGGCAAGGACGTCGAAGCGTTCGACGGACGCGAAACGGCACCAGCGGCGGCAGACGAAAAGCTGTTTCTCGGCGCGGACGGAAAACCGATGCCCTTCTATGAAGCGGTCGTCGGCGGTCGTTCGGTCGGCGTACCCGGAACGCTTCGGATGCTGGAGACCGCCCACCAACAGCATGGCAAATTGCCGTGGGCGAAGCTGTTCGAACCCGCCATCACATTGGCAGAACGCGGCTTCAAGGTCAGCGCACGCCTGAACAGCCTGTTGACCAGCGAAAAATACCTCAAAAGCGACCCGACGGCGGCCGCGTATTTCTATCGGGCAGATGGTTCACCGCGCGCGGTCGGCGAGACCTTGCGCAATCCCGAACTCGCGCTGGTGCTGCGCGCGATCGCGAGCGCAGGATCCAAGGCTCTGCTTGAGGGTGAAGTGGCCCGGGCGATCGTCGACAAGGTGCAAAGACACCCGACCAATCCCGGCAAGTTGAGCCTGGCCGACCTGGCGGCTTACCAGCCGGTCAAGCGCGCACCCATCTGCAGCGACTACCGCGCCAATGCAAAGGACTTCCGGATCTGCGGCTTTCCACCGCCGAGTTCGGGCGCAATCGCAGTCGGGCAGATTCTGGGCATCCTGGCCAATACCAATGCCGCATCGCTGCCGCTCGATAACGGTGTTCCATCCGCCGATTGGCTGCATCTGTACACCGAAGCCTCCCGGCTGACGTTTGCCGATCGAGCGCTGTACCTGGCCGACCCCGCTTTTGTTGCGCCACCGGCCGGCAACTGGATGAGCCTGCTCGAACCGGCCTACCTGGCTGAGCGCGCCAGGCTCATCGGGCAGGCGCCCGGAGCACAGAGCATGAAGACCGCCAATCCGGGAGCACCGGGCGGCGTCAAGACGTCGTTCGCTCCAATGCCCGACCAGGTCGAATACGGCACCTCGCATATTTCCATTGTCGACAGCCACGGCAACGCACTGGCTATGACCACTACCATCGAAGACGGGTTCGGCGCGCGCCAGATGGTGCGTGGGTTCTTGCTCAGCAACGAACTGACCGACTTCAGTTTCGCGCCAGTGGACGCCAGCGGCGCGCCAATCGCCAACCGGGTGCAAGCGGGCAAGCGGCCGCGTTCATCGATGGCCCCGACGCTGGTTTTCGACAAGGCCACGGGCGGCCTCCTCATGAGTGGTGGCAGCCCGGGCGGAGCTCTGATCATCCACTACACCGCCAAGACTCTGTATGGCGTACTCAACTGGGGCATGCTGCCGCAACAGGCCATCAACCTGCCCAATTTTGCCTCGCTCAACGGTCCGACCATGCTGGAGGAGAAGCGCTTCCCCGCCGCTACCGTCGACGCGCTCAAGGCGCGTGGGCACGAGCTGCGTGAGGTCAACATGACCAGCGGCCTGCAGGCCATCACCCGCGGACAGGCGCACGGTCAGAGTCTTTGGCTCGGCGGCGCCGACCCGCGGCGTGAAGGCGTGGTGATGGGCGACTGAGCCTGGCGCAAGGTCCCCGCGAATGGTTGGCATTGACACCGCGGGTGGGGCCGCAGGTGCCTATAGGTCGATGGCCTGCGCCGATCCGGCTCGCTGGCGCAGCTCGAACTTCTGAATCTTGCCGGTCGAGGTCTTGGGTAGATCTCCAAATATCACCGCCCGTGGCACCTTGAAGCCGGCGAGGTGCTTCTTGCAATGGGCCACGATGTCTTGCGCCTGTACACTTGCTCCGGCTTTGAGTTCGATGAACGCGCACGGCGTCTCGCCCCAGCTCGGGTCGGCCTTGGCCACCACGGCTGCAGCCAGTACCGCCGGATGGCGGTACAGCACATCCTCCACCTCGATCGACGAGATGTTCTCGCCGCCCGAGATGATGATGTCCTTGCTGCGGTCCTTGATCTTCATGTATCCGTCCGGATAGACCACGGCCAGGTCGCCGCTGTGAAACCAGCCGCCGGCAAAAGCCTCGCCCGTCGCCTGCGGATTCTTCAAATAGCCCTTCATCGCTATGTTGCCGCGGAACATGATCTCGCCCATGGTTTCGCCGTCCTGCGGCACCGGCTGCATGGTGATGGCGTCCAGCACCCGCGCGTCTCGCTCCAGGTGGTAGCGCACACCTTGGCGCGCATTGAGCCGGGCGCGCTCCCCGACATCCAGCGTATCCCATTGCGGATGTTTGGCACATACCGTCGCGGGGCCATACACTTCCGTCAACCCGTAGACATGGGTCAGGTCGAATCCCATCTGCTCCATGCCCTCGATCATCGACGCCGGTGGCGCGGCGCCGGCCACCATGGCCTTGACGCCTTGCGCCAGTCCCTGTTTCATCACCTCGGGCGCATTGACCAACATGCCGTGCACGATCGGTGCGCCGCAATAATGGGTTACGCCCTGCAAACGGATCGCATCGAATATGGCTGCTGCCTCGACCTTGCGCAGACACACGTTCACGCCCGCACGCGCTGCAATCGTCCAGGGAAAACACCAGCCGTTGCAGTGGAACATCGGCAATGTCCATAAATAGACCGGATGTTTGCCCATGTCCCACTCCAGGATGTTGGACAAGGCGTTGAGCGCGGCGCCGCGATGGTGGTACACCACACCTTTGGGATTGCCCGTGGTGCCACTGGTGTAGTTCAGCGCGATCGCGTCCCATTCGTCGCCCGGCAGCGACCAGACGAAGTCCGGGTCTCCCTGTGCGAGCAGCTCGTCGTACGTGACGCTGCCGATCGGCACGCCTGGGCCGTGGACCGCATCTTCGACATCGACCACCAGCAGGGGCGCGCGATTCGTCCGAAGGGCCAGCGCCTGCTGCACGACGGACGCGAACTCCGGGTCTACCAGCACGACCTTCGCCTCGCCGTGATCGAGCATGAACGCGATCGTCGCCGCATCCAGCCGGGTATTGAGCGGGTTGAGCACCGCACCACACATCGGAATCCCGAAATGCGCCTCGACCATCGGCGGTGTGTTGGGCAGCATCACCGCTACCGTGTCGCCCCTGCCAATGCCGCGTCGCGCCAGCGCACTGGCCAGGCGGCGGCAGCGCGTGTAAACCTCGCCCCAGTTCAGCCGCAATGCGCCGTGCACAACGGCCAGCCGATCCGGATACACCTGCGCCGTGCGTTCGATGAACGACAACGGCGTGATGGCAGCAAAATTGGCTTGCGTGCGCGGCAGGCCCACATCGAAAATTCCGGTCATGGTGTTGCTCCTGGTCTGGGAACTGGATTGCGCGAGACTTGCTCTGGCATCATTAGAGCAAATCCCCTCACAGCCTGGAACTATTGCTGCCATGACCCATCGATACGACGCCGACGCGCTGCTTGCCACCGCCAACGGCCTGTTGCGCGCTGCGGGCCTGCAACCAGCACCGGCCGCCAGTGTCGCGCGCACCTTGCTGGACGGTGACCTGCTCGGCCACGACACCCATGGCCTGGCCCTGTTGGCCCCTTACCTGCGGGAAATCGAGCAAGGTCGCATGGCCACTGGCGGCGAGCCGCGCGAAATCAATGCCAAACCAGCGGCCATGCTGTGGGATGGCCAGCGGCTACCTGGCCCCTGGTTGATGGAACGCGCACTGGACCGCCTTATTCCCTGTGCGCGCTCCTATGGCATCGCATCGGTGGTGATCCGGCGCAGCCATCATATTGCCTGCCTCGCGGTGTACCTGATGCGGGTGGCCGAGGAAGGCCTGCTCGGCATGGTGACCTGCTCCGACCCCAATACCGCCAGTGTGGCGCCGTTCGGTGGCACTCGCGCCGTGCTGACGCCCAACCCGATCGCGATCGGATTCCCCACCACCGGCGGGCCGGTACTGATCGACATTTCGGCTTCGATCACGACCAATGGCATGAGCAACCGCAAGGCTGCCGCCGGTGAAACATTCGACGAGCCCTGGCTGCTGGATGCCCAGGGCCATCCGACCCGCGACCCCGCCGTGCTCGCCAGAACCCCGCCCGGGACCATCCTTCCGCTGGGCGGAATGAGCTATGGCCACAAGGGATACGGGCTGGGACTGACGGTCGAGGCTCTCACGGCAGGACTGGCGGGTCACGGCCGCGCGGACCCCGCCGAGGGATGGGGCGCAACGGTGCAAGTGACGCTGCACGACCCCGACGCCTACGGCGGCACCGACGCCTTCGTGCGCCAGATGGACTGGCTGGCCGATGCCTGCACCAGCAATCCGCCGATACCGGGTCGTCCTGCGGTGCGCCTGCCGGGACAGGCGGGCATGCGCAGGCGCCTTGCGCAGCGCGCCAATGGCGTTGCGCTGCACCCCAGCATCGCGCCGATGCTCGAACCCTTCTGCGGGAAATACGGCAGCCCCTTTCCCGCACCGGTCTGAGCCCACTTCCCAACCCGGCGATGCTGCGCGGACAATTGCACCGTGGCCATACCGCAGTCATTCATCCAGGAACTCGTTGCGCGCGCTGACGTGGTCGAGATCGTCGGCCGTTATGTGCAACTCAAGAAGGCTGGTGCGAACTTCTCGGGCCTGTGTCCCTTCCATGCCGAGAAGTCGCCGTCGTTCACCGTCAGCCCGAGCAAACAGTTCTACCATTGCTTCGGCTGCGGCAAGAACGGCAATGCCATCGGTTTCCTGATGGACCACGCTGGCATGGGGTTTATCGAGGCGGTCAAGGATCTTGCCGGCCAGTATGGCATGCAGGTGCCCGAGGAAGATCTGTCGCCCGAGCAGCGTGCCCGCGCAGCCGAGCATCGGCACAAGCAGGACACGCTGACCGATGTCCTCGAGAAGGCCTGCGACGCGTACCGCAAACAGCTCAAGGAAGCGGCGCGGGCCATCGACTATTGCAAGGGCCGAGGCCTGAGCGGCGAGGTGGCGCGCCAGTTCGGGCTGGGTTATGCGCCGCAGGGCTGGCGCAGCCTGGCCAGTGTGTTCCCGCATTACGACGATCCCCTGCTGGTGGAGAGCGGCCTGGTTATCCAGAGCCAGGACGATGAGGGCGGAGACGAGAAGCGCTACGACCGATTCCGCGACCGCTTGATGTTCCCGATCCGCAACGTCAAGGGCGAGTGCATCGGCTTTGGCGGACGGGTGCTGGGCGACGACAAACCCAAATATCTCAACTCACCCGAGACCCCGGTTTTCAGCAAGGGGCGCGAACTGTACGGCCTGTTCGAGGCCCGCGGCGCGCTGCGCGAACACGGTTTCGTGCTGGTGACCGAAGGCTACATGGACGTTGTCGCACTGGCACAGCTCGGTTTTCCAAATGTGGTCGCGACGCTGGGGACTGCCTGCACCGCCGAGCATGTGCAAAAGTTGTTCCGGTTCACCGATGCCGTAGTGTTCAGCTTTGACGGCGACGCCGCCGGTCGACGTGCAGCGCGCAAGGCGTTGGAGGGCGCCCTGCCCTACGCAACCGACGTGCGCAACGTGAAATTCCTGTTCCTGCCGCCTGAACACGATCCCGACAGCTTCATCCGGGCCCATGGCAAGGAGGCGTTTTCGCACTGCATCAGCGATGCTGTTCCGCTAAGCCGCTTTTTGGTGGATGCCGCGCGTGACGGCTGCGACTTGTTGACGGCCGAAGGCCGCTCCCTGATGGCCAGCAACGCCAGACCCCTGTGGAGCCAGTTGCCCGACGGCGCCTTCAAGCGCCAATTGCTGGGCGAGATAGCGGCACAGGTGCAACTTGCGGCACCAGAGCTGACCGAGTTGTGGATGCCGGGCATGTCATGGTCCGATCGGCAAGCGCGGGGGCGAACGGGCAACTCCAGTGGCGCCGGCTTGGGTGGCCGTTCAGGAAACTGGCGCACGCCTGCAGCGTCGTATCGACCGGCGGGGCGGATACTGCCGGCGAGTCGGGCTGACCATGCAGCGCGCATCCTGCTCGGCCATATGGCTGCCTGGGATCTGTTCTCGGCCGAGGACCATGCCCTGCTGTGCAACCTGCCGGTGCCCCACGGGCCACTGTTCGTATGGCTCGAGCATGCATTGCATGAACGCGGCGCGCAGCCATGGGGCGCCGTACGCGAAGGCCTGCGCGGCCAAGCCTGCGAAGAACTGGCCCTGCGCGTCATGGCCGACCCCCTGCTGGTATCTGGCGATGACCAGCAGGACGCGGTCCAAGAGCTGCGCAACCTGCTCAGGCGCATGCTGGTGGAGCACATCAAGGAGCAGGAAACCCTGGCGATACAGGCATCGCATTCCGATCCGGCAGCGCTGCAACGCTACCGCGAGCTGCAGGCGCGCCGGCGCGCACTGGAGTCCGCGGGACCCTGACGCCGGCGCCGACAACCATGCCCGCGTGGCGGTCAAATGCGGGGCGACGCCTCCGCAGTCGGTGCATGCCGCGGTATAATCCACGGCTTTTCGCGCAAGAGCGACAGCAGCACCTCCGGGCCAGGCCAACCGATGACGACGTTCACGACCGGCCAACCAACCGCAAGGACTGCACACCAAATGTTCGCCCAGACATCTTGCCGTATTCGTACTTGTCTGCTCACCAGCCGTCTGCGCGTCGTGCTTCGGCGCCGGTCCTCTTTGTTTTTTTGATGCCGTGAGGTTGATCCATGCCTGCTCAAAAGTCGCCAAAGTCTGTATCGCCCATTGACAAACGCGTTGCCGCCACCAAGTCCCAGGTAGCCGCAAAGCCGGCCGCCAAGGCACCTGTCAAGGGTGTTGGCAAGGTTGCAGCAGCCAAGACCGTTACCCTGCCTCCAAAGAAAGTCCCGCCTGTGCCCGCATCGAAGACCGCATCCCCAGCCATCGCCAAGCACAAGAAGAACGCCGTATTGGCCGCCGAGCCGAAGAAGTCGACTGCCGCGGCAGCGCCAGCAGAATCGGTGACCAAGAACAAGCCGGGCCGCCCGTCCAAGGCTGTCACCACCAAACCCGGCGTACCGGTGCGCATCGGGGCGAAGCGTGGCCCCAAGCCCAAGGGCAGCCTGCTCGAGGACGATGGCGACGATCTGCCGGAAGACGAGCCGGACGTGCAGGAAGAGGTTTCCGGCAGCACCGAGAAGGTCAAGCCCCTGCGCATGAAGATCAGCAAGGCCAAGGAACGGGCCTTGATGAAGGAGTTTGGTCTGGACGAGACCGTTCTGTCGGAGGAAGACCTGGTCAAGCGTCGGCTGCAGCTCAAGGCCCTGCTCAAGCTGGGCAAGACACGCGGCTACCTGACACACGGCGAGATCTCCGACCACCTGCCGGACAAGCTGGTCGACGCCGAGACCATGGAAGTCGTGATCTCCATGCTCAACGACATGGGCGTGGCCGTCTATGAACAGACGCCCGACGCGGAAACCCTGCTGCTCAACAACACCACGGGCTCGACCACCGAAGAGGAGGCCGAGGAAGAAGCCGAAGCAGCCTTGTCCACGGTGGACAGCGAGTTCGGCCGCACAACCGACCCGGTGCGCATGTACATGCGCGAGATGGGAACGGTCGAACTGCTGACGCGCGAGGGCGAGATCGAGATCGCCAAGCGCATCGAAGGCGGCCTGATGGACATGATGGAGGCCATCTCCGCCTCCCCTGCCACGATTGCCGAGATCCTGCGCCTGGGCGAAGAAATTCGCGAGGGCAAAGTCGTCATCACGACCGTCGTCGATGGCTTCACCGACCCCAACGAAGCCGACGACTATGTGGCCGAGGAGGACTTCGACGAATTCGACGAGGAAGACGACGACGACGGCAAGGGCGGCTCAAAGGCACTGACCAAGAAGCTCGAAGAACTCAAGCGCGAGGCGCTGAGCCGATTCGACCGCCTGCGCGAGCTGTTCGAAAAAATCCACCGCACCTACGACAAGGAAGGTTACGGCACCCCAACCTACCTGAAGTCGCAGAAGCTGCTCAGCGAAGAGCTGATGTCGATCCGGTTCACCGCCAAGGCGATCGAAAAACTGTGCGATATGGTGCGCGGCCAGGTCGACGATGTGCGCAAAAAGGAACGCGAGATGCGCCGCATCATCGTCGACAAGTGCGGCTACCCGCAGGAGTTGTTCATTGCCGATTTCAGCGGCAAGGACAAACATGGCAACAGCGCGGCCAGCAATCTGCTGAACGTCAAATGGATCGTGAAGCAGGCTGCCGCGGGCAAGCCCTGGTCCACCATCATGGAACGCAACATCCCACCGGTGCAGGACCTGCAGCAAAGGCTGATGGACATCCAGGCGCGCGTCGTGGTGCCGCTGTGGCAGCTCAAGGACATCAACAAGCGCATGAACGAGGGTGAGTCTTCCTCACGCAGCGCCAAGAAGGAGATGATCGAGGCCAATCTGCGGCTGGTGATCTCGATCGCCAAGAAATACACCAATCGCGGCCTGCAGTTCCTGGACCTGATCCAGGAGGGCAACATCGGACTGATGAAGGCGGTCGACAAGTTCGAATACCGCCGCGGCTACAAGTTCTCGACCTACGCCACCTGGTGGATCCGGCAGGCCATCACCCGCTCGATCGCCGACCAGGCGCGCACCATCCGCATTCCGGTGCACATGATCGAGACCATCAACAAGATGAACCGCATCTCGCGCCAGATCCTGCAGGAGACGGGCTCCGAGCCCGACCCGGCGACCCTCGCGCTGAAGATGGAAATGCCCGAGGAGAAGATCCGCAAGATTCTCAAGATCTCCAAGGAGCCGATCTCGATGGAAACGCCGATCGGCGACGACGACGATTCACACCTGGGAGACTTCATCGAGGACCAGTCCACCATGGCGCCCGCGGATGCCGCGACCTACGCCAGCCTGCGCGACGTGACCAAGGAAGTCCTGGACACGCTCACGCCGCGCGAAGCGAAGGTGCTGCGCATGCGCTTCGGCATCGAGATGAGCACCGACCACACGCTGGAAGAGGTCGGCAAGCAGTTCGACGTCACGCGCGAGCGCATACGCCAGATCGAGGCCA
>JAYUQC010000211.1:0-8127 GCA_043759735.1 Rhodoferax sp.
CCGAACTGGCGGCAGAGACCGGCCGCAAGGTGGTCGGCGTGGCGGGCGACACCACCAGCGACGAGCAAGTGCGCGCCGCCGTGCTTGAAGCCGCGCGCCTGTTGGGCGGCAGCATCGACATCCTGGTCAACGCCGCCGCCGAGCCGGCAGGCTTTGCCGCGCCGCCCAAGCTCGATGCCATCAGCGGCGAGTTTTTTCACGCCGAGATGGACACCAAGGTCATGGGCTACATCCGCTGCGCGCGCGAGGTCGTCCCCGGCATGCGCGCCAAGGGCTGGGGCCGCATCGTCAACATCAGCGGCCTGGCGGCGCGCAGCAGCGGCAGCGCGGTCGGCAGCATGCGCAACATCGCGGTCGCCGCGCTCAGCAAGAACATGGCCGATGAGCTGGGGCCAGCGGGCATCAACGTGACCGTGGTCCACCCCGGCGCAACGCGCACCGAACGCACTGCGCCGATGCTGGCCGCGCGTGCGCAGGCGCAGGGCATCACGCTGCAACAGGCCGAGGCGAATCTCGCGACGGCCAACTCGATCAAGCATCTGGTGGATGCGCAAGAGGTGGCCCATGTGGTGGCCTTCCTGTGCTCGCCTAAATCCCGCGCCATCAACGGCGACGCCATTGCGGCCGGCGGGGGCGCGCCGGGCGGCATCCACTACTGACATGCCCCCACGCGTGCCACTTCGTGTGCGGTCCTGTGGCGGCATCCATCTGCGCCAGGCCGACCGCTGGGCCGGGAAAAGCAACCCGGCCGCGAACCCGACCCAAAGCCCGACAGGCTCCTGGTGCGTCTGGGCGATCAGCTTGAGCGCGCCGCGCCCTGGGCCTGGTTGATCGCCAGCTTGGCAGGGTAAACCGGGACTGCGCAGCGCGTCGGAACGGCGTCAAATGACGGCCTGTCTTGGCGCCCGGCTTGTGTGGGCCGGGCGCTACCGATTACCCGATTTGAAAGAAATCCAACCATGCAACACCGTAGCTTGTGTACTGCGCTCTTCAGCGCCCTCTGCGCCACCCTTCTCCTGTGCGCCCAGCCCCAGGCCCATGCCCAAACCGCTTGGCCGACGCGCGCCATCACCATGGTGGTGCCGTTTCCGCCCGGCGGTTTGGCCGACATCGTGGCGCGGCCGGTGGCCGAGGCCATGGCGCGCGAGCTGGGTCAGCCTGTGGTCATCGAGAACAAGGCCGGCGCCGGTGGCGGCATCGGCATGGGCCTGGCGGCCAAGGCCAAGCCCGATGGCTACACGGTGCTGCTGGCGCTGTCCTCGCTGACGGTGCTGCCCGAGGCCGATGTGGTGCGCGGCCGCGTGCCGATGTTCTCCTTGGCCGAGCTGCGTCCCCTGGCCCGCTTCACGGGCGACCCGACGGTGTTGGCGGTGCGTGCCGACGCGCCCTGGAAAAACCTGCGCGACTTTCTGGACGACGCGAAGAAGCGCCCCGGCGCCATCAACTACGGTTCCTCGGGCAACTACGGCACCATGCATGTGCCGATGGAAATGTTGTCGCACGAGGCCGGCGTCAAGCTGGCGCATATCCCCTTCACAGGCGCAGGCCCGGCCGTGGTGGCGCTGCTGGGCGGACAGATCGATGCCATCTCGTCCGGGCCAGCCACCGTGTTGCAACACATCAAGGCGGGCAAGTTGCGCGCGTTGGCGCATTGGGGATCGAGCGCCCTGGCGGCGCTGCCCGATGTGCCCAGCCTGAAGGACTCCGGCGTGGCGGTCGAATACGCGCAATGGTCGGGCCTGTTCATCCCGTCGGGAACGCCCGAGCCGGTGGCGCAGCGCCTGCGCGCGGCGGCCAAGGCGGCAGCGCAGGACGCCAAGGTCAAAGAGGTCATCGGCAACGCCGGCAGCCCGATCCTTTACCTCGATGCGCCCGAGTTCGAGAAGTACGTGCAGCAAGATGCACGCGGCATGGTCGATGTGGTCAAGCGCATTGGACGCCTCGAATAAGCTGCCGTGGCGACGGGTGCGCGAATCGATCTGAAGCAACGACCGAAGGAGGCCGTCGCGCCGGTGACGCTGGTGGCGCTGCTGGCGCCCGGGTTTGGACGAAAAAAAACAGGCTGGATATCGCGGTTGCGGCAAATCTCAACGGGAATGCTGCAGGCCAACCAAACAGCACGGCCGCAATCGCTACGGCTGCAACCACCTTCCGACCTGCCGCCTGTGGCAGTACGCTCTCCTAAAGCGGGCAGACTAGGCGCAACGTTGTGAAGCTGGCGGCGAAGGCCAGCATGGCCACGGTGGTCAGCGGCAGCACTCGACCTTGAAGGTCAACGGCTTTCGACCAGCTTGTCACGCCACGCACGCGCAGCGGTCGGCGCCACGCTCAGAATTCAATGGCATCGGCGATGGCCTTGATACCAGCCTGGGCGCAGGCCTCGTCGGCCTCGCCGGTCGGAGCGCCCGACACGCCCATGCCGCCCAAGATGTTGCCGCCGCCCTCAATCATCACACCGCCGCCCGCGGCCATGAAGCGCGGCAGGTTGCGCAGGCCGCTCATGGGACGGCCGGGTTGGGTCTCGGCCGCCATCGTCGTCGTGGCGGTGCGAAAACTCAGCGCCGTCCAGGCCTTGTTGGCGGCCACCTCTACCGTGTGCGGCCCGGCAAAACGATCCCGCAGCAACACCTGCGTGACGCCCGAGCGATCCGTCACGGCCACCGCCACCTGATAGCCCTGTTTGCGGCAGGACTCCAGTGCGGCGCGTGCCGCCATCAGCGCAGTTTCGGGGGTCAGCGAACGGGTCTGGAAGCTTCCTTCCTGCGCATGGACCACACACGCCACGGTCATAGCCAGTGAAAGGAGTGCGCGTCGTTGGTGCATGGGTGTGGGTGTTTTCCGATGGGTCTAGGGGCGATCAGGCTGGCGTACCGGCAGCGCCCACGGCCGCTCGCCGCGCCAACACACCGTCGAGCCAATCGCTGCGCATCACCGGCACGGCGGTGACCAGCTTTTCGGTGTAAGGGTGGTAGGGTCCTTCGAAGATCCGTTCGGTCGTGTCAAACGCGACAAATGAGCCGCGCAGCATCACGGCCGTGCGATGCGCGATACGGTGCACCACATCAAGATCGTGCGTGATCAGCATGTAGGACAGCCCCAGGTCGGACTGAAGCCGCCGCAGCAGCTTGAGGATTTCCTCGGCTACCAGCGGATCTAATGCCGAGGTTGGCTCGTCCAGAATGATCAGGTCGGGATTGGCCGCCAGTGCACGGGCAACGCACACGCGCTGCTTTTGTCCACCCGACAATTCGGTCGGAAAGCGCGTCAGAAAATTCTGCGGCAACTCCACCAGGTTCATCAATTCCTTGGTGCGCGCGTTGACCTCCGAGCTTCCCATGCCGTAGTACAGGCTGGAGCCGCGGCCAATCGACTCCTGCACCGTCTGGTGCGCACCTGGCTTCACCGAGTGGCTGCCACCCATGCTGAAGTAGAAACTGACCGGGCGGCCAATCGTCTCGAGCAAGGTTTGGCGCGGATTCAAGGCCACGTCAGGTATCTGATAAACCAGTTGGATCGAGCGCTTGAGTTCCTTGCTGCGCTCGGCCAGGGTCTTGGGCAGGACCTCGCCCTTGAACGTGATGGTGCCGGCCGTTGGCGGCAGCAGGCCGGTGATGATGCGCGCCAGCGTGGACTTGCCCGAGCCCGACTCGCCCACCACCGCCACGGTTTCGCCCCGGTGTATATCCAGGCTGACGTCGGCCACGACCTTGAATGCTCCATAGGAGGCATCCACATGATCGATCTTGAGGATGGTTTCGGGCTTGACCGTCGCTGGGTCGGCGCGTTCGCTGGCTGCCGCACCGCGCACCGCCACTAGGCGGGCCGTGTAGTCCTGGGTCGGGGCCTGCAACACGCCGTCGACCGTGCCCTCTTCCACCTCTTTGCCATGGCGCAACACCTTGATGCGGTCGGCCACCTGCGCCACCACGGCCAGGTCGTGCGTGATGTAGAGCGCGGCCGTCCCGTATTCGCGGATCAGCGACTTGAGCAGGATCAGCACCTCGATCTGGGTCGTGACGTCCAGCGCCGTGGTCGGCTCGTCCAGCACCAGGATGTCCGGACGGCACGACATGGCCATGGCCGCCATGGCGCGCTGCAACTGGCCGCCCGAGGCCTGGTGGGGGTAACGATCACCAAAGGTGTCGGGTTCGGGCAGGTCGAGTGACTTGAACAGGTGCCGGGCCCATGTCTCCGCCTCGGAGCGGGTCATCAGCCCGTGGATCATGGGCGCCTCACACACCTGATCCATGATGGTGTGGGACGGATTGAACGCCGCCGATGCGGATTGCGCGACATAGGCAATACGCCGGCCGCGCACGCCGCGGCGCCCGTTGGCATCGAGCTTGCGAATGTCGATGCCGTCGATCTCGACCGTGCCAAGCGCGATGTGAACCCCGGCGCGGGCATACGCCATCGCAGACAGGCCGATGGTGGATTTGCCGGCGCCGCTTTCGCCGATCAGGCCCAGCACCTCGCCGGCATGCAGCGTGACATCGACGTCGTCAACGATCACATTGCCAGCCCGCACGCCTTCCAGCCGCAGACCCTTGATCTTCAGGATGATCTTTTCAGATTTGCTCATGCTGGACTCACAGTTCTGCCTGAGCGCCAGACGGGCGCGCTTCGATCGACAACAACCAGTCAACCACCAGGTTCACCGATACCGTCAGCAGTGCAATGGTCGCTGCCGGATAAATCGGCGCCATCATGCCGAAATTGATGGCTGCGGCGTTTTCGCGCACCATACCGCCCAGGTCGGCGTAGGGCGGCTGGATGCCCAGACCCAGGAAGGACAGGCCGGCAATGAACAGGAAGTTGAAGCAAAAGCGCAGGCCGAACTCGGACATCAGCGGTGCCGAGGCGTTGGGCAGGATTTCGCGGCGCATGATCCACCAGGTGCCCTCACCACGCAGCCGCGCCGCCTCCACATACTCAAGCACGGTCAGGTTCATGCCCAGCGCGCGCGCCAACCGGAACACCCGGGTCGAGTCGAGCACCGCAATGGTGACAATCAAGACCGGGATGCTGGAGCCAAACACGCCCAGGATGATGAGGGCGAAAATCAGGCCGGGAATCGACAACATCACGTCCACCAAGCGGGTCAAGGCGACGTCCACCCAGCCGCCCACCACGGCACTCAGAAAACCCAGCACGATGCCGATCAGGAAAGACAGCGCCGTGATGGCCAAGGCAACGCCAATGGTCATGCGAGTACCGTACATGATGCGGGTCAGCATGTCGCGCCCGATCTGGTCTGCGCCCAACCACATCTCAAGGGAAGGCTCATCCCAGGTGCCGCCGATATTGGCCGATTCCGGGTAAGGCGCAATCAGCGGCGTGAAGACCGCGATAAAAACAAATAGCGTTACCACTACCAAGCCGAACCAGGCGGAAGTAGTCGGTTTGTGTCCAAAGATTTTCATGGCCATTTCCTCCTGTTCTTAGCGTTTGTGGCGCAGGCGCGGGTTGACCAGAATGACCAGGATGTCGGCCAGCGTGTTGAGCAGGACAAACACCATGGCGAACACCAGGCCGCAGGCCTGTATGACCGGAACGTCGCGCTTGGACACGGCGTCCACCATCAACTGGCCCAGGCCCGGATACACGAAGACGGCCTCGATCACAACCACACCCACCACCAGGTAGGCCAGGTTCAGCGCGATCACGGTGATGATGGGAGCGGCGGCGTTGGGCAGGGCATGGCGCACGATCACACGGCCGCGCTTGGCGCCCTTGAGGAAGGCCATCTCGATGTAGGGCGTGGACATCACCGACAGCACCGAGCTGCGCGTCATGCGCAGCATGTGCGCCGCAACTAGCAGCGTCAAGGTGATGGCGGGCAAGGTGGTTTGGTAGGCGCGTTCGCCGAAGGGCATGCCCGGCGACACCGTGGACAGCGACGGGAACATTTCCACATTCACCGCGAAGACGATGATCAGCAGGTAGGCAATGAAGAATTCGGGGAACGAAATCGCGACCAAGGTCACGATGTTGGAGAGCTTGTCCGACAGCTTGCCTTCGTTGATGGCAGAGTAGATGCCTAGGCCCACCGCCACCGGAATGGCGATCAGTGCGGCGTAACCAGCCAGAAACAGCGTGTTGCCAAGGCGCGGCAACACTTCATCCACGATGATCCGTTTGTTGGTCAGCGCCACGCCCAGATCGCCCTGCATGGCGCCCAGCAGCCAGTTCCAGTAACGCAGGTAAGCGGGCACATCGAGGCCCAGCTCCTTGCGGAAGATCACCAGCGCCTCGGGCGTTGCGCCTTGCCCCAGCACTGCCGACGCAACGTCGCCGGGAAGGATTTCCGTGCACAGGAAAATCAGCAGTGACACCGCGAACAGGGTCAGGATTGCCAGCAACAAGCGATTGATGATCAATTTCGCCATGGCGTCTCTTCCGGATGAGGTAAAAAGGCGGGTCAGCGCCACGAGGCGGAGACCCGCTTGCCAGCGCGTCGGGGAAAAAAAGCGGAGCGCCCTGGTGGTCAGCCCCGCTTCTCCTGTACGAGCCGCTATGCGGCTCGATCAGGCGAACCAGCCCTTTTCCGCAATACGCTGGTCGCCCAGGTCATACCGCGCGGAGATCGTGAGGCCCTGCAGCTTGGTGCTGTGCGCATCCAGATAGTCCTGGACCGCGAAACAAACCATGCCAGAGTTCTGGCTGATCAGTTCCTGGCACTTCGCATACATCTGGGCACGTTTGGCCTGGTCAAGCTCGACTCGGGCGTCCACCAGCAGCTTGTCGAATTCGGCATTAACGAAGTGCGTGTCGTTCCAGGTGTTCTTGAGCCCGCCACCGAAGGTGCTGGTGAGCTGGTTGTCGATGGTCGGGCGGTTGCCCCAGTACACCGCGCAGAATGGCACCTTGAGCCAGACGTTGTCCCAGTAGCCGTCACCGGATACGCGCTTGAGGTCGAGCTTGATGCCGGCCTTGGACAGCGATTCCTGGAAGATCTGACCGGAGTCCGTCGCGCCCGTGAATGCGCCTTCGGAGACTTGCAGCTCCAGTGGCCCGGAGATATTGGCCTTTTTGAAGTGGAACTTGGCCTTGTCCGGGTCGTACGGCGTCTGCTTCTGCTTGGCATCGTAGTACTTCATCTTGGTACCCACGGTATGGTCATTGCCAATCGAGGCGTAGCCCGAGAATACGTTCTGCACGATCTTCTTGCGGTCGATGCCGTACTTCAAGGCCAGCATCAAGTCCTTGTTGGTGTACGGGTCCTTGTCGGAATGGGCGACAAACGCGAAACGATTGCCCATGCCGGGCGTGCGCGATAGCTTGAGCTTGTTGTTTTTGGCCAGCAGCGCGGCGGTTTTGGGGTCGACCCGGTTAATGGCGTCCACCTGGCCTGTGACCAACGCCTGCGTGCGTGCGGCCGCGTCGCCGATGTAGCGAAGCTCGACACGGTCAAAGTTGCCGCGGTTGGGCTTCCAGTAGTTGCCGGCCTTGCGCTTGAACACCGCACGCACGCCCGGCTGGAACTCTTCCAGCGTGAAGGCGCCGGTGCCGTCGGGCTTGGCGAAATCGGTGTAGCCATTGGGAACCACGATGATGTGATAGTCGCTCAGGTTGTAGGGCAGATCCACGTTGCCCTTGCTCATGGTGATCTGAATCTGCGTCGGCGACAACTTCTTGATGTCGGTGATGTCCGCCATCAGTGCCTTGGCTGGCGACTTGGTCTCGCCACGGTGCAGGTTGATCGAATAGATCACATCGTCAGCGTCGAGCGTCTTGCCGGAGGTGAAGGTGATGCCCTTGCGGATGTCAAAGGTCCAGTCGGTCGCGCCGGGCTTGACCACCCACTTCTCGAACAACTCGCCGGTGGCGTTGCCGTTGTCGGCCACTTCCACCAGGTTGTTCCAGAGCATCAGGCTCATGGCGATGGGGATCGAGTCGGCATAGGTGCGCGGGTCCAGGCTGTCCGATGGGGAACCGCCCTCCATGCCCAGGCGCAATGTGCCGCCTTTCTTGGGCGTGCCCTGCGCCATCGCCGGCAACGAGAAGGCTGCCGACAGGCCCAGCGCGGCAGCGCCACCGATGATTTGGCGGCGATCAAGCACGATGCCCGACTCTGTAGTGATTTCGTGGTGGTTCATGCTCAAGTTCTCCGATGATGTTGAGAAA
>JAYUQC010000212.1:0-23440 GCA_043759735.1 Rhodoferax sp.
GAGAAAGCGATGATGGCGAGCAGCACCGTCCAGTTCTTGAAGGCGCCGCGCTTTTCAGTCACCGCGAGGGAATGGATCAGGGCGGTGCCGATCAGCCAGGGCATGAAGGAGGCGTTTTCCACCGGATCCCAGAACCACCAGCCGCCCCAGCCCAGTTCGTAGTAGGCCCAGAAGCTGCCCAGAGCAATTCCAACCGTCAGGAAACACCAGGCCACCGTGGTCCAGGGGCGCGACCAGCGGGCCCAGGCGGCATCGAGCCGGCCCGACAGCAGCGCCGACACCGCGAACGCAAACGCAACGACAAAACCGACATAGCCCATGTACAGCATCGGCGGGTGGATCACCATGCCCGGGTCCTGCAACAGCGGGTTCAGGTCGTTGCCGTCTGCGGGCGGCGGGAACATGCGCGCGAACGGGTTCGAGGTAAGCAGCGTGAACAGGATGAAGCCGCAGCTGACCAGGCCCATCACGCCCAGTACCCGCGCCGCCATGCGCTCATCGAGCTGGCGCGAGAAGATCGACACTGCCAGTGTCCAGCTCGCCAGGATCAGCGACCACAACAGGATCGACCCTTCATGGTTGCCCCAGACCGCCGTGATCCGGTAATGCAGGGGCAGGGTCGAGTTGGAGTGATTGGCGGCGAGCGCGACGGAGAAATCGTTGGTCACGAAGGCATGGGTCAGGCACAGGTAGGCAATCAGCACGAACAGGAACTGGCCGCGCGCCGATGGCCGCGCCAGTCCCATCCAGGCGGCGTTGCCGGTGTGGGCACCAATCAAAGGCAACACGCTCTGCGCCAGCGCCATCGTCAGCGCCAGGATCAGGGCGACATGGCCCAGCTCGTAAATCATGGTCGGCCTCCCGCCGGTGGCGTGGCCAGCGTGGCAGTGGACTGTTCCTTGTGGCTGGCAGCGTTCTTCAACGCCTCGGCCGCTTCCGGGGGCATGTAATTCTCGTCATGCTTGGCCAGTACCTGATCGGCGCGAAACACGCCGTCGGCGCCGAGCTTGCCTTGTGCGACCACGCCCTTGCCTTCCTTGAACAGGTCGGGCAGCAAGCCGGTATAGGACACCGGTATGGCGTGCGCCAGGTCGGTCACCTTGAACCGGACCGTCAGGCCCTGGGTATCGCGTTCGATGCTGCCCTGCTCCACCAGGCCGCCCACGCGGAAACTGCGCTCGCGGGGGGCCTCATTGGCCATGACCTGGCTCGGACTGAAGAAAAACACCAGATTGCTCTGAAATGCCTGCAACACCAGCGTGCTGGCCACGCCCAGCGCCAGCAGTGCCAGCGCGACGGCCAGCGCGCGTTTGGTTCTGGGTTTCATATCCCGACTCCCGTGTTGTTGCCTGCGCCGGCATCGTCCTGTTCCAATGCTGCGCGCCGGCGCGCAGTCAGCAAGCCGGTTTCCGTGACCAATACCAGCAGGCACATCGCAAAAGAGCCCCACACATACAGGCCATAGCCGCCCATGGCGAAAAAATCGGACCAGTTGGACCAGTTCATGCAACCATCACCTTCAAGCGCCCGCACCTGCCATTGCCACCGCTTTTTGCACCCACGCGGTGTGCCGCTCGCGCTCCAGGATGATGGTGCGCACCCGCACCAGCACGACCGCAATGCAATACGCCCAGAACGCCAGGCTCATCACCAGCATGCCGATCAGCATCGGCGGCGCCATGCTGGGAGCATTGGTCAGACTGACCGAAGCCCCCTGGTGCAGGGTATTCCACCACTTGACCGAAAAATAGATGATCGGCACGTTGACCACACCCACAATGGCCAGCAGCGCGGCCGACCGATCGGCGCGGCGCGGGTCGTCGATGGCTGCGTGCAGGGCCATGTAGCCGATGTACAGGAACAGCAATACCAGTTCGGATGTCAACCGCGCGTCCCAGACCCACCAGGCGCCCCAGGTTGGCTTGCCCCACAGGGCGCCGGTAAACAGGGCCAGGAAGGTCATCCAGGCCCCGGTGGGAGCCAGCGCATTGGCCAGCATCGACGATAGGCGCGAGTTGAAGATCAATCCGACAGCGGCCCAGAATGCCATCGCGGTGTAGACCACCATCGACATCCAGGCGGCCGGCACATGCACAAATATGATGCGGTAGGCGTCTCCCTGCTGGGCATCGGTGGGCGCGACCCACAAACCCAGGTACAGGCCAGCGGCGGTCAGGACCGCCGCCGCAAACGACAGCCACGGCACGAATCGGCCCGCCAGCAGATAAAAATTCTGCGGGGCCGCGTACTTGAACCAGTTGACGCGTTTATCAGTCATGACAAATATAGACAGCCTGTGAATTTACCCTAGTCGCAAAGGCAGTGATCTTATTTGGGGTAATCGACACGGATTGCGCGCTCATTCGAGCGCAATACGCAACGCAGTTGCCGTCGCCCAGGGCGCTCCGACCAGCGCCAGGGCCAGAAACGCCCCCAAAAGCGAGAAGTGCCCACCATATTGCATGCCGGTACGACTCGCTTCGACCGCGGCCGTTCCAAAAATCAGCACCGGCACGCACAACGGCAATATCAACAGTGGCATCAGGACGGCCGCGCCGCGCACGCCGACCGTCAGTGCGGCGCCCACCGCGCCGATCAGGCTGAGCAGCGGCGTCGCCAGCAGCAATGCCAGCAACAACACACCGGTGGCCGGCCAGCCCAGGTCGAACTGCAGCGCCAGCAACGGCGACACCAGCGCCAGCAGCAGGCCCGAACAGATCCAGTGCGCGACGATCTTGGCGATGACCAGCAAGGGCAGCGGGCAGATGGACAGCAGCAACTGCTCCAGCGTGCCGTCCTGGTAGTCGTCGGCAAACATGCGGCCCAGCGACAGCAGCGCGGCCAGCAGCGCGGCCACGAACACCACACCCGGCCCCATGCTGCGCAGCAGGGCCGGCTCGGGACCGACACCGAGCGGGAACAGGCTGGCCACCAGGACGAAGAACACCAGCACGCTCAGCGGGTCGGCGCGCCGGCGCAGCGCCAGGCGCAGGTCGCGCGCGATGACGCAGCGCATGGCGTCCAGGATGCCGGTCGATGCCATGGATGTGGTGATGGTCTGGTTCATCGCACATTCACAATGCCAGCGGGACGACCCGATCGACCAGCGCGTCCAGCGCCACGTCCTGATGGCTGGTCAGCACCACCACGCCACCGCGCTCGAGCTGGGCCTCGAGCAGGACGCACAACCAGTCGGTGGCGGCGGTATCGAGCGCATTGAAGGGCTCGTCCAGCACCCACAGTGGCGCACGGCCCGACAGCACCAGCCGCGCCAACGCCACGCGCCGGCGCTGGCCCTGCGACAACTGGCGCGCCGGCGTGCGCTGGCGACCGGGCAATCCGGCCTGCGCCAGGGCGGCGCCGGCCTGCTCGCGGCTGACCACGATACCGCCGAGCAGGCAGGTGGTTTGCAGGTTCTCCAGCGCGGTCAGGTCGTCCTTCAAGGCACTGGCATGCCCGAGGTAGACCAGTTCGCGGCAATACTGCTCGGCCAGGCCCCGGATCGGTTCGCCGCGCCACAGCACCTGGCCATCGGCCGCCGGCAACAGACCGCACACCATGCGCAGCAGGCTGGTCTTGCCCGCGCCGTTGACGCCACGCACCCGCAGTAACCGGCCCGGCGCGACCTGGCAGCTGAGTCGTTCGAACAAGGTGCGACCGCCGCGCACGCAGGCAACGTTGCGCAGTTCAAGCACGGGGGGTGGGCTGCAACCTGGGCCGCGCAGGGGCCGGGCTTGGGAAAAAGGATGCGTCTGCGACGCGGACGAACGGTCTCACGATAGGTCCCGAATTGGGCAAAACCCGGATTATCCCTGTTGCGGGGTGACCAGCGCGCTGCCCGGCGGCCAGGATTCACATGCCAATCCCCTGGCGCTCCAGTATGTCGCCGACCAGTTCGAGCCGCACCAGCGGGTTGTCCAGCGCCATCAGGCGTTGCTGGAGTTCGAGCGGCAGGCCGAGCAATTCGCACCAGCGGTTGGCGACCCAGCCGCAATCGTGCAGCGCAAAAGGCGCCTGGAACGGCAACATCTGCGCTGCCTCGCCCCGCTTCTGCAGACGTGCAATCAGCTTGCCCAGGGCCATGGCGATGGGTTCGAGGTCGGGCGGAACACCTATGGCAGAGTCGGCGGGCAGTTGCTGCACATCGCCGATCCACAGTCCGTGACGCAATTTCTCGCGCCGGGTAACGGTGAAGCGCTGCACACCGGCGCAGCGGATTTCCATCAGACCCGGTTGGGGCTTTGTCAGTGTGGTGATCGTGGCCAATGTGCCGACGCCGTGGAAGCTTTCATCGGCCATGGCTTTACCGGCGGGATGCGCGCGGGGTGCACGCATGACTTCCGAGCCTTGGTTGAGTGCCACCACACCGAATGGCGCTCCATGCCGATGGCATTTGCCGATCATGTCCAGATAGCGTACCTCGAAGATCCGTAGCGGCATCACGCCACCGGGAAACAACACGGTGCCCAGCGGGAACAGCGGCAATGATGTGAGCGTCAATGCGGGTTCCATGGCCGCCAGCCTGCGCAGTGATCGATCGGCCGCAGCTTGGCACCGACGGCACGCTCAGGCGTGCAACACCGGTTCCGCCGCGCCCACGCGGGCCACCGGTTTGAGCTTGTCCAGCGCCGACCGGAGATGGCCCACGGTACGCTCGATGTTGTGCAATTTCTCCAGCCCGAACAGGCCAATGCGAAAACTCTGGAAATCCGCGCCCTCGTCGCACTGCAACGGCACGCCGGCGGCGGTCTGCAGGCCCAGGCCCAGGAACTTCTTGCCCGACTGGATGCCCGCATCATCGGTGTAACTGACCACCACCCCCGGCGCCTGGAAACCCGGAGCGGCCACACTGGCAAGGCCATGCTCGGCCAGCAAGGCCCGGACCGCGTCGCCTAATGCCTGCTGCTGCGCATGCAACCGTTCAAAGCCATAGGCACGGGTTTCGAACATCACGTCGCGCAGCCGGGTCAAGGCGTCGGTCGGCATGGTGGCATGGTAGGCATGGCCGCCTGCCTCATAGGCCTCCATGATCTGCAGCCATTTGCGCAGGTCGCAGGCAAAACTGCTGCTGGTGGTCGAGTCGATGTGCTTGCGAGCGGCCTCGCTGAGCATCACCATGGCACAGCATGGCGAGCTGCTCCAGCCTTTTTGCGGCGCGCTGACCAGCACATCGACACCGCAGGCCTGCATGTCGACCCAGATCGTGCCCGAGGCAATGCAGTCGAGCACGAAAAGGCCACCCACCGCATGCACCGCGTCGCCGACGGCGCGCAGGTAGTCGTCGGGCAGGATCATGCCGGAGGCGGTTTCCACATGCGGCGCGAACACCAGCGCCGGCTTGCTGGCCTGGATGCTGGCCACCACCTCGTCGATCGGTGCCGGTGCGAACGGCGCCTGCTTGCCCGCGCCGACCCGGCGTGCCTTGAGGATGATGGCCTCGGACGGGATCTTGCCCATGTCGAAGATCTGGCTCCAGCGGTAGCTGAACCAGCCATTGCGGATCACCAGCACCTTTTGCCCATGCGCGAACTGGCGCGCCACGGCCTCCATGCCGAAGGTCCCGCTGCCGGGTACGATCACCGCGCTGTGGGCGTGGTAGACCTCCTTGAGCACGCCGGAGATGTCCTTCATCACACCTTGGAAGCTGCCGGACATGTGGTTCAGCGCGCGGTCGGTATAGACCACCGAATATTCGAGCAGGCCGTTGGGGTCTACATGGGGCAGCAATCCAGGCATGGTGATCTCCGATCGGGCAAAGGCACATTTTGGCAGACTGGCGCGACCTGGTAAATACTGAGCCAACCGGCACCCTCGCTGAGGGCGCGACAATTTACCAGCTGTCGATCGACAGGCCCGCGGCCGGTCCGACAGCGCTCGAAGCGAGGCTGCGCACAATCCACTCGCGCGTCTCGGCCGGATCGATCACCGCGTCGATCTCCAGCGTCGCAGCCATATTGAGCGCGCTTCCCTTTTCGTATTGCGCACCGACCAGCCGCCGGAACAAGGCATCACGTTCGGCGCCTTCGGGCACCGCCTCCAGCTCCTTGCGGTACCCCAGGTGCACCGCGCCTTCGAGCCCCATGCCACCGAATTCGCCGCTCGGCCAGGACAGGGTTGCCATTGGCGCGTGAAAGCCTCCGGCCGCCATCGCCATCGCGCCCAGGCCGTAGCCCTTGCGCAGAACGACGCTGACGAACGGTACCCGCAGATGGGCGGCCGCGATGAACATGCGGCTGACATGGCGCACCTGGGCCTGCTCCTCGATCTGCGGACCGACCATGAAACCGGGCGAGTCAACCAGGCTCACGATCGGCAGGCCCTGCGCATTGCACAACTGCATGAAGCGCGCCGCCTTGTCGGCCGCATCGGCATCGATGGCGCCGCCCAGGTGCAGCGGATTGCTGGCCATCAGTCCCACCGCGCGGCCTTCGATGCGCCCCAGCGCAACATGGATGCCGACACCAAACCCGGTGCGCAGCGGCAACAGGCTCTCGATGTCTGCCAATCCAT
This sequence comes from Rhodoferax sp., assembly GCA_043759735.1. GTDB lineage: Bacteria > Pseudomonadota > Gammaproteobacteria > Burkholderiales > Burkholderiaceae_C > CAISIP01. The sequence goes on from JAYUQC010000212.1 coordinate 6,511, forward strand.
CCATTGCGGCACGGCTGTCGTAGGCACGCAGACGGTTTTCCGGCACGACGTCGCGCAAGGCAAGCGGGTTGGGCGCCGTCCACGCAAGCACACGGCCTTGAAAAAAGGCCAGGTATTGCTGCGCGAGCCGCACCGCCTGTTCCTCATCGCCGGCCAGGATGTCGATGACACCATTGCGATGCTGAATATCGGACGGCCCGATCTGCTCGGGCCGATACACACCCAGCCCGCCGCCTTCGACCATGGCAGGCCCGCCCATGCCGATATTGCTGTCCTGCGTAGCGATGATCACGTCGCAGCAGCCGAGCAGGGCGGCGTTGCCGGCAAAGCAGCGCCCGGCGACGATGCCGATCAACGGCAGCTGGCCATTGAGCCGCGCAAAGCTGGCAAAGGTGGGCACATGCAGGCCGGCCACGATCGGCATGTCGACATCGCCCGGGCGACCGCCGCCGCCTTCGGCAAACAACACCACCGGCAATTTGTTCTGCAGCGCGATGCCCAGCATGCGGTCGGTTTTCTGATGGTTGCGCATGCCCTGCGTGCCGGCCAGCACTGTGGCGTCATAGGCCATTGCCACCGCTCGGCTGCGCTCGGGGCCAAACAGTGCGGCGTTGATGGTGCCGATGCCGGTCACCATGCCGTCGGCCGGCGTGTTGCGCATCAGGTCATCCTCGCTGCGCCGCGTGCGCTGCGCGGCCACGGCCAGCGCGCCGTACTCCTGAAACGAGCCCGGGTCACACAGCTGGGCCAGGTTCTCGCGGGCGCTGCGCAAGCCCAGCGCATGGCGCTTGTCGATCGCCACCGGCCGGCTCGCGTCGGCTGTCAGGGCGTGGCGGTCCAGCACCCGCTGCAGATCGGGACGAACCCGCGCAGCAGCGTTGTCGGCCGGCGCCGGACCGCTGTCCGCGGACAAGGTCGGGCTGGTCGTGGCCGGGATGCCGTCATCACTTGCGGCCATCGGGTCGATGCGCAGCAACACCTGCCCCTGTTCCACCACCTCGCCCTGTGCCGCAAACAGCTCGGCCACCCGGCCCGGCTTCGGCGCGTGCAACGCATGCTCCATCTTCATGGATTCGAGCACCACCAGCAGATCACCGGCAGCCACAGGGTCGCCGGCCTTGACCAGCCATTGCACGATCCGGGATTGCAGCGGCGACGCGATGAAGTTCATGCCGTCGATTTTGCGTCAGGCGCGCGGTCACGCGGGGTCAAGCCGGCGACAGCCGAAGGAGTTCTCATCGGCCCGCGCTGACGCAATATGCGCTTCGCCCCATCGGCAAACCATGCGCGACGCAACACCCCCACTTCCCCGGCACGTCCCGCTGATATTTGCGTTGACGTTCATCGTGCATTACCTCGATCGCAACGTGATCGCGTTTGCCGGTTTTCCATTCGGGGACCGGAACCAGGGTCGGCGCCATTTTCACAGGTTTTACCCACTGGTAAACCCCGATGGCGGATGCCAGTTTGCAGGGCCAGAATTTCAGCCTCGGACCGGGACGGTCAAATCAAAGTGCCCGTGGTGTCAAGCGTTTTTGAAGTCGCCATGCCGTTACCTGCACACCGTGGGATAACATGCCACGTCGACGTTCCGGTCTCATTTTTCCGAAGGAGCTTCCCGTGAAAACCATGTTCATCCGTTCCGCCGCCGCATTGGCGGTCGCCAGCGCATTCGCGTTGCCTGCCACTGTGCTGGCTGCCACACCCAAGGACACGCTGGTCGTGACCTGGGCCATCGATGACATCATCACGATGGACCCGGGCGAGGCGTTCGAGATCTCGGCCGGCGAGGTGATGGGCAATTCTTATGACCGCCTGTTGCGCTATGACGTGAACGACCCGTCCAAACTGGTGGCCGACGTGGCCACCAAATGGTCGGTCTCCGCCGACGGCAAGACCTACACCTTCGAACTGCGCCCGGGAGTGAAATTCGCGTCCGGCAATGCATTGACCGCCGAGGACGTGGTGTATTCGCTGCAGCGCGCCGTCATTCTGGACAAGACACCTGCCTTCATCCTGACCCAGTTCGGCCTGAGCAAGGACAACGTCAAGGACAAGATCAAGCAGACCGGCCCGCTGTCGCTGACGATGGAAACCGACAAAACCTACGCGCCGACCTTTGTCTACAACTGCCTGACCGCCAACATCGCCTCCATCGTCGACAAGAAGCTGCTGATGTCCAAGGAGGCCAATGGCGACATGGGCTATGGCTGGCTCAAGACCAATTACGCCGGCTCCGGCCCGATGAAGCTGCGCGAATGGCGTGCCAATGAGGTCGTGGCGCTGGAGCGCAACGACAACTACTACGGCGAGAAATCCAAGCTGGCGCGGGTCATCTACCGCCATGTCAAGGAGGCCGCGACCCAGCGCCTGATGCTGGAAAAGGGCGACGCCGACATCGCCCGCAACCTGCAACCGCAGGACCTGGAGGCCCTGGCCAGCAACAAGGACATCAAGACCACCGCCACGCCCAAGGGCACGGTCTGGTATTTCAGCCTGAACCAGAAAAACCCGATCCTGGCCAAACCCGAGGTACGCGAAGCGTTCAAGTGGCTGATCGACTACGACGCCATCGGCGCGACGATGATCAAGAACGTCGGCGTCGTGCACCAGAACTTCCTGCCGGTCGGCCTGCTGGGCGCCAGCACCGACAAGCCGTACAAGCTCGACGTCGACAAGGCGAAGGCCTTGCTGGCCAAGGCCGGCTATCCGAACGGCTTCAAGATCACGATGGACATGCGCACCACGCAACCGATCCAGGGCATGACCGAGGCGTTCCAGCAGACCGCCAAGCGCGCGGGCATCGACATCGACATCCTGCCCGGCGACGGCAAGCAGACGCTGACCAAGTACCGCGCGCGCCAGCACGATATCTACATCGGTGGCTGGGGCGCCGACTACTGGGATCCGCACACCAATGCCGATACCTTTGCACGCAACCCGAGCAATGCAGACGACGCCAAGTCCAAACCGCTGGCGTGGCGCAATGCCTGGGATATTCCCGAGATGACGAAGAAGGCCGATGCGGCCGTGCTCGAACGCGACGCCAACAAGCGCAAGGCCATGTACACCGAGTTGCAGGCCGACCACCGCAAGAACAGCCCGTTCGTCATGATCGGCCAGCAGATCGAGACCGCGGCGATCCGCAGCGACATCCAGGGTTTCAAGATCGGCCCGACGTCGGATGCAACCTACATGTTCAAGGTCAGCAAGTAATCCTGCGCTGGCGGTGCCGGTTTGAACGCCGCAGTCCAGCCGCCGCCCACAGCGCCGGGCGGCGCTCGTTTCAGGGGCACGGTGAAGAGTTTCGCCAACTTTCTCGGGGTCATTTTCCTGACCTACCTGGGATTGCTGGCGGTGACGTTCTTCATCGGCCGTGTGATGCCGATCGACCCGGTGCTGGCGGTCGTCGGCGACCGCGCGCCAGAACATGTGGTGCAGCGGGTGCGCGAAGAGATGGGGCTGAACAAGCCACTCTACACCCAGTTCGGCATCTACCTGAAAAAGGTCGCCACCGGCGACTTCGGCACCTCGGTGCTGACGTCCAACCCGGTCATGGTGGACATCAAACGAACCTTCCCGGCCACCATCGAACTGGCCACGCTGGGCATCATCATCGGCGCCGGACTTGGCATTCCGCTGGGCGTGTGGGCCGCAGTGCGGCGCGGCGGCATGGTCGACCAGATCGTGCGCGTCATGGGGCTGATCGGCTATTCGGTGCCGATCTTCTGGCTCGGCCTGATGGGACTGGTGTTGTTCTATGCCAAGCTGGGCTGGATTGCCGGGCCGGGGCGCATCGATGTCAGTTATGAATACTCGGTCACGCTGGTGAGCGGCTTCCTGTTGCTCGATACTGCGCGCCAGGGCCAATGGGACGCGTTTCGCAATGTGTTGTCGCACCTGATCCTGCCGGCCTCGCTGCTGGGCTATTTTTCGCTCGCCTACATCAGCCGCATGACACGCTCGTTCATGCTCAATGAACTGGCGCAGGAATATGTGATCGCGGCGCGCGCCAAGGGTCTGTCGGAAACCCGCATCATCTGGCGCCATGCGCTGCGCAATGCCATGGTGCCGCTGGTGACCGTCGTGGCACTTTCCTACGCCGGCCTGCTGGAAGGCTCGGTGCTGACCGAGACCGTATTCGCCTGGCCGGGTCTGGGCCTGTACATCACCAATTCGCTGCAGAACGCCGACATGAACGCAGTGCTGGGCGGCACCATCATCGTGGGTTCGATCTTCATCGGATTGAACCTGCTGTCGGACCTGCTCTACAAGCTGCTCGACCCGCGCACCCGTACCCGATGAACGGTTCTGCTTCATCCGCCACCAAGGAAAGTCTGCACGACTGGCTGATGTCCGAGCGCCCGCATTCGCGGCGCCAGGCATCGCTCGGGCGTGCCTATGGCGCCTGGCGCACCTTTGCGCGCAACCGGTTGGCCATGATCGGGCTTGCGATTGTTATTGCGCTGGTGCTAGTGGCCATTTTCGCCGATCAGCTGGCGCCGTATTCGCCCTATATCGGCGACCTGCGCACCACCCGTCTGCTGCCGCCGTCCAGTGCGCACTGGTTCGGCACCGACGACCAGGGCCGGGACATTCTGTCACGCATCATCCACGGCTCGCGGATCACGCTGTATGTGGTCGCGCTGGTGGCCGTGCTGGCAGCGCCCATCGGCCTGGTGGTCGGCACGGTCGCAGGCTATGCGGGCGGCTGGCTCGACGCAGCGCTGATGCGCATCACCGACATTTTCCTGGCGTTCCCGCGCCTTATCCTGGCGCTGGCATTCGTCGCCGCGCTCGGCCCCGGCATCGAGAATGCGGTGATCGCGATCGCCATCACCTCCTGGCCGCCGTATGCGCGCATCGCTCGCGCCGAGACGCTGACCATCCGCCAGGCCGACTACATTGCCGCGGTGCAGCTGATCGGCGCTTCACCGTGGCGCATCGTGCTGCGCCACATCATGCCGCTGTGCGTGTCCTCGGTCATCGTGCGCGTTACGCTGGACATGGCGGGCATCATCCTGACCGCCGCCGGCCTGGGTTTTCTGGGCCTGGGCGCGCAGCCGCCGATGCCCGAATGGGGCGCGCTGATCGCCAACGGACGGCTGTACGTGCTGGACCAATGGTGGGTTGCCGCCGCGCCCGGCGCCGCCATTTTCCTGGTGTCATTGGCATTCAACCTGCTGGGCGACGGGCTGCGTGATGCGCTGGATCCCAAGGGGGTCAAATGAGCATCATCGACAAGGCCATGGCCAAGAAAGGCAGCGCTGCGGACCCCGAAGGTCTGTTGCTGGGCGATGGCGCGAATGCGGCGCCCGCCTGTGCAGAAAATATGGATGCGACGCCATTGGCCCCCTCGGAAATGCCGTGGCTTGCGCCCGCGTCGCCTGCCCCGGCGCCAGACACACGCCGGATGCAGCGCGATTCCGCGCGCGCAGAGCCAGCGCCTTTGGACCCGGTCGCCGTTGAAAAGCCACCTGAAGCTGCACCCGAAACTGCGACGACCCAATCCATTGCGCCCGAACCCGGTCGGGTAGAGCCGACTTTCCGGACCGTGCCAGCTCCGCGCCCGGTGTTGGTGGTCGATGATCTGCGGGTCTCGTTTCCCAACCGCGATGGCGGACGCTTTGAGGCGGTACGCGGCGTGTCGTTCACGCTGGGCCGTGAGCGACTGGGCATCGTCGGCGAATCAGGCTCTGGCAAGTCGCAGACCGGCCGCGCCATTCTCGGCCTGACAGCGCCGGAAGGGCGCGTCACAGCCAAGCGACTGGAATTCCACGGCACCGACCTGCTGAACTGCTCGGCCGGTGAGCGGCGCGACTTGCGCGGCGGGCGCATCGCAATGGTGCTGCAGGACCCCAAGTTCTCGCTCAATCCGGTCATGACAATCGGCGCCCAGGTGGTGGAGACTCTGCGGGCACACAGCCGCATCTCGGCACGGGACGCGCGCGACAAGGCAATGCAGGCACTGACAGCGGTGCAGATCGACCAGCCAGAACGGGTCTTCAAGCTGTATCCGCACGAAGTTTCCGGGGGTATGGGGCAGCGCGCGATGATCGCGATGATGCTGATCGCCGACCCGGAACTGCTGATCGCCGACGAACCCACTTCGGCGCTGGACGTCACCGTGCAACTGCAGGTGCTGGCCATCCTGGACAAATTGGTGCGGGACCGCGGCATGGGCCTGATCTTCATCTCGCACGACCTGCGCCTGGTGTCGAGCTTCTGCGACCGCATCCTGGTGATGTACGCCGGCAAGGTGGTCGAGGAAGTGTCGTCCGGCGCGCTGGCCGATGCCAGGCATCCCTACACCCGCGGGCTGCTCAATTGCCTGCCCAAGCTGGCCGACGACCGGCATCCGCTGCCGACACTGGACCGCAAGCCGGAGTGGGCGCTATGAGCCGCCGGGCCGCTCCCAAGGCGAATCCCGCAGTGCGCAGCACGCAGGCTACCTGATGACGCAGGACAACTACCGGGCCGACCCTGTCATGGACACTGGCCAGACGGCCCACGTCGGCCTCGAGTTGCGCAATATTCGTATTGTCTACGACGGATTTGTCGCCGTCGCCGACACCTCGATGCGCGTCGCGCCGGGCGAGAGTTTCGGCATCGTCGGCGAGTCGGGCTCCGGCAAATCCACCGTCTTGCGGGCGATCTGCGGCCTGGCTCCGATGGCGTCGGGGTCGGTCGAACTCATCGGCGGCGGGCAGGCCTTGCCGGCGCCCGGCAGCAAGCCGTTTCGCCGCCTGGTGCAGATGGTGTTCCAGGACCCGTATGGCTCGCTGCATCCGCGCCAGACGGTGGACCGCATCCTGGCCGAACCGCTGGCGATTCACAACATTGGCGACGCCGAAACTCGCATCGAACGCGCACTGGACGAAGTGGGCCTGGGAACCGGCTTCCGGTTCCGCTATCCGCACCAGCTTTCGGGCGGTCAGCGCCAGCGCATCGCCATCGCCCGGGCCTTGATCCTCGAGCCGCAGATCATGCTGCTCGACGAACCGACCTCGGCGCTGGACGCATCGGTGCAAGCTGAAGTGCTGAACCTGCTCGAAGATCTGCGCCGCAAGCGTGGCCTGACCTTCATCATGGTCAGCCATGACCTGGCGGTGGTGACCCACATGTGTGAGAAGTTGATGGTGATGCAGCGCGGCCAGACGGTGGAGTTGTTGTCCAGCGCCGATCTGGCAACCCATACTGTCAAGGAAGACTACACCCGCAGGCTGATGCAGGCCTCGGGCGGGTTCAGCCGCGACGCAGTCGGCGCCTGAGCCTGTGGGGCTTCGGCGAGCGGCACGCAAGAAGCGCAGAGCGCAAGCACGCCAGACCTTTTCGAGGCACCAGACAATCGCTGCATGGGATGATCCCGCGAGGACGAAGACCGCCAACTGACTACCCGATAGCCGGAGACACACACCATGATCCACTGGGAAGCCCACGCCTGCCTGCCACTGCACCCGAAGGCCGACTTCGCACCCATAGAGCGGCTGCATGCCGCCGGCGTGCATTACGTGTCGATCAACATCGGCATGGACATGAATCCACTGGCGCAGGTGATGGCGGTCATCGCCGGTTTCCGCGCCACCATTGCGGCGAGTCCCGACACCTTTGTCCTGGCCGACACCGTGGCCGACATCACGCGCGCCAGGTCTGAGGGCAAGTTGGCGATCGGCTTCGATCTGGAGGGTGCGATGCCGCTGCTCGACCAACCCGCGATGGTCGCGCTGTACCAGAGCCTGGGCGTGCGCCAGATGCATCTGGCCTACAACCGCAACAACAGCGTCGCCGGCGGTTGTCATGACATCGTCCAGGGTCTGACACCGCTGGGCCACACGATCGTGGCGGCCATCAACGCTGCCGGCGTGTTGATGGACTGCTCGCACACCGGCAGGCGTTGCAGCCTGGACATCATGGCAGCGTCCAGCGCGCCGGTGATCTTCAGCCATTCCAACCCGCTGGCGCTGGTCGAGCACGGCCGCAACGTGACCGACGAGCAGATCAAGGCCAGCGCGGCAACCGGGGGCGTCATCTGCGTCTCGGGTGTCTCGATCTTCCTCGGTACCCGCGAACCGGGCGCCGATGATGTGGCCCGCCACGCCGCCTATGTGGCAGACCTGGTCGGCGTCGAACACGCCGGCATCGGCCTGGACATCAGCTTTGGCCAACCCGAACTCGACGACACGCCACCCGGTGACTACGACCCGACCTACTGGTGGCCCAAGTCGGCCGGTTATGACCGTGCCATCGCGCGTTCAAGCTATCCGCCAATCGAGAGCTGGCGCGAGCTGTCGGCGGCGCTGCAGCGCACCGGCATGACAGCCGATGAAGCGGCGCTGGTCATGGGCGGCAACATGATGCGGGTGGCGGGGCAGGTCTGGCGCTGAAAGCGCAACTACTCCGCGATGCGGCCATGGAACGCCGCGAACCGATGGCCACCAGCGCCGTGGTGGCAATACGAGCGATCAGCGCTGGCGCGACGACGACCGGCGGACCAGGGAGCCGACCGTCACGAGACCGGCCAGCAACATGGCATAGGTTTCCGGCTCCGGCACCGGCGCCATGACAGCGAACGCCACGTTGTCGTAGAAGGTGCCCGAGGCGATGTCGTTCGTCGCCGTGGCGGCAAAACCGAACTGAAGCAACTGCCCGACAAGCGGCGTATCGACAGCCAGCGAAACCGAGTAACGGTTCCAGTCCGGCGAGATCACGGCCATATTCAGCGGCACGTAATTGGTAGTTGCGAAACCGGCGCTGGGATTGAGCGTCTTGATGAATGCGAACGCGGTTGATGCGCCTGTGAGGTCACCGTGTTTGGCGTCGAACTGGAAATTCCACGTTTTGCCGACGTCTGCGGCGCTGATCGACTGCTCCTGGAACACCAGGGCCTCGACTTTCTGGCCGCTCGTCTGAGCGGGGCGGTTGTTGTAATCACTGTAGACGACCAGTTGCTGGTTTCCTTGCGCCGCCCCGCCCTGTCCGTTGGCGATTGAACTGAAACCCGGAGTGCCGTTGGGCGCCGCAAAAACACCATACCCACCGACATAACTTCCGTCTGGATTGAATACATTGCCAAAAATTTTCCAGCCGTCGGCGCCCAAGGCGGTCGGGCTGGCCTGGGCCAGGGTCTCGAAATTCTGGCTATAGGCCGACAGAGCAGCGTGGCTCGACAGCGAGGTGGTCAGCAAGAGGGCGAACGCCGCCAAAGGTGCACTGTTATGCGATTTCATGTTGATGTTTCCTTGAGTCAAAGGGTTGAACAGGCAGTCTGAAGCCACAGCCCATGCATTTCTGAAAGGGCTTTCTGAAAGCGCTTTCAGATTGAACCCCCAGTTTATCCGCGTTTGTCGGTCATGACAACATATGAATGCTAAGGGGAAACCCTAGTAAACCGTCGGGGGCTGGGGGCGATCCCAAGAAAACGCCGGGCCGCTCCCAAGTTTTCTGGCACCCCGGGGGGCCTGGCGAAGCTAGGGCTGGGGGCGCTTCCGTGCAGCAGACAAGGCGATCGAACGACGCCAGGCCCAGCGCGGCGCGTTGGTGGTCCGTCCGGCCAAACTGAGCCGACCACAACAGCGTGTGGCAGGCGAAAATGAACCATGCTGGCTTGCCCCGACATCCGCCTGGCGACGTCCGCGGACGCGCCGGATATCGCGCGCATGTCGCGCGATTGCATCGAGCATGGACTGGGATGGAGCTGGACCGTGCCCCGGGTGACCCTTGCCATGCGCGACCCGGCCACCAATGTCGTGGTCGCTTGCAAGCTCGGAAAACTGCAGGGCTTCGGCATCATGCAGTACCGCGACAACCGCGCGCATCTGGCACTGCTGGCCGTGCAGCCCGTCCTGCGCCACCAGGGTCTGGGCAGGCAGTTGATGAACTGGCTGGAACGCTCGGCCCGGATGGCCGGCATCTGCACTATCGGGCTGGAATGCCGGGCCGACAACCGCAACGCGATCGGGTTCTACCAGCGGCTGGGTTATCGCCAGGTCGGCAGCAGCGCCGGTTATTACGACGGCCACATCGATGCTGCACGGCTGGAAAAGTCCCTGACCTGACCGGTGCTACCGGCGCTTCGGTCAACCGGGTTCGTCGACGCCGTGGCATGCCCACCGCCGATCGGGACTGGACACGGGCATTCCATATTAGCGGCCCCGGTTGCTGCGCGACTGCTCCCGTGCCAGTTCGATGAACTCGGTCACTACCGGCCGGATGCGCGAGCCGCGCCGCCATACCAGGCCGACATCGATGCTGGGCACGTCATCGCGCAAGCTGCGCACTTCAATATGTGCTGCGTCCAGTGTCCAGGGGCGGTACAGGAAATCGGGCAGGATGGTGATGCCCGCGCCCATGCCAACCAGGGACCGCACCGCCTCCAGCGAAGAGGTGCGCATCAGCACCTGCGGATGCAGGCCATGGCGCGCCCACAGTGCATTGAGCACGCTCTCGACCCGGTCCGCTTCGAGCACGATCTGCGGATGGCTGGCGCATTCGGCCAGCGTCAGTTCCGGCCGTTCCGCCATCGGGTGGTTCGACGCCATCCAGACCCGGTTCGGTGAGCTCGTCAGTTCCTCGACCACCAGCGCCTGCGGGTCCCCCAATGCGTTGGACACCATGATGGCCAGGTCCACCTCGCCATTGATCAGCAGATGCTCCAGGAACTGGGGCGAGTCCTCCACCACCGAAATGTTGACCGAGGGATGCGAGCGCTGGAACCGGGCGAACAGGTCGGCCAGGTAATAGCCGGCCACCAGACTGGTCACGCCCAGCGTCAGGTTGCCGCTCAGCGTTTCCACCTTGCCGCGCGTCACCTGGGCCGCTTCGGCAGCGGCCGCCAGCACCTTGCGCGCGCTGGCCTGGAAGCGGTAGCCCTCCTGCGTCAGCACCATGCCCCTGGAAGTGCGCTCGAACAGCCGCACGCCCAACGACTCCTCCAGTTCCTGCACGCTCTTGGTGACCGCCGATTGCGCGATGTTGATCATGCGCGCGGCCCCTGCCACCGAGGTCGTCTCGGATACCGCGAGGAAATAGCGAAACTGCTTGAGCGTGATATGGCGCTGCATCGGGTTGCGATTGTCCGGCTATCGAAAAACATTCGGGTTTTCCCTGACTATCTATTTTCTAGATAGATAGAGCATCGAATATTGAACTTCCCGCCAATGTCCGTCAAGCCTATATTGGCGGCCACCCGGAGCATTCGGCACAGGCGAGCGCCTGCCGGATTTCAATCAACCCCAATGGAGTACCACGATGAAATTCCTGAAACTTGCGACGATCGCGATCGGCATCGCGGCTTTTGGCAGCGCCAGCCTGGCGCAAAAAGCCCTGCAAAAGGTGGGCAAGGGTGAGGGCCAGGTCGATATCGTGGCCTGGGCGGGCTACATCGAGCGCGGCGCGACCGACAAGGCCTTCGATTGGGTGACCGATTTCGAGAAAGCCAGCGGCTGCAAGGTCAACGTCAAGACCGCCGGCACGTCCGACGAGATGGTGGCGCTGATGAACGAGGGCGGCTTCGACCTGGTGACCGCGTCGGGCGATGCCAGCACCCGCCTGATCCGCGGCAAGCGAGTCCAGCCCATCAACGTGGGCCTGATCCCCAGCTACAAGAACGTCGATCCGCGGCTGCAAAAGGCGCCATGGCATTTCGAGAACAACACCCACTATGGCGTGCCGTACCAATGGGGCTGGAACATCCTGATGTACAACACCAAGGTTTTTGGCGACAAGAAGCCAACCAGCTGGAGTGTGGTGTTCGAAGAGCAGAATCTTCCGGACGGCAAGAGCAACAAGGGCCGGGTGCAGGCGTTCGACGGTGCGATCCATATCGCCGATGCGGCGCTGTACCTGATGAAGAAAAACCCCGCGCTGGGCATCAAGGACCCGTACGAGCTCAACGAGGCCCAGTACAAGGCCGCGCTGGACCTGCTGCGCGGCCAGCGCAAACTGGTCGGCAAATACTGGCACGATGCGTTCGTGCAGATCGACGACTTCACCAATGAGGGCGTGGTTGCATCAGGCAGCTGGCAATTCCAGGCCAACATCCTGGGCTCCAAGAAGGTGCCCGTCGCAACCGTCGTGCCGGTCGAGGGTGCCACCGGCTGGGCCGACTCGACGATGCTGCATGCCGAGGCCAAGCATCCGAACTGCGCCTATATGTGGCTGGAACATTCGCTCAATCCCAAGCTGCAGGGCGACCTGTCGGCCTGGTTTGGCTCTGTGCCGGCCGTGCCCGCCGCCTGCAAGGGCAACAAGCTGCTGGGTGATGCCGGTTGCGACCGTCAGGGCTTCAAGGACTTCGAGCGCATCTCGTTCTGGAAGACGCCGACCAGCCAATGCAAGACCCAGGACAACAAGTGTGTGCCGTACCACAAGTGGGCCTCTGACTACATCGCGATCCTTGGCGGGCGCTGAACCCGGCTGGCTGGCTGAACCCGGGTCGGTCAGCCCCGCGTTCCAGAAAGCGGCTCCGACGTTGCATGACACGTCCGTTCGATGACCGCAGCCGTCGCCCTGCACGAGGTATCGTGCCTGTTCCGATCCGGCAACAAAAAGCCGGTGCTGGCGGTCGATCGGGTCTCGCTGGAGGTCGAACCGGGTGAGTTCTTCACCCTGCTGGGACCATCGGGGTCGGGCAAGACCACCTGCCTGCGCATGATCGGCGGCTTCACGCTGCCCACCAGCGGCAGCATCATGATCGACGGCGTCGACATGAGCCGCCACCCGCCCTACGCGCGTCCGGTCAACACGGTGTTCCAGGACTATGCGCTGTTTCCGCACATGTCCATACTGGACAACGTCGCCTATGCACTGATGGTGCGCGGCGTCGATCGCACCCAGCGCGAGCGGCGCGCGCACGCATTGCTGGAGACCGTTCAATTGCCCGATGTGGCGCAGCGCAAGCCGGTCCAGCTGTCGGGCGGGCAGCGCCAGCGGGTGGCGCTGGCCAGGGCCTTGATCAGCGAGCCCAAGGTGCTGCTGCTCGACGAGCCGCTCGGTGCGCTGGATCTCAAGCTGCGCGAACAGTTGCAGAGCGAACTCAAGAGTCTGCAGCGCAAATTGGGCATCACCTTCATCTTCGTCACGCATGACCAGCATGAGGCCTTGTCGATGAGCGACCGCATCGGCGTGTTCAACAACGGGCGCATCGAGCAGATTGCGTCGCCCGCCGATCTGTACAACCGGCCCCAGACCCGGTTCGTGGCGGAGTTTGTTGGCGCCACCAATGTGCTGCGGGGCCAACATGCGCTGAGATTCGGCACGGCACCCGCGATCATGATCCGGCCCGAGCAGATCACGCTGCAATGGGGCACCGAACCCACCGATCGTGCGGCGGTGCGGGCCAGCGGCATCGTGCAGGAGGTGCAGTTCTTCGGCTCGTTCTCGCGCGTGCGGGTGCAGTTGCCGCACGACGGCGCGGCATTGCAGGTCGACGTTCCGGTGCGGGGCAATCCGCGTATGGCGCAGGTCGGCGATGCGGCCCATCTATCCTGGGCCGATGCGGCGATCCACCCGATCGACGACGATCCGACGCCGCCATGACCGCCACTCAAGCCACGCTGAGCGCGCCCGGCACGCTGGCCGACCGCTTGTCGACGCTGCTGTACACGCGCCGCGGCCTGCTGCTGGCCGTACTGCTGGCGCCGCCCCTGCTGTGGTTCGGCGTCATCTACCTCGGCTCGTTGTTCAGCCTGCTGGCAAACAGCTTTTTCCGGCTCGACGATTTCACCGGACAGGTCGTGCGCGACCCGGGCCTGCGCAATTTCGTCGAGATCTTTACGCCCACCAACCTGGACGTGGCGCTGCGCAGCACGCTGATGGCGATCGCGGTCACGCTGGCCTGCAGTGTGATCGGCTTTCCGATCGCCTACTACATGGCCCGGCACGCGCGCGGCGCCCAGAAAGCCATCTTGTTTGTCGCCGTCATGTTGCCGCTGTGGTCCAGTTACCTGGTGCGCGTCTACGCCTGGAAGCTGCTGCTGGCCAAGGAGGGCGCGATTTCCTGGGTTGCCGGGGAGTTGCACCTGCTATGGCTGCTGGACGGTCTGCTCGGCTTGCCGGTTGTCGGCGGCAGCTCGCTGAGTTTCTCCCCGATGGGCACCTTCATCGTGTTTGTCTATATGTGGCTGCCGTTCATGATCCTGCCGATTCAGGCGGCCATCGAGCGCATTCCGGGCTCCTATCTGGAGGCCTCGGGCGACCTGGGCGCAACGCCAGCCCAGACCTTGCGCAAGGTCATCCTGCCGCTGGCCATGCCGGGCATCGCCGCCGGGTCGATCTTCTCGTTCTCGCTGACGCTGGGCGACTACATCATTCCGCAGATCATCGGCAATTCCACCCAGTACATCGGGCAGGTGGTCTACCGCCAGCAGGGGGTCGCGGGCAACTTGCCGTTCGCAGCGGCGTTCTCGCTGGTGCCGATCGCGATCATCGGCGTCTACCTGTGGCTGGCCAAACGCAAGGGAGCCTTCGATGCGCTTTAGCACCGCCCCATCGTCCAAGCCAGCGCGCGGCGCCTCCGTGGGCCTGCAGGTCGCCGCCTGGGGTGGCGTGCTGTTCCTGCACATTCCGCTGGCGCTGATCATCCTGTACGCGTTCAGCAGCGAGGACAAGAGCTATATCTTTCCACCACCGGGCCTCACCACCCGATGGTTTGCGGTGGCGATGGAACGCCAGGATGTCTGGGACGCGATGGCGCTGTCGTTCCAGGTGGCGTCCTGGGCGACCGGAATTGCCCTGGTGCTGGGCACGCTGGCAGCCGGCGCGCTGGCACGCACCCGGTTCTTCGGCCGCGAGGTCGTCAACCTGCTGCTGATCCTGCCGATCGCCCTGCCCGGTGTGATCACCGGCATCGCGCTGCGCTCGGCCTATCACGCGCTGGACATACCCTTCAGTTTCTGGACCATCGTGATCGGACACGCCACGTTCTGCGTGGTGGTGGTCTACAACAACGTCGTGGCCCGGCTGCGGCGTGTCAGTCCGTCGCTGCTGGAAGCATCGATGGACCTGGGCGCGAACGCGTTCCAGACCTTTCGTCATGTGCTGCTGCCGCAGCTCGCAAGCGCCATGCTGGCCGGCGGTCTGCTGGCGTTCGCGTTGAGTTTCGACGAAGTGATCGTGACCACGTTCACCGCCGGTCAACAGACCACGCTGCCGATCTGGATGTTCCAGGAGCTGATCCGGCCGCGCCAGCGACCGGTCACCAATGTGGTCGCGGTGATCATCATCGGGCTGACCTTCGTGCCCATCGTGGCGGCCTATTGGCTGACCCGCTCCAACGAGGACAGCCACAGCCGCTGAACCCCTCGAACCACCGAACACCGTACCGCCAGCAACCGACCCAAGGAGTGACGAGCATGAACCAACCTACCGCATCCGACATACCGCTGCCGACCGAACTGCTGATCGACCACCAACTGGTCAAGGGCGAAGGGCCCGACGAGGCCATTCTCAACCCCGCAACGGGCGAAGTGCTGTGCGTCGTTCCCGAAGCCTCACAGGAGCAGGTGCATCGCGCCGTCCTGGCGGCCGGTCGTGCCTTCGAGACCTGGTCACAGACCACTCCGGGCGAACGCGCCGGCATGCTGCTGCGGCTGGCCGACGCGATCGAGGGCCATGCCAAACAGTTTGCGCGGCTCGAATCGCTCAACTGCGGCAAGCCCCACGCGCGGGCCCTGGGCGACGAGATACCGGCGATCGCCGACTGTTTCCGCTATTTTGCCGGCGCCGCCCGCTGCATGACCGGCTCGATCGCGGGCGAGTACCTGGCCGGCCACACCAGCATGATCCGGCGCGATCCGATCGGTGTTGTTGCGTCGATCGCACCGTGGAATTACCCGCTGATGATGGCCGCCTGGAAGATCGCGCCCGCGCTGGCGGGCGGCAACACGGTCGTTCTCAAGCCCAGCGAGCAAACGCCGCTGACCGCGCTGTTGCTGGCGCGGCTGGCGATCGACATTGTGCCCAAGGGCGTGCTCAATGTCGTATGTGGCCGTGGCGCCAGCGTCGGCCAGTGCCTGGTCGAACATCCACAGGTGCGCATGGTGTCGGTCACCGGCGACGTGGCCACTGGCCGTCGCATCCTGCAGGCGGCGTCGGCTACGCTCAAGCGCACCCATCTCGAGCTTGGCGGCAAGGCGCCGGTGATTGTGTTCGACGATGCCGACCTGGCCGCCGTTGTCGAGGGGCTGCGCACCTTCGGCTACTACAACGCGGGCCAGGACTGCACGGCGGCCTGCCGCGTCTACGCCGGGGCCCGAATCTACGACAAACTGGTCGCCGAGCTCAGTGCCGCCGCCGCCAGCCTGAAGATGGGAACCCAGGACGAAGACGGCGTCGAACTCGGCCCGCTGATCTCGGACCGCCAGCGCAACCGGGTCGCCAGCTTTGTCGAGCGGGCCCAGATGGCCGGCCACATGGAGGTCACCACCGGTGGCAAGCTGCGGCCGGGCGCCGGCTTTTTTTACGAGCCCACGGTGATCGCCGGTGCGCGCCAGGAAGACGAGATCGTGCAACGCGAGGTGTTCGGACCGGTCGTGTCCGTCACGCGGTTCAACGACACCGACCAGATGGTGCGCTGGGCCAACGATTCGGAATACGGCCTGGCCTCCAGCGTCTGGACCCAGGACGTGGGCCGCGCGATGCGCGTGGCCAAGCAGTTGCAGTACGGCTGCACCTGGATCAACACCCACTTCATGCTGGTCAACGAAATGCCGCACGGCGGCATGAAGTCATCGGGCTACGGCAAGGACCTGAGCATGTACGCGCTGGAGGATTACACGGTGGCGCGGCACGTGATGATCAAGATGTGAGGCGATGCCGGCAGTCTCGTTCCCAGCCTCTGCCCACAGGTGCTTGCCGTATAGTGAAGCGAACCGATTGTCGGGGTGGGTGAACAAGGAGCCTGACGATGACGACGATTCAAATAGAGCTGCCC
>JAYUQC010000213.1:0-23003 GCA_043759735.1 Rhodoferax sp.
CCAGTTTGTGCAGCACCTTTAAAGCGCTGTCGACCGTGCCAAACAGCCTGGGCTGTGTCTTGCGCGCCTGCACCAGCACAGCATCGCCCTTGAGAGTCATAAACTTCACAGCAAATTGCGCGCCTTGTGGTTGTATTTCTACAGACTGGACGGCGCCAAGCGCAAAGGCGGTTTGAAACTGGGCTTGCGTCAGGTTTTGCATGGTCAATGTGAAGTGTTAACGTTAGTCGAACGTATTTTAAACGTTAAACGTATAAATTACGTCAAGCGCTCCTCTAAGTTTCCAGCTTCCAAGTGTCGAGTTTCAAGTGTCAATATTCGCAGCACGCAGCGCATTGGTTTCAATGAAGATACGGCGCGGCTCGACCTCATCGCCCATCAGCATCGTGAACACGCGGTCAGCCTCAATAGCGTCGTCAATCTGCACGCGCAGCAGGCGGCGCACGGTGGGGTCCATGGTGGTTTCCCACAGCTGGGCTGGGTTCATCTCGCCCAGACCCTTGTAGCGCTGGCGGGACGTGGCGTTTTCAGCCTGGCCGACCAGCCACTTCATGGCCTGGCGGAAGTCGCTGACTTTTTCTTCTTTCTGGCGCTCGCCCTCACCGCGCATGACTTTTGCGCCATCACTGATCAGGTCTTTGAAGGTGGCCGCGGCATCGGCCAGCATGGCGTAGTCAGCGCCGTACACGAAGTCCTGCGTCAGCACGCTGCTTTTCACATTGCCGTGGTGGCGACGGCTGATGCGCAAGATCGGCTTGTCAGTGCGCACATCAAACTCGCCTGCGACTTCAGCCGTGGGCAAGAATTCTTGCAACGCTGCAGCTGCAATTTCAGCATCTGCCACGGTGTCCAGATTCAAATGCACGCCATCGGCAATGGCTTTTAACGCCTCCGCATCCATAAATCCGCGCAGGCGGGCAATGACAGATTCAGCCAGCTGGTGCTTGCGCGCCAGCTCGCCCAGCGTGTCGCCCGAAAGCACGACACTGCCTTCTGCACCGGTTTGCACCGATGCGTCTTTGAGCGCAATGCGCAGCAAGAAGGTGTCGAGCGCGCCCGTGTCTTTCAGGTACTGCTCTTCTTTGCCGGCCTTGACTTTGTACAGCGGCGGCTGGGCAATGTAGATGTGGCCGCGCTCAACCAGCTCCGGCATCTGGCGGTAGAAAAATGTCAGCAGCAGGGTGCGAATATGCGCGCCGTCAACGTCCGCATCAGTCATGATGATGATGCGGTGGTAGCGCAGCTTGGCCACGTTGAAATCGTCATTGCCCGTGCTGCCACCGGCCTTGCCAATGCCCGTTCCCAAAGCCGTGATCAAGGTCAGGATCTCGTTGCTGGTCAACAGTTTTTCGTACCGCGCCTTCTCGACGTTGAGGATCTTGCCGCGCAGTGGCAGGATCGCCTGGAACTTGCGATCGCGTCCCTGCTTGGCCGACCCACCAGCGGAATCACCCTCGACGATGTAGATCTCGCACAGCGCCGGATCCTTCTCCTGGCAATCGGCCAGTTTGCCGGGCAAGCCCATGCCGTCCAGCACGCCTTTGCGCCGCGTCATGTCGCGCGCCTTGCGTGCGGCTTCGCGCGCACGCGCCGCCTCGATGATCTTGCCCACGATGATCTTGGCATCGGCCGGGCGCTCCTGCAGGTAGTCGTTGAGCAGCTTGCTGACGATATCCTCGACCGGGCCGCGCACCTCGCTGCTGACCAGTTTGTCCTTGGTCTGGCTGCTGAACTTGGGTTCCGGCACCTTCACGCTGAGCACACAGCACAGGCCTTCGCGCATGTCGTCCCCGGTGACCTCGACCTTGGCCTTCTTGGCCAGGTCGCTATCGTCGATGTACTTGTTGATGACGCGCGTCATCGCGGCACGCAGACCGGTCAGATGGGTGCCGCCATCGCGCTGGGGAATGTTGTTGGTGAAGCACAGCACCTGCTCGTTGTAGCCGCTGTTCCATTGCATCGCTACTTCAACACCGATATTCGTGTTCTGGTCGCTCTGCCGATCGCCCATGGCATGGAACACGTTCGGGTTCAGGATGGTCTTTCCCTTGTTGATGAAATCGACAAATCCGCGCACGCCACCGGCGCCGGAAAAATCGTCTTCCTTGCCGGAGCGCTCGTCCTTGAGCCGGATCCGCACGCCGTTGTTCAGGAAGCTCAGTTCGCGCAGTCGCTTGCTGAGAATTTCATAGTGGAAGTCCGAATTGGCCTGGAATATTTCCAGATCTGGCAAGAAATGCACTTCGGTGCCGCGTTTCTCGGTCTCGCCGATCACCCTCATCGGCGAGACCTCCACACCCTCAATGGTCTCGACGATGCGGTTTTGCACAAAGCCCTTGGAAAACTCCAGCACATGCACCTTGCGGTCGCGACGCACTGTCAGGCGCAGCATCTTGCTCAGCGCATTGACGCAACTCACGCCCACACCGTGCAGGCCACCCGACACCTTGTAGCTGTTCTGGTTGAACTTGCCGCCCGCATGCAGTTCGGTCAACGCGATCTCGGCCGCTGAACGCTTGGGCTCATGCTTGTCGTCCATCTTGACGCCGGTCGGGATGCCGCGGCCGTTGTCCACCACGCTGACCGAATTGTCCGAATGGATGGTGACCAGGATGTCGTCGCAATGGCCGGCGAGTGATTCGTCGATGGAGTTGTCCACCACCTCGAACACCAGGTGATGCAACCCGGTGCCATCGGAGGTGTCGCCGATGTACATGCCTGGACGCTTGCGCACCGCCTCCAAGCCTTCCAGGATCTGGATCGCGCCTTCGCCGTAGGCCGCAGACGCGCCCAGTTGGTTGCTGTCGATCGTTGGTTGGTAGTTGGAACTCTCCACCGCTTTGTTGTCGCCCGTCGCCGGGTTGGTACCTGCCTGTGAATCCGGCTTGTTGTCTTCAGTCATGTCGGGCTTTACTAGAACAATTCTTATCACGCTGGAAAACACCAAACCCGCATGGGACGCGGGTTTGTGCATGGATTTCTGCGCCGAATCCGCGTCAGATACGCATCGGCATAACCACGTACTTGAACGAGGTGTTGTCTGGAATCGTGAACAACGCGGAACTGTTGCCGTCCGACAATTCGAGCTTGACCATTTCCTGGCTCATGTTGCTCAAAGCATCGATCAGATAGGTCACGTTGAATCCGATCTCGATGCTATCGCCCGCGTAATCGATATCGAGTTCGTCGATCGCCTCTTCCTGCTCCGCATTGTTGGATGCGACACGCAGGCTTCCAGGATCGATGTTCAGCCGCACGCCTTTGAACTTGTCGCTGGTAAGGATCGCCGTGCGTTGCAAGGTGGCCAGCAAGGCCTGCCGACCCATCGTAATACTGTTCTTGTGGTTCTTGGGAATCACGCGGTTGTAGTCCGGGAACTTGCCCTCGACCAGCTTGGTGACGAACTCCATGCCGCCAAAATCGAACCTGGCCTGGTTCAACGCGAACTGCATCTGGATCGCCCCATCCGCATCACTGAGCAGGCGCTGCAGTTCGATGACCGTCTTGCGCGGCAGGATTACCTCCTGGCGAGGTACCTCGATCTCCAGCATCACCGACGCATAGGCAAGCCTGTGTCCATCGGTCGCGACCAGACTCAGTTGCCTGCCTTCTGCCACGAACAGGATGCCGTTGAGGTAATACCGGATGTCGTGTACGGCCATCGCAAACGCAACCTGGCCCAAAAGGTCCTTCAGAGTTTTCTGCGGTACGCTGAACACCGGACCGAATCCGGGCGACTCCTGCACCAGGGGGAAGTCCTCGGCCGGCATGGTCTGCAGCGTGAACTTGCTCTTGCCGCCCTTGAGAATCATCTTGTTCTGACTGGACTCGAGCACCACGGTCTGATCGGCTGGCATGGTGCGCAGGATGTCGATCAACTTGCGCGCGCCGATCGTGGTCGTGAAATTGCCTCCATCGCCACCCAGTTCGGCCGACGTGCGAATCTGGATCTCCAGATCACTGGTGGTGAACTGCAACGCCCCGTCGGTCTTGCGGATCAGCACATTGGCCAGGATAGGCAGGGTGTGACGGCGCTCCACAATGCCCGAAACCGACTGCAGCACCGACAGCAATTTTTCCTGCGCTGTTTTTATTACGATCATGTCAGCCTCTTCTTCAATTTATATATAGATTCAAGTAGTAGTAGTAGCTAAGGGTCGGTCCTGACTGTGGACAGGCGCATTTTCCCTTTTTTTATCAAGCACTTGGAACGACTGTATGGGTGTGGGCAAGTCTGCTTCCGTGGTGTACCCCGATTGGGTACAACTTGACGGCAATGCACTTTGCTGTGGATAACCGCCGACTTGTGCGCGATCTATCCCCAGCTTTGCGATGGCGGTCATTCGGTACATGCCAGATAGGGTCGGATCAGCCCTTGAGCGTCTGCTCAAGCACATGCAGTTGTTGATTGAGTTCGGTCAGTTGCTGCCGCTCAGCGCCAATCTTGCGCACGGCGTGCAACACAGTCGTATGGTCGCGCCCGCCGAACAGCTCGCCAATTTCAGGCAGGCTCTTCTGGGTCAGTTCCTTGGCCAGGTACATCGCAATCTGGCGCGGTCTGGCAATGCTGGCCGGCCGTTTCTTGGAATACATGTCTGCGACTTTGATCTTGTAATAATCGGCGACCGTTTTCTGGATGTTCTCAACCGATATCTGCCGGTTCTGGATCGATAGCAGATCGCGCAATGCCTCGCGCGCGAGCGCAATGGATATATCCTTTTGGTTGAACCGTGAATAGGCCAGTATCTTGCGCAGCGCGCCCTCGAGTTCGCGCACGTTGGAACGCACGTTTTTCGCAACGAAGAAGGCAACCTCTTCCGGCATTTCGGATGATTCAGCCCGTGCCTTGTTGATCAGGATGGCGACCCGCATCTCCAATTCTGGCGGCTCAATGGCCACCGTGAGGCCCGAATCGAAACGCGATACCAGTCGTTCGTGGATATCGGTGAGGCCCTTGGGATAAGTGTCGCTCGTCATGACGATATGCGATTTCTTGGCCAACAAGGCCTCGAACGCATTGAAGAACTCCTCCTGCGTCCGTTCCTTGTTGGCAAAGAACTGAACGTCATCGATCAGTAGCAGATCGAGCGAATGGTAATGGTCCTTGAACCCGTCGAACGTCTTGCGCTGGTACGCCTTGACCACATCCGATACAAACTGCTCCGCATGGATGTATAGAACCCTGGCTGAGGGCTTGTTCACCAACAGCCGATTGCCGATCGCGTGCATCAGGTGGGTCTTGCCCAGACCCACGCCACCGTAAATGAAAAGCGGGTTGTACAGATGCCCGGGCATGTCGGATACATGCATGGCAGCCGCCCGCGCCATGCGGTTGGCCGAGCCTTCGACCAGGGTGTCAAAACTCAGTACCGAATTGAGTCGGTTGCGCAGGCCTGAAGGTGTTGCATCCTCGCCCAGGTCGACCGGTTCGTCAATCGCACTCTTTCCGACGGGAGACGGAACAAACACACTCTTGGATTGCGGTTCGCGAGGAGCAAGCGCTAACTCGAGTGACATGGCCTGACCCAGGATTTTCTCCAGAGTGGCGGCAATCCGGGCACTATATTGAGCGCGAATCCAGTCGAGTTTGAATCGGTTTCCGACATAGACCGTCACCTTGGACAGATCTGCGGCAACGACGGCCGACAATGGCTTTATCCAGGTGTTGAACTGTTGCTCCGGCAATTCCTGCGCCAGTTGTTCGATGCAGGCCTGCCATACATCCTGTATGGCCTCAAGCCGCTCGCCAGCGGCGCGCGCCGCCCGTTGCCCCTCTGTCATCTTTGTTGTTCTTTTCTGTGGATATTTGCCGCGTACGGCGACACGGGATTGTAGATTATCAAGAATTTATCCACAAGCTTGGCGACATCTGTCGCCGGTTGTCTGCAGGTTCCAGTGTCAGGCATTGAATGGCACGCAATCGCTTGCCGGCGTTGAGAAAATTGGTGATAATCGCGGGTTACCTGGAAACCGGGCTGCAAGTCAGCCGCAGGCCCGTAAGAATGAGGCCGCGGTCTGAACAGGGCTGCCGTCGGAAACGGACGGAAACGGTCGAAAAGGGTCGGAAAGGGTCGGAAATGGCTGCAGCCACCAGGCTGCCGTCTTCAGGCCGCAATTTCAGCCCTGCCACAATAGGATCATCGATATGAAACGCACTTACCAACCTTCCAAAATCCGCCGGGCGCGCACCCATGGCTTCCTGATCCGCATGAAGACCCGTGGCGGCAGGGCGGTCATCAACGCCCGCCGCGCAAAAGGTCGCAAACGCCTGGCGGTGTAGTCGGCGCCCGATGATCTGACAACGGCTGACGTCTGCGGCGTCGTGCAGCGCCTCAAGACGCGTAGCCAGTTCCAGGCGGTGTTAGCTGGCCAACGAATAGCCAGCACGGCGCATTTTGTATTGCACCGGTGTGGTTTGATCGATGTCGGACTACGTCCGACCACCCTGGTAGTAGACCAACCGCCTTGCGCTGCATCGACACGGCCGACGCTGCCATACAACGCCTTTCTCGGCGCTGTGGTTCCCAAGCGCTGGGCCAAACGGGCGGTAACACGAAACATGATCAAGCGCCAGATTTTCAGTGCGGGGGCACAATTTATGCCCCTATTGCCGAGTGCCGCCTATGTGGTGCGGCTTCGCACCGGTTTCGATCGACTGCAGTTTGCCAGTGCAACCTCGGTGGCACTCAAGAGCCATGTTCGGGAGGAACTGGTGCAGTTGTATGCCCATGCGCGGTCGAGCAAAGGCCAGGTGCGATCGGTATCGGGCAGGGCGCCATGAGCAAGGTCATTCTGATGGCGTGCGTACGAGCCTATCGCTTGCTGCTCAGCCCGTGGCTGGGCAGTACCTGCCGGTTCGATCCCAGTTGCTCGGCATATGCGCTGCAGGCGCTGGACCGCCATGGTGCTGCCGCTGGCAGTTATTTGACATTGGCGCGCTTGGTGCGCTGCCACCCCTGGTGCGATGGTGGTTGCGATCCGGTCCCCGAAGTCGCTCCAAGACTGTTTTACGGCTTGATCGCGTCTAACCCTCACAAGAAAGACTTATGAACGATATCCGCCGCACGATCTTGTGGGTGATCTTTGGTTTCTCCATGGTTCTGCTATGGGACAAGTGGCAACTGCATAACGGCAACCCCGCAACCTTCCTGCCCTCTCCGCCCAAGCCCGCCGCGATGGCGCCCGCCTCGGGCACCGGTGGCGTGCCCGGCGCTGTTCCGGCACCGGTTGCAAGCGGCAACAATGCCGTGCCAAGCTCGGTCGCAGGTGTTGCCACCACGACCGCTGCGGCAGTGCCCGCGGTCGCGCCGGTAGCTGGCGGCTCCGGGCCGCAGGGAGACAAAGTCGTTGTCCGCACCGATGTGCTGGAATTGACGTTCGACACCCTTGGGGGATCACTGGTTCGCACCAAGTTCCTCAAACACAAGGATACGGCTGACCAAACCAAGCAATTCGTGCTGATGGACGAATCCCGGGATCGCGTCTATCTTGCGCAATCCGGGCTGATCGGCAGCGCCGCGGGCGTGGAATATCCCACCCACAAGACGGCGATGACCGTCAGTGGTGCGCGTGATCTCGCCGCCGGCGAAAAGGACCTGGTCGTCACCTTCACTTCGCCACCGGTTGGTGGTGCGGCGCTGGTCAAGACCTATACGCTGCGGCGCGGTGCCTACGACATGGCGGTCAGCCATGCTGTCACCAACGGCGGCAGCAACCCGATTACCCCGCAGCTGTATCTGCAACTGGTGCGCGACGGCAACAAGCCGGCGGGCGAGTCGTCGTTCTACTTCACTTTCACCGGCCCTGCGGTATATACCGAGGCGAAAAAATTCCAGAAAGTCGATTTCGGCGACATCAAGAAGAACAAGACCGATTTCGAGCGTAGCGCTTCCAATGGGTATATAGCGATGGTCCAGCACTACTTCGCCAGCGCGTGGTTGTTGCCCGATGGCGTGAACCGCAGCATATCGATGGACGCGGTGGACATCGGCTCGCCGGTGCCCGATTGCTGCTACCGCGCAACCATGATCGCGCCGCTGGAGCCGATCGGGCCGGGCGCCACCAAGACCGTCGATGCCAGGCTGTTCGTCGGCCCGCAGGAAGAAAAGGTGTTGGAGGCACTGGCACCCGGCCTGGAACTGGTCAAGGACTATGGTTGGCTCACGATCCTGGCCAAACCCCTGTACTGGCTGCTCGACCAGATCCACAGCATCCTTGGCAACTGGGGCTGGTCCATCATGGGATTGGTGTTGTTGCTCAAGATCGCGTTCTATTGGCTCAATGCCAAGGCCTACAGCAGCATGGCCAAGATGAAGGCGATCAGTCCGCGTGTAACGGAAATGCGGGAGCGACTCAAGGAGAACCCGCAGCAGATGCAGCAGGAGATGATGAAGATATACCGTGAGGAAAAGGTCAATCCGATGGGGGGCTGTTTCCCGATCATGGTCCAGATTCCGGTCTTTATCGCCTTGTACTGGGTATTGTTGTCCAGTGTCGAGATGCGCCATGCGCCCTGGGCCCTGTGGATCCATGACCTGTCGTCGCCAGACCCTTATTTCATCCTGCCGATCGTCATGACTTTGACCACGCTCTTGCAGACGGCGCTCAATCCCGCGCCGCCGGACCCGATGCAAGCCAAATTGATGTGGTTCATGCCGCTGATCTTCTCGGTCATGTTCTTCTTCTTCCCGGCCGGGCTGGTTCTGTACTGGATCACCAATAACGTGTTGTCGATCGCGCAGCAATGGGTCATCAACACGCGCATGGGCGTTCCGCCGCAGTTCAATCTGCCCAAATTCTGACACCGCAGGTCCGCCCTGGCGCGGGCTGAACCTCCATGCTGCCGCACCGGCCCGACCCCATCGTTGCGATAGCGACCGCACCGGGTCGTGGAGCCGTCGGCATCGTGCGCATCTCGGGCCAGGACATCGCGTCCATCACGACCGCGTTGTGCGGGCGGCCGCTGCGCGCGCGCGAAGCGACCTACCTGCCGTTTCTCGATGCGTCCGGCGCGGCCATCGACCATGGCTTGGCGCTGCATTTCCCGGCGCCGCACTCGTTCACCGGCGAGGATGTGCTGGAACTGCAGGCCCACGGTGGTACCGTGGTGCTGCAGATGTTGCTGGCGCGTTGCCTGCAGGCAGGCAGGCCGATCGGATTGCGTATGGCGCAACCCGGTGAATTCACGCAGCGGGCCTTTCTCAATGACAAGATGGACCTGGCGCAAGCCGAGGCGGTAGCCGATCTGATCGATGCCAGCACCGAGACGGCGGCGCGCAGCGCGGTGCGCTCCTTGTCGGGCGACTTCTCGGCCGCGATCCATGGCGTGCTCGACGCATTGACCGATATACGCATGTTGATCGAGGCAACGCTCGATTTTCCGGAAGAGGAGATCGACATCCTGCACCGTGCCGACGTCGGGGGCCGCCTGGGCCGCGTGGTTGCTGCCCTTGACACCATCGGGAGCACCGCGCGCCAGGGTGTGTTGCTGCGCGAGGGCATCAAGGTGGTGATCGCCGGTCAGCCCAACGCCGGCAAGTCGTCCTTGCTCAACGCACTGGCTGGTGCCGAGCTGGCCATCGTGTCGTCGTTCGCTGGCACCACCCGCGACAAGATCCAGCAGACCGTACAGATCGAGGGTGTACCGCTGCATGTGATCGACACGGCGGGATTGCGCGACAGCAGCGATGAAGTCGAACAGATGGGTGTTGCGCGTGCATGGGGCGAGATCGCTGGCGCCGATGTCGTATTGTTTCTGCATGACCTGAGCCGCATGGCCGCTGGCGGGTCCGGGCCAGGCAAAGACCTGGAGCAGGCTCGGTATGCGCAGGCAGACGCCCAGATTGCTGCAACGCTCGCCGAGCGCCTGCCAACACAAGTCCCCGTAATCGATGTCTGGAACAAGACCGACCTTTGCCTGTTGCCGGCACCCGCGGTCGGCGACCGGTCGGTGCGTTTGTCGGTCCGGTCGGGTGACGGCTTGCAACACCTGCGTCAAAGGCTGCTGGAGTTGGCCGGCTGGAACGCTGTACCCGAGGGTGTGTTCATGGCCCGCGAGCGGCATCTGCAGGCGTTGCAGCGGGTGGGGCAGCACATGGCTGCTGCGATGGTGCAGTTGCGTGGTGATACGCCGGCGCTGGACCTGGTGGCGGAAGAGCTGCGCTTGGCGCAAAATGCGCTGGGTGAAATTACCGGGACTTTTGGCGCCGAGGATCTGCTGGGCGTCATATTTTCACGTTTCTGTATCGGCAAATAAGTGGCCACAACCGCGCCACGCCAAAGGCGCATGTAAGCTGGCAGCGTCGGCCAGAATCAACTACTGATGTGACATGAGTACAGCCCCTGCCCCTGCTCCCTATGCCAAGGCGGACATAAAGGTCCTGCTCAAGGCCATTGCCGGCGACACAACTGATTCGACGCTTGCCAGCGCACTCAGCTCCGCGCAGTGGGACGTCCTGGCCGCCTACATGCAGCCGATGGACATTGCGGCAGGCCGAATCCTGATCTCGCAGGGCGCCGAGGACCGCACGCTGTACTTCGTGGAGTCCGGTATGTTGACGGTGCATTTCGAGGATGCGACCGGCAAGATCCGGCTGGCCGCCGTGGGTGCCGGCTCCGTCGTGGGAGAGGGTGGCTTTTTCTCGCGCATGGCGCGCAGTGCGACGGTCCAGGCGGGTAGCGCCTGCCGGCTGTGGACCCTGAGTCCGATGCGCTTCTCCGAACTGGCCAATCGCCAGCCCACGGTGGCGCTTTCCTTGGCGATGGCGTTGGGTGCCATCATGGCGCGCCGGCTGGTGAGCAATCGCAGGCGGATAGCCGTTACCTGAGCAAAAACGCTCACAAGAAAACGCCGGGCCGCTCCCAAGTTTTCTGG
Organism: Rhodoferax sp.; assembly: GCA_043759735.1. GTDB lineage: Bacteria > Pseudomonadota > Gammaproteobacteria > Burkholderiales > Burkholderiaceae_C > CAISIP01. Next base: position 10,874 of record JAYUQC010000213.1, read on the forward strand.
CACCCCCTTGGGGGGCCTGGCGCAGCCAGGGCTGGGGGCGCTCACAAGAAAACGCCGGGCCGCTCCCAAGTTTTCTGGCACCCCCTTGGGGGGCCTGGCGCAGCCAGGGCTGGGGGCACTCTCAGTGCCCGGCGAAGTCGATCAGCGTAAACAACTCCAGCCCGCTGGCGCGCAATTTCGTCGACCCGCCCAGTTCGGGCAGGTCCACGATGGCAGCACCCTCCATCACGGTGGCTCCCAGTTTCTCGAGCAGCTTCTTGCCAGCCATCATGGTGCCGCCAGTGGCGATCAGGTCGTCGATCAACAGTACCCGATCGCCCTTTTTGACGGCGTCGGTGTGCAACTCCACCGTAGCGCTGCCGTATTCGAGTTCGTAGGTTTCTTCTACCGTGGTGAATGGCAGCTTGCCCTTCTTGCGGATGGGCACGAACCCGACGTTAAGCTCGTAGGCCACCACCGAGCCAAGAATGAACCCGCGTGCGTCCAGGCCTGCGACCATGTCGGGACGTTTGTGCGCATCCATGTAACGGTGCACGAAGGCGTCGATCAGTACCCGAAATACCTTGGCCTGCTGCAACAACGGCGTGATGTCGCGGAACTGCACACCCGGTGCCGGCCAGTCCGGCACGGTGCGGATATGGTTGCGCAGGTACTGGTTGACGCTCAGGCTGTGCATGGACGGGTCGATGTTTGTACAAGCAGGGGCAGGACGGCTCATTGTGCCTGCAGCAGTTTCTGCTCGGCGATGGACAGGTTCTCGGGTATGCCAGACAGCACCAGCGTGTCGCCATCTTCCAGCAGGGTGTCGTCTTGTGCCATCAGGGAGCGGCCATTGTTGCGCCGCAGGTTCACGACGCGCACGCCCAGCGCATGCAGGGCCAGGTGTCCTATAGGCTTGCCAACCGACTTGGCGCCCAGCGGCAACGTGAACGTGGCCAGCCGCTCATGGTGCATTTCATCAACCGAATCGTCATCGGCGCCATGAAAATAGCCCCGCAACAGGTTGTAGCGGGCGTCGCGCTGATTCTGAACCACGCGGATAACCCGGCGCATCGGAACCCCGACCAGCGCCAGTGCATGGCTGGCCAGCATCAGTGAGCCTTCGATCGCCTCGGGAACCACCTCGGCTGCGCCTGCCGCCTGCAGCCGCTCCAGGTCATGGTCATCGCGGGTGCGGATGATGACCGGCACCTGGGGCGCATGAGCGCGCGCGTGGTCCAGTACCTTGAGCGCGCCCTGTATTTCGACATAGGTCACTACCAATGCGCTGGCGCGTGACAGGCCAGCGGCCATCAATGCCTGCAGCCGGGCCGCGTCGCCAAACACCACCGAGTCACCCGCAGCGGCGGCCTGGCGCACCCGATCAGGGTCCAGGTCGAGCGCCATGTAAGGTATGCCCTCGCCCTCCAGCATGCGGGCCAGATTCTGACCGCAGCGGCCATAGCCGCAGATGATCACATGCTTGTTGGAGTTGATCGACCTGCGGGCTATGGTGGTCATCTGCAGCGACTGCTGCAGCCAATCACTGGAGACCAGTTTCATCACGATGCGGTTGCTGTACATGATGATGAACGGCGTTGCCAGCATCGACAGCACCATGCTGGCCAGGATCGGGTTGAGCAGTGCCGGCGGCACCAGTGCGTTTTGCTGCGCCAGTGTCAACAACACAAAACCAAATTCACCGGCCTGCGCCAGGTACAGGCCGGTGCGCAGCGAAATGCCCCAGGACGACCCCAGCCCCTTGGCCAACAAGGTCACCAGCACCGCCTTGAACAGCACCGGCACCGTCATCAGCAACAGCACCAGTGGCCAGCGTTCCAGCACCAGGCGCCAGTCGAGCGACATGCCGATGCTGATGAAGAAAAGGCCCAACAGCACATCGTGGAAGGGCCGAATGTCGGTTTCCACCTGGTGTTTGTATTCCGTCTCGGATATCAGCATGCCCGCGATGAAGGCGCCCAAGGCGAGGCTCAGTCCGGCGACTTCGGTCATCCAGGCCAGGCCCAGCGTGATCAACAACAGGTTCAGCACGAACAACTCTTCGCTCTTGCGACGCGCTACCAGCGTCAGCCACCAGCGCATCACATGCTGGCCACCGACCAGCAGGACGGTGATCAACACCGTCGCCTTCAACGCCGCCAACGTCAGTGCGATGGCCAGGTTCTCGCCCGCGGCACCCAGTGCAGGAATCAGCACCAGCAACGGCACGACCGCCAGATCCTGGAACAGCAACACGCCCATCACCCGCTTGCCGTGCTCCGACTCCAGTTCCAGTCGTTCCACCATCAGCTTGACCACGATCGCGGTACTACTCATGGCCAATGCGCCGGACAAGGCCAACGCGGTTTGCCACGACATGCCCCAGAACCGGGGCAGCAAATAGGCCAGCACCAGCGCCGCGACGGTGCCAAGCAACATCGTCAACGACACCTGGAGCAGGCCCAGGCCAAACACATGGGTACGCATCGAGCGCAACTTGGCCAGGTTGAACTCCAGCCCGATCACGAACATCAGGAACACCACGCCGAACTCGCCCAGGTGGCGCACCGCGTCGGAGTTTTCCGCCAAAGCGAGCGCATTGGGACCGATGACCACGCCCACTACCAGGTAACCCAGCATCGGTGGCAGTTTGAGCGTTCGGCACACCACCACACCCAGCACCGCTGCCAGCAGGTAGACCAAAGTGAGTTCCAGCGCGCCCATGGTTGGATACTAGCAAGAGAACCGACGGGGCCATCTATAAAATCCAGCAATGACCGAACCTGCCACCACCACCACCATCGTCGATGTGGAGCAGGCCGTACGGATGGCCCGGGAAACGTTCGACATCGACATCAGCGCGATCGCCGGCCTCAAGCAACGGCTTGGGCCGCCATTCGCTTTGGCGGTGCAGGCCATGCTTGGCGTGCGGGGTCGGGTAGTGGTCATGGGCATGGGCAAGAGCGGCCATATCGGTCGCAAGATGGCCGCCACACTGGCTTCCACGGGCACTCCCGCCCTGTTCGTGCACAGCGGCGAAGCCATTCATGGCGACCTGGGCATGATCAAGGGCGACGACCTGCTGGTGGCCATTTCCAACAGCGGGGAGTCCGATGAACTTGCCGCGATCATTCCTTTCGTCAAGCGCCTGGGGACACTGGTTGTGGCCATGACGGGTAAGCCGGATTCGACGCTGGCTCGCCATGCGGACGTGGTGCTGGACTGCGCTGTCGAAAAGGAAGCCTGTCCGCTGAACCTCGCGCCCACCGCCAGTTCGTTGGCGCAGATGGCGATGGGCGACGCATTGGCCGTGGCCCTGCTCAACGCGCGCGGTTTCAAGGCCGAGGATTTTGCGCGCTCGCATCCGGGCGGCGCGTTGGGCCGCCAACTGCTGACGCATGTGCGCGATGTGATGCGCACTGGGGATGCGGTGCCGCGCATTGCGCCCCAGGCCGGGCTTGCCGACGTGATGCGCGAGATGAGCCGCAAGGGCCTGGGCGCTGTTGCCATCGTCGACCCGCAGCAGCAGGTCCTGGGCATCTTCACCGATGGCGACCTGCGCCGGTTGGTGGAAAAAGGTGCCGATCTGCGTGTTGTCACCGCGTGTGAGGTGATGCATATGGCGCCCAAGACCGTGGCGCCCCAGGCGCTGGCCGTCGACGCGGCGCAATTGATGGAACGCCATCGCATCACCAGTGTGCTGGTTGTCGATGACGCGGGTGCACTATGCGGCGCCCTGAACAGCAACGATCTGATGCGGGCCAAGGTCATCTGATGCAGGCCGTTGCCCGGCACTCCCCGCAGCTGCTGCTCAAGGCGCAGGGAGTGGGCGTAGCGTTTTTCGATGTGGATGGCGTGTTGACCGATGGCGGCCTGTTTTTTTCCGGCGCGGGCGAGTCGATCAAGCGGTTTCATGTGCAAGATGGTTATGGCATCGGCTTGTTGCGCGCGTCGGGCATTGTTCCGGTGGTTATCTCCGGCCGCGATTCGAAGCCGTTGCGGGTGCGATTGAAGGCGTTGGGAATCGAGCGCGCGTATTGCGGTGTCAAGGACAAGCACCAGGTCGCCCAGACCGTGTTGCAGGATTTGCAGATGGTTTGGGAGCAAGCGGCGGTGATCGGTGACGACTGGCCCGATCTGCCGCTGATCCAGCGCTGCCGTGTTTCGGCGGCACCGCCAGACGCCCATGCCGAAGTGCTGGCGGCAGTAGATTGGGTGACCCGGCGCCGTGGCGGTCAAGGAGCGGCGCGCGATTTCTGCGATCTGTTGTTGATGGCGACTGGCCGCTACGCGCAGCAGCTGCGGGACGCCTGCCCATGATGCGTTTGCTGCTGATCGCCTGGGACCGCCTGTCGATTTACCTGCCGATCACCGTCATGGCGTTGATGGGGCTGGGTACCTATTGGCTGGTGCAGAACTCGCCCAAGCCAATTGCGCCGCCGGTCGAGAAGCCGGTGCGACATGAAGCCGACTATTTCATGAACAACTTCTCGGTTACCACCTTTGTCGAGTCCGGTCGGCTCAAGAGCGAAGTATTTGGTGTTGCCGCGCGCCATTTCCCGGATACCGACATGCTGGAGATCGACCGAATCCGCATCCGCAGTTTCGACGAACAGGGTCGACTGACAACGGCCACCGCCAACCGGGCGCTGACCAGCGGCGATACGACGGTTGTGGAGCTGTTTGGCAATGCGTTGCTGGTGCGCGAGGCGCAGCCCGACAAGTCCGGCAATACGCTGGCACGCATCGAGTTTCGCGGCGAGTACCTGCATGCCAACACCGACACAGAACGGGTAACGTCCAACAAGCCGGTGCAATTGCGGCGCGGCAATGACGTCTTTGTCGGCGACTCGATGGTTTTTGACAATCTCAACCAGGTATTCGTGATGCAGGGCCGGGTGAAGGGGCTGATCCGGCCTGACAAAGCGGCAGCTGGAAAACCATAAGATCCGCATGGCCAGACTGGTCTTCATCACCGGTGCGTCCGGCGGAATCGGACAGGCCCTGGCGTTGCGGTTCTACCAGGCCGGATATGGGTTGGCCCTGGTTGCCCGCCGCACAACGGAGACGGCGCAATGGGCGCTTGACGAGCAGTTGCAGTCGGACCGCTACCGGGTGTATGCGGCCGACGTATCCGACATCAACAGTGCGGTGGCTGCCGGCCAGGAATGCATGCGGCAACAAGGTGTGCCAGACGTGGTCATCGCCAACGCCGGCATCAGTGTGGGCATGGATACCGCGATCCGCGCCGATCTTGACGTCATGGCGCGCTTGTTCTGCGTCAACAACGTCGGGATGGCAGCCACCTTCCATCCTTTCATCGGCGCCATGCGCAAGCGCGGCACGGGAGTACTGGTTGGCATCGGCAGCGTCAACGGCATCCGTGGATTTGCCGGGCATGGGGCCTATTGCGCCAGCAAGGCGGCGGTTATCGGCTATTGCGAGTCGCTGCGTGGTGAGATGCGCGCCAGTGGTGTGCAGGTGGTGACCCTGTGTCCCGGATACGTCGATTCGCCGCTGACCCAGGGAAATCCGTATGCAATGCCGTTTTTGATGCCCGCCACCGATTTTGCGGACAAGGCGTTCGTTGCAATCGAAGCGGGTACCAGTTACCGGGTTATTCCGTGGCAAATGGGCGTTGTTGCCAAGATGCTGCGAATCCTGCCCAACCAGGTGTTTGACAGTTTGTTTGCCGGCAGGAAACGCAAGCGCCGCGCGGACGAAGCCTGATGCGACGCGACGGGCAGGGCCTGGCGACCCTGGCAAAAAAAAAGGGCCTTTCGGGCCCCTTTTTCGTCGTGCCTCACGGTGTCCGTGAAGTACGGTGTGCTTTAGTAGCTGCTACGACCACCGCCGCCGCCGCCGTAACCGCCGCCACCGCTGCGACCACCGCCGCCGCCGCCGCCGTAACCGCCGCCGCCGCCGCTGCGGCCACCACCACCGCCGCCGCCGCCGTAACCACCACCACCACCGCCGCCGCCAAAGCCACCGCTACGGGGTGGGCGTGGCTCCATCGGGCGTGCTTCGTTGACAACCAGGCCACGGCCACCGTACTGCTGGCCGTTCATGGCGCTGATAGCCGCTTGCGCCTCAGCCTCGCTACCCATTTCGACAAAGCCGAAACCCTTCGAGCGGCCGGTGTCACGCTCCATCATGACTTTGGCACTGGAGACTGCGCCATGGGCCGCAAAGGCTTGCTGGAGGTCTTCGTCGCGGAAGGAATAGGGCAGGTTGCCCACGTAAAGTTTGTTGCCCATCTAGGACTCCTGAAAATAACTCAAAACGCGATGGAGTCCGATAACCGCAATCAACAAACTAATGAAGAATTAAAGCAGACGCGAAAACTGACTAATCACCGCAAACTAGTACCACCAATTTTTGGTGATACGGGCCGAATTATGCGCCAACTAAAAAATATTGCAAATTAATTGTGTGTGGCCGCTTTGTCGCGAATCCGTTGCAGGGCGCAGCATTGCGGCCGGTCACTCACCTCGGGGAGGATCTTCCTGGGCATAATTTCGCCACTGACGCATGGCGCTGCGCATGGTCAGCAACTGGCGTTCGAAGTTCGGGCAGGTCTTGCAGGCCAGCACATGCAGACGCACCCTGGCGCGATCACCCAGGCTGATCAGGCGATCCTCGTTGGCGACCAGCAACGCTGCCGCCTCCTTGCAAGTGGGCATCAATGCCATCAGGGTGGGCCCGAACGCAATCCGAACCAGTTCAATTCCAGGCACTCGCGCAGCCGCAGGCGCGCACGGTGCAAGGTCACGTATAAATTAGTCGACGACATGCCCAGCTCCTTACAGATCTCGTCGCTGGAGAGTTCAAGCCATTCGCGCATCAGGAACACCCGCCCCATGGCCGGCGGCATTTTCTCGGTGCACGCTTCCAGCACCACGAAAAACTGTTGTGACTGCAACGCTTGCTCCGGGTTGCCCCAGTTCGCGGGCGCCTGTGCGAAATGGCCATTGGCCGTGAAAACCAGATCGTCGAGGTCATCGTTGCCGTTGCCTGCGGCCGGATGCGACTCGAGCACGACCGTGCGCGCGTTGAAACGGAAGATGTCGATGATCTTGTGCTTGAGAATCCCGACCAGCCAGGTTTTTAGCTGCGAGCGATTGCCGAAGGATTGCGAACTGCCCAGCGCGGCAACGATGGTTTCAGAGACCGCATCTTCGGCCCAGGTCTCGTTGCGCAACTGAAGTCGGGCGAACCGCATCAGGTAGTCGCGGTGCGCCACCAGTTGTTGTTCAAAGGTCGTGGCGTGGTCCGCGGACATGGTTTCGGCGGATTGTAGGTTTCCGTCACCTGACCACTGGGCGGCCGCCTCGGCGCAGAAAGCGTGCTACCAGTTAACCTCGCGTTCCGGGGTCGCACCAATGCGGTGGATCGACAAGTCCGCGCCATCGAATTCTTCTTCCTGGCTCAGGCGTAATCCCGTGGTGAATTTCAGTATGCCGTACACGATGAAACCGCAACCGACTGCCCACACCACCCCCATCAGCGTGCCGATGAGTTGCGCCGTCAAAGAGACGCCGCCCAGCCCGCCCAACGCCTTGCTGCCGAAAATTCCGGCCGCCAGCCCGCCCCAGGTGCCGCACAGACCATGCAACGGCCACACGCCCAGCACGTCGTCGATCTTCCATTTGTTCTGTGTCAGCGTGAACATCGATACAAAAATCGCGCCGGCAATCCCACCCACGAACAGCGCACCCATCGGGTGCATCAAATCCGAGCCTGCGCAGACGGCAACCAAGCCGGCCAGGGGGCCGTTGTGGATAAAGCCCGGGTCGTTCTTGCCCAGAGCCAATGCGACCAGAGTCCCACCGACCATCGCCATCAGTGAATTGACCGCTACCAGGCCCGAGATCTTGTCAATGGTCTGCGCGCTCATCACGTTGAAGCCGAACCAGCCGACCGTCAGAATCCAGGCGCCGAGTGCCAGGAACGGGATACTGGATGGCGGGTGCGCGCTCATGGAGCCATCCTTGCGGTAGCGGTTGGCCCGGGCCCCCAACAGAAGCACTGCCGGCAACGCCAGCCAGCCGCCAACGGCGTGCACCACGATGGAGCCGGCAAAGTCGTGGAATTCGAACCCGGTAAGCCCTTTGATCCAGGCCTGCACGCCCAAATTCTGGTTCCAGGCGATACCTTCGAACACGGGATACACGACGCCAACGATGACTGCCGTGGCGATCAATTGCGGCCAGAACTTGGCGCGTTCCGCGATGCCGCCCGAAATGATGGCGGGAATTGCAGCCGCAAAAGTAAGCAGGAAAAAGAATTTGACCAGGTCGTAGCCATTGCGCTGCGCCAGTTGTTCCGCGCCGACCAGGAAGCCGGTTCCGTACGCAACGGTGTAGCCTACGAGGAAATAGACAACGGTCGAGACCGAAAAATCGACCAGGATCTTCACCAGCGCATTGACCTGGTTCTTTTTGCGCACCGTTCCCAGTTCAAGAAAGGCAAAACCAGCGTGCATGGCCAGAACCATGATGCCGCCCAACAAGATGAACAGCGCATCAGAGCCCTGTTTTAGTGCTTCCATAGTGTCCCCGGTAGTCGAAATGATTGCTTTTGGTGCATGTGGCTGGGCCCAGGCACTGTCGCACCAAAAAAAGCAAAAAGCAGGCCAATAGTGGATCTTTCGCGCCACAACAGTGCGTCTGACTAAATACTTGTGTCTCGGATGATGTGGCCCGCGCTTGACTTCTCACAGGTGCCCGAGCCTATACTTGCGGCTTGTGCCGATTTGCTACAGCTTGCGGGCACCGGGGTCCTGGAACCCCGAAAAACAGCTAAAGACGGCACTCCGATCCCGGCCCCGCTTTTAGCGTCGCCGGGATTTTTTATGTTTGTTTCGCCTTCGACACGCCATTTCCCCGACCCCCTGCCGTTGCGCAGCGGGGGGTCGATCCGCGGTTATGACCTGTGTTTCGAAACCTACGGCACGCTCAACGCCGAACGTTCAAACGCCGTTCTAGTAGCCCATGCGCTCAATGCGTCGCACCACCTGGCCGGCCTGTATGCCGGTCAGGAAAAATCGGACGGATGGTGGGACAACATGATCGGGCCCGGCAAGCCGGTGGACACCGACCGGTTTTTCGTGATCGGAGTCAATAACCTGGGCTCCTGCTTTGGCTCCACCGGCCCCATGCATGTCAACCCGGACACCGGCCGCATTTACGGTGCCGACTTCCCGGTTGTGACGGTCGAGGACTGGGTCGACGCACAGGCCCGGCTGCTCGACGCGTTGGGTATCGAGACGCTGGCGGCCGCGATGGGCGGCAGCCTGGGCGGTATGCAGGCCTTGAGCTGGGCACTGCAGTATCCGCATCGGGTGCGCCATGCCGTGGTGATCGCCAGTGCGCCCAACCTGACCGCCGAGAACATCGCATTCAACGAGGTGGCCCGCCGCGCCATCGTTACCGATCCGGATTTCAACAACGGCCATTTTTACGCCCAGGAGGGGCGTGCCGAGACCAAACCCAAACGTGGCCTGCGCATCGCCCGGATGATCGGTCACATCACCTACCTGAGCGACGACGTCATGAACGAGAAGTTCGGTCGCGCCCTGCGCGCTGCGCTACTGCCTGGGACCGGCGCCATTGACGGGCAGACGGAGAATGCAGCGCAATACCGCTACAGCACGCAGGAGGTGGAATTTCAGATCGAGAGCTATCTGCGCTACCAGGGCGACAAATTCGCTGAATACTTTGATGCCAACACCTACCTGCTGATCACCCGCGCGCTGGACTATTTCGATCCGGCCCGCGCATTCGATGGCAACCTGAGCCGGGCGCTGGCCCGGGCGACGGCTCGATTTCTCCTCGTGAGCTTTACGACCGACTGGCGCTTTTCCCCCGCGCGCAGCCGCGAGATCGTCAAGGCCCTGCTGGACAACAAGCGCGATGTCAGTTACGCACAGATCGATGCGCCGCACGGGCACGATGCGTTTTTGCTGGACGATCCGCGTTATGCCAACCTGATCCGCTCGTATTTCGAGCGCATCGCGATCGGCGGCGAAGGCGGGGTGACCCATGAGTGACCAGACCACGATGGAAGCGATTGCGCGCCTGGTGCCCGAGGGCGCGCGGGTGCTCGACCTGGGCTGTGGCGACGGCGCCCTGTTGGCGTACCTGCAGACAAGTCGCGGCTGCAGCGGGTATGGCGTCGAGATCGATGACGCCAATGTGCTGGCCTGCGCCAGGCGGGGCGTCAACGTGATCCAGTTCAACCTGGACGAGGGGCTGGCGATCTTCAAGGATGCCAGTTTCGACGTGGTGCTGCAGATCGATACGCTGCAGCATCTGCGCAATTCCGAGGTGGTGCTGCAGGAAACCGCGCGCGTGGGCCGCATCGGCATCGTGGCGTTCCCCAATTTCGCGCATTGGCCCAACCGTTTGAGTATCCTGCGCGGCCGCATGCCGGTCACCCGCCGCCTGCCCTACCAGTGGTACGACACGCCGAACATCCGCGTCGGCACGTTTGCCGACTTTGAGGCACTGGCAAAGCGCAACCAGCTCAAAATAGCCGACAGTTTTGGCCTGGAAAGCAGCCGCGTGGTGCGCACTGCACCCAACCTGCTGGCGGGCACGGCGGTGTTCAAGTTTTCGCGGCAACACAGCGCAATGGACGCGAGGCGCAGCGTACGGCCAGCAGGCCAGCCATAAGCAAGTGCCAGACACGTCGAGGGCGGGCAGCGCACATTCCATACTGCACGCAAACGGCAGATACACAATACGCCAATGGCATTCAAGCAAACTTCAACCGGTGATATCCATGACACCTGCGCAAATCATCCAGCACCTTGACCAGGCCGCGCTCTGGCCAGCAGCCTCGGATGCCGCCTTGGCCGCTGTCTATGCCGACCCTATCGCAGCGGCCTACCAGACCGCCTTGCGGGTCCGCCAGTTGCGCCTGGACCGGGGTGAGCAGCCGCGCGGCTACAAGATCGGTTTTACCAACCGCAGCCTCTGGCCCCGGTACAACGTGGCTGCGCCAATTTGGGGGACCGTCTGGAACACCACGCTGGCGTTTTGCGAGGGCGACGCCACGCTGGCCCTGGCGGGCCGCTGCCAGCCGCGGATTGAGCCCGAGGCGGTGTTTGGCATGCGTGCCACGCCGCCGCCCAGCGCCACGCTGGATGCGCTTTTTGACTGCATTGAGTGGGTCGCGCCGGGGTTTGAGATCGTGCAGTCGCATGCGCCTGACTGGAAGTTCAACGCGGCCATGGCGGTGACGGATGGCGCGCTGCATTCGCACTTGCTGGTGGGCCGCCGTGTCCCTGTCAACAGCATCGCCAGCGCCGCGCAGGCGCTTCACCAAACCCTTGCCACCTGCCAGCTGGCGCTGCACAGAACAAGCGCCAAGCATGGGGTGCCAGGCGGCGCGGGGGAGGGCACACCCGGCGCCAGTGCAGGCGGCTCAAACCACAGCGCACTGGTCGAGCGCGGCCAGGGCCGCAATGTGCTGGACGGCCCGCTGCTGGCGCTGCTTCACTTTTTGAATGAGTTGCGCCAATGCCCTGGCGCGCCCGATTTGATGCCGGGCGATGTGGTCACCACCGGCACCTGGACGGATGCCTGGCCGGTGAAAGCGGGAGAAACCTGGCGTGCAGAATTTGAAGCACCGCTGTCTGCGCTGTCGGTGGCGTTCACCTGACGAATCGAAGAAAACACGAGAATCAACCGATGAATTCCAAAACAAATGAGCCGGGCCGCAAGGGCCTCCTTGAGGACTCGATGGCGGACACGCGCGCTGCCATCAAGGTCCTCGCTTTCGACATTTTCGGCACCGTGGTCGACTGGCACGGCAGCATCGCCAGGGAAGCTGATGCGATGAAGCTGGGTGTGGACGGCGGCGAATTCGCCCTGGCGTGGCGCGCGGGCTACCAGCCTGCGATGCGCCGGGTGATGTCGGGCGAGCTCGGCTGGACGCTGATTGACGACCTGCACCGCATGATCCTCGACGAGATTCTGGCCAAGTTTGGCATCACACATTTGACTGAGCCCCAAAAGCGGCACCTCAACAAGGCCTGGCACCGGCTGGACGCCTGGCCCGACTCGGTGGCGGGGCTGACCCGGCTCAAGACCAAATACACCATCTGCCCCCTCTCCAACGGCAACCTGGGCCTGCTCACCAACAT
>JAYUQC010000214.1:0-7985 GCA_043759735.1 Rhodoferax sp.
ACCGTCCGTATGCGCAACCAGCCTGCCGCCGGCAAAGCTCCCTTCGAGGCGGTCGATATCCTGCGCCGGCGCGTTCCCGGTTTTCAGCCCCGCGTCGCGCTGGTGCTGGGCTCGGGTCTGGGCGGGTTGGCCGACCAGATCGCCGACGCAGTGACCATCGGCTACCGCGACTTGCCGGGGTTTCCGGTCGCCACAGTGCAAGGCCATGCCGGCGATCTGATATGCGGCACGCTGGGCGGTGTCGCGGTGGTGTGCATGAAAGGTCGCAGCCACTTTTACGAGGGCAAGGGTGCCGACGTCATGACCTCGGCGATCCGCAGCTTCAAGCTGCTCGGCTGCGAGTCGCTGTTGCTCACCTGCGCGGCCGGGTCGCTGCGCGCCGAAGCCGGCCCCGGCAGCCTGGTGGCGATCAGCGACCATATCAATATGCTGCCCGGCAACCCGCTCATCGGCATGAACGACGAACGATTCGGTCCGCGTTTCATGAGCATGGCCAACGCCTATGACGCGCAACTGCGCCAAATGCTGCAGCAGTCGGGCGCAGCGCTGGGCCTGCCCTGGCATGACGGCGTGTACCTGGCCACCAGCGGTCCCAGTTTCGAGACACCGGCCGAGATCCGGATGATGCGCACCCTGGGCGCCGACGTGGTCGGCATGTCCACTGTACCCGAGGTGATCTCGGCACGCCACTGCGGCCTGCGGGTGCTGGCGATCGCCACCATCACCAACCTGGCCGAAGGTATGTCCGATGTGCCACTGTCGCATGAACAGACCTTGCATTACGCCGCGGTCGGTGCGAAAGAATTGACCCGGCTGATCCCGGCCTACCTGCAGCGCCTGGCCGCCGCGGTTTGAGCGGCCATGGCGCGGGCCTTCTTCTTGAATCGGATGACATGACGAACGCCATTGCCCGCAACACCGGCCTGCCGCTGGACCTGTCCCTGATTGAATCGGTGCGCGTGAACCAGAACGCGGTGGTGCGCCGCATCCAGTCGCTGGCGGCCCGGCGAACGCAAAAAAAGGAGTTCCAGGCCGCCTGGCTGGTGCGCGCGATCCAGTGCATGGACCTGACCACCTTGTCGGGCGATGACACGCCCGGCCGCGTTGCGCGCCTGTGTGCCAAGGCACGCCAGCCGCTGCGCAGCGACCTGATGGCTGCGCTCGGACTGCAGGAACTGCACACCGGCGCGGTGTGCGTCTACCACGAGATGATTGCGCCGGCGGTGCGCTGCCTGCAGGGCCACGACATCCCGGTGGCCGCGGTGTCGACCGGTTTTCCGGCCGGCCTGTCCAGCATGGAGACCCGGCTGCGCGAAATCACGCTGTCGGTCGAGGCGGGTGCGCGCGAGATCGACATCGTGATCAGCCGTCGCCATGTGCTGACCGGCGACTGGGCCGCGCTCTATGCCGAGATGCAGGCGTTTCGGGCTGCCTGCGGCGACGCCCATGTCAAGGCCATCCTGGCCACTGGCGAATTGCAGACCCTGGACAACGTGGCCCGGGCCTCCTGGGTCTGCATGCTGGCCGGCGCAGACTTCATCAAGACCTCCACCGGCAAGGAAGCTGTCAATGCCACGCCCGAGGTGTCGCTGGTGATGGTGAGGGCGATCCGCGACTACCGCGCGCTGAGCGGCTGTCAGGTCGGCTACAAGCCCGCGGGCGGTATCTCCAGCGCCAAGGCCGCGCTGCAATACCTGACGCTGATGAAGGAGGAACTGGGCGATGCCTGGCTGCAGCCGGCGCTGTTCCGCTTTGGCGCATCGAGCCTGCTGACCGACGTGGAGCGCCAGCTCGAGCATTTCGTCACCGGCCGCTATTCCGCCGTCCATCGGCACCCGATGCCCTGAGCCGCGCCTTTTTCGCGCACCACACCATGCCCACCATTCACGACATCCTCCGCACCATGGATTACGGCCCTTCACCTGAATCACCCGACACCGCGCTGGCCTGGCTGGCCGGCCAGAAGAGCCGGTTCGGGCTGTACATCAACGGCAACTGGGTGCCGGCCAAGGAGCGGTTCGAGACGCGCAACCCGGCCAACGGCAAGCTGTTGGCGCTGGTCGGGCAGGCCGGCAAGAAGGATGTCGATGCGGCCGTCGCGGCTGCAGCGTCCGCGCTCAAACCCTGGCAGGCGCTGGGCGGTCATGGCCGGGCCCGGCACCTGTATGCGTTGGCACGCGCGCTGCAAAAGCACAGCCGCCTTTTCGCGGTGCTGGAATGCCTGGACAACGGCAAGCCGATCCGCGAAACCCGCGACATCGATATTCCGCTGGCGATCCGCCATTTCTACCACCATGCCGGCTGGGCCCAGCTGCTCGATACCGAACTGGCGGGCTATCGCGCGATTGGCGTGGTCGGCCAGATCGTGCCGTGGAATTTCCCGCTCCTGATGCTGGCCTGGAAGATCGCGCCGGCGCTGGCCTGCGGCAATACCGTGGTGTTCAAGCCGGCCGAATTCACCCCCTTGAGCGCCCTGCTGTTTGCGCATATCTGCACCGAAGTCGGGTTGCCGCCGGGCGTGGTCAATATCATCACCGGGGACGGAGCGACCGGCCAGGCGATGGTGGCCCACCCCGGCATCGGCAAGATCGCCTTTACCGGGTCAACCGAGGTCGGACGCCTGATCCGCCAGGCCACTGCTGGCAGCGGCAAGAAGATCAGCCTGGAGTTGGGTGGCAAGTCGCCCAACATCGTGTTCGCCGATGCCGACCTCGATAGCGCGGTCGAGGGCGTCGTCGACAGCATCTGGTTCAACCAGGGCCAGGTGTGCTGCGCCGGTTCGCGCCTGCTGGTGCAGGAAGGCGTGCAGCAACGTTTCCTGGAGAAACTGCGCCAGCGCATGAAGACCATCCGCGTCGGCGATCCGCTGGACAAGTCGACCGACATGGGCGCGCTG
This sequence comes from Rhodoferax sp., assembly GCA_043759735.1. Taxonomy (GTDB): domain Bacteria; phylum Pseudomonadota; class Gammaproteobacteria; order Burkholderiales; family Burkholderiaceae_C; genus CAISIP01. The sequence goes on from JAYUQC010000214.1 coordinate 2,897, forward strand.
ATCGACGCCAGCCAGCATCAACGGGTGGCACGGTATGTATCCCTGGCCCGCGACGACGGCGCCACCATCTGGCAGTCCGATGCCGTGTTGCCCAAGGTCGGTTGCTTCTATCCGCCCACGCTGATCTCGGACGTCAGCAGCGCCAGCATCGTGGTGCAGGAAGAGATCTTCGGGCCGGTGCTGGTGGCAATGCCGTTTCGCACGCCCGCCGAGGCGGTGGAACTGGCCAACAACACGGTCTACGGCCTGGCGGCCAGCGTCTGGAGCGAATCGATCAGCCTGGCGCTGGAAGTCGCGCCCCGGCTCAAGGCTGGTGTGGTCTGGATCAACACCGCCAACCAGTTTGACGCCAGCTGCGGCTTTGGCGGCTACCGGGAGTCTGGCTTCGGCCGTGAAGGCGGGCGCGAAGGCCTGCTGGAATACCTGGTGTCGCGCGACGACGATGTGCGGCCCGCAAAGCCGAAGACGACCAAAGCCGCCCGGCTTGTCGTCTCGCCCCCTGGCATTGACCGCACGGCCAAGCTGTATGTCGGCGGCAAGCAGGTGCGCCCGGACGGTGGGTACAGCCGTACGCTGACCTTGAACGGTCAGCCAGTGGCGGTCATGCCCGAGGGCAATCGCAAGGACATCCGCAATGCGGTCGAGGCAGCCCGCAAGGCGATCGGCTGGGAACGCAGCCCAGCGCATGGGCGCGCCCAAGTGCTGTTTTTCCTGGCCGAGAACCTGCAGGCGCAGCGCGAACGCTTCGTGCAGACCCTGTCGCTGGTGCAGACCGCGCAGCAGGCCGCGCTGGAGTTCGACGCCGCGATCGAAACCCTGTTCTATTACGCGGCCTGGGCCGACAAGTTCGACGGCCAGGTGCACCAGCCGCCGATGCACGGCATCGTCACCGCGCTCAACGAGCCGCTGGGGGTGATCGGCATCGTGTGCCCGGACGAAGCGCCCTTGCTCGGGCTGCTGACGCTGGTGGCGCCGGCGATTGCCCTCGGCAACCGGGTCGTCGTGTTGCCATCGAACGCGTTGCCATTGGTCGCGACCGACCTGTACCAGGTACTGGACACCTCCGACCTGCCTGACGGCGTGGTCAACATCGTGACCGATCCCGCCAAGACGCTGTCGGCGGTGCTGGCCAGCCATGCAGATGTGGACGCGCTCTGGCGCCATGATGGCGATGCAGCCGGATGCGCCGAGGTCGAAAAGCTTTCAGCCGGCAACCTCAAGCGCACCTGGGTCAGCGGTGGACGCGGCCGCGACTGGAACAAGCCCGGTCAAGGACGCAGCCAGGAGTTTCTGCGCCAGGCCAGCCAGGTCAAGAACATCTGGGTGCCGTACGGCGTGTAATCGCAGCGCCGATGACGGCCGTCAGAGCCGGGCGTCTGCCAAGGCCTTGTATGCCTTCTCGAAATTGACCGTAACCCTGATTTTCTCGGCGTTGACTGGCGCGCGCACCGCAAAGCGGGATTCGCGCACATCGCGGTACAGGTAGTTGGGCAGCGGCATGCCGCCCGGGTTGACGATGCTCACCACATGGGCCTCGTGTGCCCGTGTGCCCCGGGCCACCACGACGGCCCGCTCACCGTTGACCAACTGTACATAGGTGCCCGGCGGGTAAAAGCCGACGGCCGTGGCCAGTGCGGACGCCAGTGCAGGCGCCGAGCCCGAGCTGTCGAGCACCATGGAGCGCGCGGCGCCGAGCGGAGACATCGCCAGCCGGGTCCTGCGCGCAGCCAGCTTGGCCACGAATACATCTGCCACGCGCAGCAAATGGCGCGACTGCAGGTTGGACGCTGCGCCAGCCGCGGCATCGGGTTCATGATGCCAGCGCACAATGTCCAGCGCATCCTCGTCGTCCATGCCGATGCCGCGCAGGATGTCCACGCTGATCTTCGGATGGTCCCGGATCAGCATGCGCTGCGCCTCGCTGGGCAATGCATTCTGAGTGGCCAGATTGTCCTGGGCACGCGCCATGCCGATGTTCATCACCATGGCGGCGCGAAACAGCGAATTGCGCCGTGTTGCCGAGATGCCCACCTTCACCGCGGTCAGCTCGCATACGACAGCCGACAGCAGGGCATGCGAGGCGCAATATCCCGGCACCGGATCGGCCAGCGCCTGGAACAGCACGAACAGCGTTTCATCAGGCTCGCGCGCGAGCAGCTCCAGCGCCCTGTGACGCAACACCTCCTGCCGCCCGTCCGGGGTCGGGGCAACCGGGGCCTGGTACAGCAGGCTTTGCAACTGGTCGCGCAGTTCCATCCAGCCGCCGGCCATGTCGTCATCCTCGTCCAGGAAATCGGTATCGGGAATCTCGCCGGGCATGGTCAGGCGCGACATCTCTTCTGCGCTGCTGCCATCGCGCAGCATCGCCTGCAGCGTTCGCTCATAGCCGCGTGTCCACGCCAGTGCGTCCCCCTCGGTCATCGAGGCATCATGGGCAGCCAGCATCTCCCGGTGTTGTTCCGACTCCAGGCTGTGTCCCCGGCGCAGCAGCAACTTGCCTGTCTTGTCCCACAGATCCACAGGGATTTTTTTTCCGATCGCCAGCAGGTCGACGGGGACAGGTACGTATTGCATCAATGAAGGTTCCACAAGTCCACGCACCGTGCCTTTGCGTCGCCATGGCGTACGCCAGGAAAGCCGCGCGAGCCGCTTGATCATATTTCAACTTGGGCGCCAGACACCTGTTTGGCCGCATGTGATCGCCCCGCACTGCTCCGGAACCGACAAAAATCCAACGGCATCGCGCCGTTTCGGCCCTTGCGTACCGGCGCCCGCCCCCGCTGGCAGCCGCGGCAGCACGCGCGACGAGCATGGCGGCGGCGGCGCCGGTATCAACTACGACTGACCCACAGAACTGCCAGGTCCCGGGTCTGCGCTGCCAGAGATGACGGATGGTCCAGCGCCAGCACTGACCCGCTCTGTCTGTTCGAGCCGTTGATTCCTGAAAGGCGGCTCGGTTGGACCTGGCGTGATGTGGCCACCAGGATTCGTCAAGCGCAGCTGATGCATGCATTGACACCCGTTGCGGCGACAAAAAACCCGCAATGCCAACGAACATGCGGGTTATGAGATATCGTGCAACCGTGTGATCGCGCCATCTGGCCTGCCCGGAGGGGATCGAACCCCCGACCCTCAGCTTAGAAGGCTGATGCTCTATCCAACTGAGCTACGGGCAGCAAGGAGGAGCACACAGATACGATGAATGATGGTCGGGGCTAAAGAATTCGAACCTTCGTCCCTCATGGTCCCAAACCGTAACTATGTTATCCGATTAATTTCAAATCAACGACTTACGGACGCCCAAACTTCTTGAAGTCGCGCGTTGGTGCCTATGGATGCAAATAGAACTCGCGCAACGGTCGCGCAGGCCACTTTACACGCTTGGCAATCCAGAACCGCAGCCGACGATTCCCCCCAAAACCTGCGAACGCGCGGAGTTCGCAAGCCGAAAGCTAGCTGGGCGGACATCGGGAAATGAAGTCCTGATGACAGCTCAGTTGCATTTGACTGGCGACAGATTGGCTCGTTGAACTAGACGACGTGCGTCGTTTGTACTAACATTGCATCAATAGCTCCAACAAAATGAGGTTCCGTAATGGCTGCCATTGGTTTTTCACCAACCGCCCGCTCTTCCCGTCTGGGCTTGCGCGCCACACCGGAGCAGGAAGTCGTGCTGCGACGTGCTGCTGAAGTGGCGCACAAGTCATTGACCGATTTCATTCTCGACAGCGCCTGCCTGGCCGCGGAGCAGACTTTGCTCGACCAGCGCCTGTTCCTGGTCACCGGCAGCCAGTATCAAGCCCTGATGGATTTGCTGGAACGGCCAGAACAGCCGAACGAGGGGCTACGCGATCTGTTCTCGCGTAAGGCCCCTTGGGACAAGGCATGAGCTTGCGCGGCCCGGAACCTCTGGGATTGCACCATCGGCTGGATGGGTTCGACTGCGGCAAGGCATCTCTGAACGACTGGCTGCTGCGCCACGCCCGGCAAGCCCAAGGCAGCGGATCGGCCAAGACCTTCGTGGTCGCTGATGACGACCGCGTGGTAGGCTATTTCAGCTTGACCGTCGGCCAGATCGATACCCTGGATGCTCCTGAACGTATCCGCAAAGGGATGGGGCAGTACCCGGTGCCGGTCGTGATCCTGGCACGCCTGGCAGTGTCGCAACAGGATCAGGGACGTGGCATCGGATTTGGTCTCCTGCGGGATGCCATCCGCCGTACGATGTTGATTGCAGAACAGGCCGGCATCAGGGCGATGCTGACCCACCCCATCGACGACGAAGCGGCGAAGTTTTACGACAAGTTCGGCTTCATTGCCTCGCCGTTGCGCGAGCAGCAATTGCTGTTGCTCCTAAAGGATGCCCGCCAGTGGGTCCGCTGAGCCATGGGTGACACCGGGTCGATCACGGCATCGAGTTCGAGGGTGCTCGCCGTTAGGATCGCGCCACCCGCCTCATAACGCTCGCGCACGAGGCGCTGGAACAAGGCGTCCCGCTGGGGGCCTTCAGCTTGTGTCTTGAGCTCCTTGCGGTAACCCAGGCGAACGAATCCCTCCAGCCCCATGCCGCCGAACTCGCCGGTCGGCCAGGACAGGGTGGCCACCGGTGAATAGAATCCTCCCGCTGTCATGGCCCTGGCGCCCCGGCCGTAGCCCTTGCGCAAAACGACACTGAAGAACGGCACGCACAGGTGGGCCGCCGCGATGAACATCCGGCTGCTGTGGCGTACCTATGGCCAGCGTTTACGAGACGCTGGCGTGAGTGAGGAAGACCATGCGCTGTTGCTTGGACATGCGGGCAACGGAATGCCGCAGCACTACGCCGCGGCGACCGTGGCCAAGCTGCTTGAGGCGACCAACGCCGTGCTAAAAATCCGCGATCGCACGATGGTGCGCCGGGTGGCGAACGGGTGAGATAAGGAAAAAAAGTCGCGCAAATGTCGCGCAAAAGAAAAAGGGTTAGCGGCTCTTAACCTGCTAACCCCTGAAAAATGGTCGGGGCGAAAGGATTCGAACCTTCGACCCTCTGGTCCCAAACCAGATGCGCTACCAGGCTGCGCTACGCCCCGACGAGCCCGTATTCTATCTG
>JAYUQC010000215.1:0-2946 GCA_043759735.1 Rhodoferax sp.
CCCGGAAAGCGAGCATTGGCGCGGGTTTGCGGGCCGTTCGGTGGTGGGGCTGTTAATCCGTAGGTCCCAGGTTCGAGCCCTGGTCGGGGAGCCAAGAAAGACAAGAGTCAGCAGGTTTGCGCCTGCTGACTATTTTGTTTTGTTAGCCACTTCTGTTGCCGTACTGTTGCCGTAAGGCCGGTGCTGGCGTAGAAGTCATGAGCGTCGGTCAATCGCGCTACCTGGCGTTGGGACGCCAGCCACTCAGGGTGGCGCTGACGACGCACCACTGTCACGCGGCCAAGTGCATCGGCGCCACAGTGTCAGGGATCGTGAGTTGGTCCGCGAAGAACATGATCTCCGAGCCCCTGTAGCGGTCCTGAGCGCTGTAGCTCAACCCGTAGACAATGTTCCGAAACTTGCCGTACATCGGCAGCACTTCGGGGGCGTTGTCATAGGACACGATCCAGTTCTTGCTGCGCAGCCGAGCCACCCGCTTCGCTATCCGCACGTGGTCATCGTGCCCATAGTGATGCAGGTACAAGTCGCTGCCCTTCACGTAGTAGGGCGGGTCCAGGTAAATCAAGCTCTTGGCAGGTAGCACCGGGGCAACGCTGTCAATGAACGCCAGTGCATCCTGCTGGTGAAATTCAATCCGGCTGCGCACTCGAGCGATGGTGTGGATGCGCTGGATCAGGTCCGCAGAGTTAAATCGCGCGTCGATCTTCCAATTGCCGTTCTGCTCCTTGCCGCCAATTACGCCAGCGTTAAGGATGCCGGAGCGGTTCGTTCGGTTGAGGAAGAATGTCGAGAATCCCAGCGTGAGGTCGTCATGCTCCTCCGGTTGTCGCTGGACGTCGCGCTGCTTGTGCCACTCAGACATTGTCAATTTCGCGGCGGAGATGGCCGCGCAGAGTGCGTCAGTGTTGTTCAGCACCGAACGCCAGAAGGCGGCAACTCCCGCACTGATGTCGTTGATGTAGACCTTCCTGACGTACTCGTGCAAAAGCAGTTCCATCGCCACGGCAGCCCCTCCCGCGTAGGGCTCCACGTAGACGCCATCGACGAGCGAGTTCTCCTGCAACAAGCGCTTGATGTACGGGACCAGCTTCCCCTTGCCACCGGGGTAGCGCAGTGGCGTGTAGTACGCGGACGGTCGTGGCTCGCTGCCAGGTTTGACCATCATGCCCAAACCTTGGTGAAGGCCAACTGGACTTCTGCCCACCCAGTTCGCAACTCGGACGGAGTTGGGAGCGCATAGCGGCTGTGGATCACGCCGTGGAGTCGGTCAATGCTGAGCGCAGCGTTCGGATTGCTCGCAAGCGCCCGAAAGGCCTGGAGGTCACGTTTGCTGACGCCGTTGGCCTGAAGTCCTACACCGACCGCTTCGACCTTCTTCTTAAGCGGCAGGTCGACGTTAAACCCGGCCAGCTTCTTCTCCACTCCATAGTGATCCAGAGACAGTTCCAAAAACACGCGGAACGAGGCGGCGACGGAGACTGGGTACGCTTCCAGCGGCAACTTTCGAAGCTCGCGGCACATCTGCTGAAGCTTCTGGTCATTGATGTTCAGCGGGGCCTGGGCATTCGACGGGATGAGCGCCTTTCGATCAAGAAGCGAGCGAGTCTTCGCGGTGGCCGTCGACTTGGCGTGGGCTTTGGCCTGCGCATGGGCGGAAAGGCGATCCAGTGACTCTGGCGTACCGGTGCGCTTACTCAGGTCGGGCAAGAAGGCCCCGAGCGAATTGACATACTTGAGCCGGTCGTCCTTGCCCTTGAGTTGGCCGACTGTGACCGCCTTGGACGCGAGATCCGTGACAACTTTCTTCAAGACACGAAGCAGGTCTGTTTGCGGCAGGTCAGACATCAAGTCACCGCCTTCGAGTGTCAGGCCGAGGAGTTCCCTTATGTCCGGGGTTCCCAGCAAGCGATCCAAATTGGTAATAGGAAATCGCTCCAGCGCAGCGGCCTCTTCCTCGGTCAGTTTGCCAGCGGCCTTCACAAAATCGAGCACCTTCAGAGACGTGTTCTTGCCACGGTATCGAGCTGTCGCAATGCCATCCCAACTGACTACGCCCCTGCCATCGTTCTCGCCAGTGTGGATCGCCTCAATCCAGTGCCGGGCCTCCGCTTCGTTCCGGCAGACGAAAACATCCAGAGGCTGCACATTGTCAAGATTGAAGTCCTTCGCGAGTTTGCGCAGCTTCTGAGCAGTCAAGTCCCCAACGCCGGACATACCTTCGAGGGCTGTCGGGTTCGTAAGTATCCTGAGGGCGGCAAGCCGTCGGTTGCCGTCCATGACGGTGTAGCCGAATGCTCCCTTGCCAGTGGCCTTCGCGACCAACATCCGGTGAGCGGGGCTCAACCCATTGGCGACAATGTCCTCTGCAAGGTTTACCAACTTGCTGCCCTGCGACAGTACGATCTTTTGCAGTGCCTCGCGTTGGTTGGCCAGCCCATCGAATCTTGGGTTCTTCAGGTCGAGCTGCAGCTCATCCAGATTCAGTTCTACGTTTCCCATTTCTTCTCCGTCGACCTCCCTTGGCCGCGAGCGAAGTTTGCCACCGATGTCACGAGAAGCATCGCGGAAATACGACCATCTGGACGGAGAAGTTTCAGGTGGGCGGCGATCCTGCGCGAGCGACAGATACCTACTTTGCGGCGGGCGCCGGCTGCGCACCCGACTGAACACACCGCAGCTCGAAAATGGCCCTGTAGCGCAGACTGCGCGTGTGACGGTCGTCCGTGCGAGATATCGACCCGAATCCAGCGCGCCAATGACGTCAAACCGAGCCTAGAGTTGCCGACATAGCCCACCCCGGAGGCTGTCCGTGCAGCGCACCCCACCTGAGTCATCGTCAGCCCGTGTCGACTCCACGACGCCTGTCTTTCTGCGCATGCCCACAGTCACGCGAATGACCGGCCTCGGGCGTTCGACGATCTACCGCCTGATCGCCGACCAGAAGTT
>JAYUQC010000216.1:0-22721 GCA_043759735.1 Rhodoferax sp.
GTCGATGAAGTCCTCGTAGCTGTAACTGCCGTCGGGCAGCTCGGCGATGTAGGAACGCATCTGGCGCTCCGAATAGGCGATCATTTCGTTCAGGCAGTCCGTCAGCAGGCCGCGGCCGTAGCGCTTGACCAGCGCCGCGATGCCGCGCTGGCCGACCGTGAACACGTTGGCCATCGCCATCATGTCGCCGGTGATCTCGTCGGGCAGACGCACATTGGCGCGGAACATCGCCACCAGGGCTTTGTTGATGCGGCCTTCCTCGTAAAGCTTGACCGGCGGGATGACGATGCCCTCTTGGTGGATCTCGGTGGCGCGCGGCGCCCAGCCGCCGGGCACGTTGCCGCCCATGTCCATCCAATGGCCGGTGGTGGCCATCACCGCGAACAGCTCGCCGTCGGCGAACACCGGGGCGATGATCTGCACGTCCTGCAAATGGCTGCCACCGATGTAGGTGTCGTTCATGATCCACATGTCGCCGGGCTTGAAGCCGCCTTCGGCATTGGCCAGTTCGATCACCTTCTGGACCGTGAACTGCATATAGGCCAGGAACACCGGAAGACCGTAACGGCCCTGCGCGATAGTCTCGCCGGTGGTCGGGTGGAAGATGCCGTTGGCACAGTCGTTGGTCTCCGAGATGATCGGGGACATGGCCGCGTGGATCAGGTGCAGATCCATTTCATCGGCGATTTGTTCGAGGCTGCCGCGCACCACGGCAAGAGTTACGGGATCCATCATTTCACCTTTACCAACAGGTTGCCTTTGGCGTCTATCACCACACCCATGGACGGTTCGACGACGGTCGTGGTGTCGCTCTGCTCGATGATGGCGGGGCCATCAAAGCGCATGCCTGGCGCCAGGTCCGCCCGCTGGTAGACAGGTGTGTCGTACCACTGGTTGAAGTGCACCGGACGGCGCGCGGCGGGCCTGGGATCGCCACCGGCACCAACGTCGACCTGGGGCAACGACGCGCTGGTGCGTGCGCCGATCGCGATGGTGCGCAGGATCACCATCACCACCGGGATGCCGACCAGCGTGTTGCCGAATTTCTCGCGGTAGACGTCGTTGAATGCCTGCTCAAGACGCGCGCTGTCCCAGTCGGGCTCGATCGGGACCCGCAACGAATGGATCTGCCCGGCATAGGCCATGTCGGCCGCGTGGGTGATCGTGGCCACATCGATCGGCACCTCGCTCTCGTCGAGTTGACGCTGGCCTTGCGCGCGTTGGCGAGCGATGATCTCTGCCAGATCACTGCTCTTGAGTTTGTCGAGCCGCCACTCCACCGTCTGGGAGATGTCGTAGCGCAGGTCGGCGTAGACACAACCGAGGGCACACAGCACACCCGGATACAGCGGCACCAGCATGGTGCTGGTACCGGTCTCGCGCATCAATGCGCCGCAATGCAGGGGCCCGGCGCCACCGAACGCCACCATCGCGAAGTCGCGCGGGTCCAGACCGCGCTCGATCGACATCAGGCGGATGCGCCCGGCCATGCGCTGATTGACCACCGCCAGAATCGCCTCGGCGGCCTGCTCCAGGCCCAGGCCCAGTTGGACGCCGAGCTTGCGCACCGCCTCGCGTGCGCCCTCGACATCGAGCCTGTTTTCCGAGCCGTTCATCAGGCTGCCCGGGTTGATGCGTCCCAGCACCACGTTGGCGTCGGTGACAGTCGGCTCGGTTCCACCGCGCCGATACGCGACCGGTCCGGGTTTGGCGCCGGCGCTGCGTGGTCCGACCAGCAACATGCCGCCACGGTCCAGGTGCGCGATGCTGCCGCCGCCGGCCCCGATGGTGTGCACGTCGATCATCGGCAGACGCAGTGGAATGCGGAAGTCCAGGTTGGTGATCTCCGCAACCCTGGGTTCGCCGTTGATCACCACAGCGACGTCAAAACTGGTACCACCCATGTCGGCGGTGATGATGTGGGTGAAACCCGCTTCACCCGCAAGGCGCGCGGCGGCCATCACGCCGGCCGCCGGGCCGGAACGCACGATATAGGCCGAGCGCGCGCCGAGCTGGCGCAGCGGGGCTACGCCACCGTTGGACTGCATGATGGCGATGTCGCGCTGGTAACCCCAGTCGCGCAGCTTTTGCGCCAGGTTCTTGGCGTACCGGGCCACCAGCGGCTGCAGGTAGCCTTGCACGACCGCGGTGCTGGTGCGCTCAAATTCGTAGTATTCGCGCACCACCGAGGTTGCCGCCACCAGTTCCCAGGCCGGGTTGATGCCGGCCAGGATCTCGCAAGCGCGCAGTTCGTGGGCCGGATTGGCATAGGCGTGCATGAAGGCGACGACGACCGATTCGGCCCCGCTTTTCAGCAGCACCTCGGCAATCGCACGCAGGCCCTGCTCGTCCAGTGGAACCAGCACCTTGCCTTCATGGTCGAGCCGCTCGTCGACCTCGAAGCGCATGTCGCGCGGCACCAGCGGTTCGTGCGTGCCCTCCAACCCGTACATGGTGGGCCGGTCACGCCGTCCGAGCTCCAGCACATCGCGAAAGCCGGTGGTGGTGATCAGCGCGCATTTCGCGCCGCGGCGCTCGATCACCGCATTGGTCGCGATGGTCGTGCCATGCAGGATGGCGTCCAGGTCGGCCGCACCGAGGCCGGCCGCCTTGAGCGCGTCGAGCAGACCCACCGACGGATCGTGCGGCGTGGAGGGAACCTTCAGGATCTGGTGCGGCTTGCCGTCACCTCCCGAATAAAACAGGTCGGTGAACGTACCACCGACATCGATACCTACGATGCCTGCCATTTTCTCTCCTTTGGCGCACTGCCAACAAATTTTTCCTGCGACTTCCGTACGTCGTTGATATAGGCGCCCACATGACGCTCCATGCGCCGCGCGGCAGCGTCGCCGTCGCCGGCCCGGATGGCATCGGCGACGCGCTGGTGCGCATGGATCACCGCATTGCGTACGTCGGCCGAGTTGAAACCTTCCAGGTCGGTGGCCAGATAGACCGAATGCGATACCGCCGATATGAAGGCGATCAGCAACTCGTTGTGGCTCGCCCGCACCACCTGCACATGCCAGTCCAGGTTGGCACGCACATAGGCATCGACATCACCGGCCTGCGAAGCCCGTTCGAGCTTGCTCTGGCATTTCTCGATCTCGGCCAGGTCCTCCTCGGTGCGGTGCAATGCGGCGAATCGCGCCGACGGTGGCTCGATCGCGGCCCGTGTCTCGAGCACCGCCTCGAATCGGATGCCCTGGCCACGGATGAAGATTCCCACCGAACGCTCGATGGACTCGCTGCTCGGGCGCAAGACAGACGATCCGCCGTTGCGCCCGATCCGCGTCATGATCAGCCCCTCGCCCTCCAGGATACGCAACGCCTCGCGTACCGAAGCCCGCGAGAGTCCCGACTGCGTACCCAGATCACGTTCATTCGGCAGATCCATGCCTTCGTGCAGGTCGCCATTGAGGATCTTCTCGCGCAGCAGGCCGGCCAGAACATCGGCCGCCTTGGGAACACTGACCGGCTTGAGGTCTAGCATGTCGTTGCCGCCTTTTCGCTGCTGGACGAGACCCGGAACAACCGACGCAACCATCCGCACGCGTCGGCGATCGCGGCGTCGGCTTCGTCCAGGATGCCGGCGTATTTGAGAAAACCGTGGTTCATGCCGGCATAACGGCGCGTCACGACCTCGACACCGCCCTGGACCATCTTCTGCGCATAGGCTTGCGCCTCGTCGTGCAACACATCGAATTCGGCCACCAGAACACAGGCCGGTGGCAGGCCCGTTGGCGTATCCATGCGCAGCGGCGATGCGTAGGCATGGTCGGCTGACGCTACACCGTCCAGGTATTGCGCCCAGAACCATGCCATCCCCACATCGGTCAGACCGAACCCGGAGCCGAATGAACGGTACGAATCGGTGGGCACGGAGGGGTAATCGGTGACGGGGTACCAGAGAAGTTGCCCCAGCAGGCCGGGGCCGCCTTCGTCTCGGATACGCAGGGCCGTCACTGCGGCCAGGCAACCACCTGCGCTGTCTCCGGCCACGGCGATACGTGTCGGATCGCCACCAAGGTCGCCGGCGTGCGCCGCCGCCCAGCGGGTGGCGGCCAGGCAGTCGTCGGGAGCCGCCGGAAACTTGTGTTCCGGCGCCAACCGGTAGTCCACCGATACCACGATCGAGGCGGCACCGACGCACAGGCGGCGGCAGATGTCGTCATGGGTATCCAGATCGAGCATCACGAATCCGCTGCCGTGGAAGAAGACCGTGATCGGATGCGGGCCCGCACCCGGTGGCGTGTAGATACGCACCACCATCGCACCGGCAGGCCCCGCAATAACGCGGTCCTGCACTGCAGCAACCGCCACCGGCCGCGTGCGCGGTGGATAGCCGAGCTTGGCCTGGGCACGCGCCTGTGCCAATGGCAACCGGTGGTAGGGCAGGACATCCTGCCCCGCCACTAGCGCCTGCTGGATCACCGGGTGCAGCGCCATCGCCGATTCCTATTGCGGTTGCACGCCGATGCCGGCGAGGATCTTGGGCAGACGGACGACTTCGCTGGCGACAAGGGCCTTGAACTCCACCGGCCCCATCCATTTGGCCTCTGCGCCCATCTGCAGGAAACGCTGGGTGATCTCCGGCTTGGCCAACAGTTTCTGCAACTCGCCAGACAGTCGATTGACAACCTGCGGCGATGTTCCTGCCGGCGCAAACAGGCCGATCCAGCCGACAAAGTGGAAGTTGGGCAACACGGTTTCCGCGACGGTGGGAAGCTCGGGCGCCTGCGGGCTGCGCTCGCCCATGGTGACCGACGCAAGAGCGCGCAGCGTTCCGGCCTTCACGTGGGCAAGGCTCGACGCGATGTCAGGGAACATGACGGAGACCCGCCCGCCAATGACGTCGGTGATGCCCGCAGGATTGCTGGCATACGGTACCCGCAACATCTCGATACCTGCGTCCCGCGCGAACATCTCGCCCATGATGAGGCTCGAGGTGTTGCCAGCCGCGAACGTCAGGGTCTTGGGATTCGCCTTGCCATAGGCAATCAGTTCGGCCGGCGTCCTGACAGGCAGTGCCGGGTTCACCACCATCAGACTGGAAAAGATCCCCACCAGGCCGATCGGCGTGAAATCGCGCACCGGGTCATATCCCAGCTTGGCGACCAGACCAGGGTTGGCGCCATGGGTGGAGTTTGTCCCCATCAGCAACGTGTAACCGTCCGGGGTGGCCCGCGCCACGGCGGTTGCCGCGATGACACCATTGGCGCCTGGCTTGTTTTCAACGACCACCGACTGACTGAGTGCCGCCTCCAGTTGCTGGCCCAGCATCCGGGTCGCGGTGTCGGTGCCGCTGCCAGGACCGAACGGCACGACGATGCGCACCGGCTTGGAAGGAAAGTTGTCCGCCGGCGCCGACTGCGCCGCCACCGGAGCGGCCAGGGCTGCGAATACAAGGCCGCAGGCCATGACGCCGGCCCCGAACACGGTGCCCGCCCTGCGCCGGGCCGACACAACCCGATAAATCTCCGTCTGCGACGGCCTGCGGCCACCGATTGCCGAATAACACCGAATGCCCATTCTTGTCTCCCCTATCTGTTTCTGTTTACGCTGAACCGTGCCCGCCGTTTTTCACATAGTGGCATTTTTAGGTTGGTTTATTTTAAGGTCTGACCATTTAATTAAGATATTGGTACAAACCCTTTATTTATCGGGTCATCGGGGTAACCTGTACGAAAAAGGGCGCAGGCCGCTCGCGGCGCCGCTTCAAGATCCGATGCCAAATGCACCGAGCACCAGATGGCGCAGCGCATCGGAGACCCCGGTGACTGCGATCATGACCAGCGCAGCGCGAACCGGGTCCCGATCACGCCAACATGCTGAAAGTCGATCCATCTTTCTTGTAAAAACGACCCGCGCCGAAGCTCAAGTGCGCTCGAAGATGGCAGCGATACCCTGGCCGCCACCAATACACATGGTCACCAGCGCGTAGCGCCCGCCGATGCGCTGCAACTCGTACAACGCCTTGGTCGTGATGATCGCGCCGGTGGCGCCGACCGGATGGCCGAGCGAGATGCCGGAACCGTTCGGGTTGACCTTGGCCGGATCCAGGCCCAGCGCCCGCGTGACGGCGCACGCCTGGGCAGCGAAGGCTTCGTTCGACTCGACCACATCGAGGTCCTTGACGGTCAGTCCTGCGCGTTCGAGCGCGCGCCGGGATGCTGGTACCGGGCCAAGCCCCATCAGCTTCGGATCCACGCCCGCGTGCGCGTACGTCACCAGGCGAGCCAGCGGCGTGAGGCCCATGGACTTGACCGCGTCGGCGGTGGCAAGCACCACCGCCGACGCGGCGTCGTTCAGGCCGGACGCATTGCCCGCGGTCACGGTACCGTCGGCCTTGAAGCCCGGCTTCATCCTGGCCAGCTGCTCCATCGTCACATCGGCGCGGACATGTTCGTCGGTGTCAAACACGACCGTTCCCTTGCGCGACGCGATCTCGACCGCGACGATCTGCGATTGGAAGCGGCCTTCGGAAATGGCACGGCCGGCGCGGCGCTGGCTCTCCAGGGCCAGTGCGTCCTGCATCTCGCGGGTGATTCCATCGCGCTGGGCGACGTTCTCGGCCGTGATGCCCATGTGAATGTTGTGAAACGGATCATGCAGGATGCCCAGCATGTAGTCGATCGCCTGCATGTCGCCCATGCGCCCGCCCCAGCGCGCACCTGGCAGGATATAGGGCCCACGGCTCATCGACTCGGCACCACCGCCAATCGCCACGTCGGCGTCGCCGTGGGTCAGCGTCTGCGCAGCGGAAATGATGGCCTGCAGGCCGGAGCCGCACAGCCGGTTGACGTTGAACGCTGGTGTTTCCTGGGCCAGGCCGGCCTCGATCGCGGCAACCCGCGACAGGTAGGCGTCGCGGGGTTCGGTCGGAATCACGTTGCCCATCACGACATGCCCGACACGGGCCGGATCGACGCCGCTGCGCGTAAGCGCCGTGCGCACCGCAAGGGTGGCCAGTTGCGACAGTGGTACATCCTTGAGGCTTCCGCCAAAGGTTCCAATAGCGGTACGGGCGGCGGCAACGACGAAAATTTCAGGGTTGGACATGGTGGGCTTTCAAGTTGATTTTGGCGCAATCGCAGTCTGACATAAGTTGAGGACTGACAAATGAGCAACGTTGCTGATCGGGACCGCGCCCGCCGCCCCGCTCCCAAGTTCTCAGGCACCCCCTCATGCGCCTGGCGGAGCCAGGGCTGGGGCGCTCACATGCTGCGCCGGTACTGGCCACCGACCTCGAACAGGGCATCGGTGATCTGGCCGAGCGAACACACGCGCACCGCGTCCATCAGCAGGTCGAACACGTTGGCGTTGGCTATCACCGCCCGACGCAGGCGTTCGAGCATGGCTGGCGCCTCGTCCGCATGCATGCTCTGGAACGCTGCCAAGCGCTGAAGCTGGGATTGCTTTTCATCGTCGGTCGAACGTGCCAGCTCGATCTGGTCCGGAACCGCCTGGCTGTCTGGATTGCGGAAAGTGTTGACGCCGATGATCGGATACTCGCCAGTGTGCTTCTGCATCTCGTAGTGCATGCTTTCTTCCTGGATCTTGCTGCGCTGGTAACCCGTTTCCATGGCACCCAGGACACCGCCGCGATCGGCAATCTTCTCGAACTCGAGCAACACCGCCTCCTCCAGCAGTTCGGTCAGCTCGTCGATGATGAAGGCACCCTGGTTCGGGTTCTCGTTCTTGGCCAGTCCCCACTCGCGGTTGATGATCAGCTGGATGGCCATCGCACGGCGCACACTTTCGTTCGTCGGCGTTGTGATCGCCTCGTCATAGGCGTTGGTATGCAGCGAATTGCAGTTGTCGTAGATCGCGATCAGCGCCTGCAGCGTGGTCCGGATGTCATTGAAATCGATCTCCTGCGCATGCAGTGAGCGTCCCGATGTCTGGACGTGGTACTTGAGCTTCTGGCTGCGCTCGTTGGCGCCGTATCGCTCTTTCATCGCCACGGCCCAGATGCGCCGTGCGACCCGGCCCAGAACGGTGTACTCCGGGTCCATGCCATTGGAAAAGAAGAAACTCAGGTTGGGCGCGAAATCGTCGATATGCATGCCGCGCGCCAGATAGGCCTCCACAAACGTGAAGCCATTGGACAAGGTGAACGCCAGCTGGCTGATCGGGTTGGCACCGGCCTCGGCGATGTGGTAGCCGCTGATCGACACGCTGTAGAAGTTGCGCACATCATGGTGCACGAAATATTCGGCAATATCGCCCATGACCTTGAGACTGAACTCGGTCGAGAAGATGCAGGTGTTCTGGCCCTGGTCTTCCTTCAGGATGTCGGCCTGCACGGTGCCGCGCACGTTGGCCACGGCCCAGGCGCGGATCTTGGCGACTTCGGTTGCCGTGGGATCACGGCCGTTGTCGGCCACGAATTTGTCCAGTTGCTGGTCGATCGCGGTGTTCATGAACATCGCCAGGATCGTCGGCGCCGGTCCGTTGATGGTCATCGACACCGACGTGGTCGGGCTGCACAGGTCGAAGCCACCATAGAGCACCTTCATGTCCTCGAGCGTGGCAATGCTTACACCGGAGTTTCCCACCTTGCCGTAGATATCGGGCCGCAGGTGCGGGTCGTTGCCATACAGCGTGACCGAGTCGAACGCGGTCGACAGGCGCTTGGCCGGCATGCCTTCGGAGACCAGCTTGAAGCGCCGATTGGTGCGAAACGCATCGCCCTCGCCTGCGAACATGCGGGTCGGATCCTCGCCTTCACGCTTGAACGCGAACGTGCCGGCAGTATACGGAAACGAACCCGGGACGTTGTCCAGCATCAGCCATTTCAGGATCTCGCCGTGGTCCTCGTATTGCGGCAAAGCCATCTTGCGAATCGGCGTGCCCGACAGCGACTTGTGGACCAGCGAGGTCCGGATTTCCTTGTCGCGGATTTTCACGACATAGGTTTCGCCAGAATACGCCTTCTGCATTTCGGGCCATTGGGCGAGCAGGCTCTTTGGCTCCGCACCCAGCAGCTTCTCCCGGCCGAACGCCAATGCAAGCAGGGTTTCGTCCAGCGCCAGCTTGTTGTCACCGGTCACGTTGTCCCGGACCAGGCGCGCACTGGCACGCAGCTGCTGGACTTCGCGCGCCAGCGCGGCCTGTGCCCGGGCGCGTTTTTTGTACCCGCGCACGGTGTCGCTGATCTCGGCCAGATAACGCACCCGCGCAGCCGCAATCACCGGCGTTTGCTGCGTGCTGTGGCGCGTGGCAACCAGCGGGAGTCGACCGATCGCCAGTTTCAGCCCGAGTTCGCCCAGGCGGCTCTTCAGGGCCTGGTACAACCCTGTCACTCCGTCGTCGTTGAAGCGGCTGGCCATGGTGCCGAACACCGGCATCTGGTCGGGCCCGGTAGTGAAGGCCTCGCGGTTGCGCTGCACCTGTTTGCTGACGTCGCGCAGCGCGTCCAGCGCACCCTTGCGATCGAACTTGTTGATCACGACGAATTCGGCGAAGTCGAGCATGTCGATCTTCTCGAGCTGGCTGGCGGCCCCGAACTCTGGAGTCATGACGTACATCGGCACATCCACCAGCGGCACGATGGCTGCATCACCCTGGCCGATCCCCGAGGTCTCGACAATGATCAGGTCAAACCCGGCCAGTCTGGTCGCGGCCAGCACATCGGGCAGCGCAGCGCTGATCTCGCTGCCGGTATCGCGCGTGGCCAGGCTACGCACGAACACCCGCGGCCCGCGCGACCATGGGCCGATCGCATTCATCCGGATCCGGTCGCCAAGCAAGGCACCGCCACTCTTGCGCCGGCTCGGATCAATGCTGATCACGGCGATGCGCAGGGTGTCGTCCTGGTCGAGCCGGATCCGGCGAATCAATTCGTCGGTCAGACTGGACTTTCCGGCGCCGCCGGTGCCGGTGATGCCCAGCACCGGCGCCCGGTTTTCCTGTGCGCGAGCGCGCAGCTCCGTCACCAGGCCTGGCTCGGCCTTGTCATTTTCGAGCGCAGTGATCAGCTGGGCCAGCACCCGCCATGCGGCCTCGGTATGGCCGGTGACTGCTTCGAGCGCCCGGGGTGCGTGGAGCGACAGGTCGTGATCGCACAACATGAGCATCTCGCCGATCATGCCGGCCAGGCCCATGCGCTGGCCATCTTCCGGGCTGTACAGGCGGGTGACGCCATAACCCTGCAGTTCGCGGATCTCGGCCGGGACAATCACGCCGCCACCACCGCCAAACACACGGATATGTTCGCCACCGCGTTGTTTGAGCAGATCAACGACGTACTTGAAGTATTCGGTATGCCCGCCCTGGTAGGAACTGATGGCAATGCCTTGCACGTCCTCCTGCAACGCGGCGGTCACCACCTCATCGACGCTGCGGTTGTGGCCCAGGTGGATCACCTCGGCGCCCATGCCCTGCAGGATGCGGCGCATGATGTTGATGGCGGCATCGTGCCCGTCAAAGAGTGCCGCGGCGGTGACGAAACGCACCTTATTGACGGGCCGGTATTGGGCCAGAGCCTTAAACTCGGCGGATAGGTCGGTCATGAATGTCTCCTGTATCCTGACCTTATCCGCGCGGCGTTGTCCCGGGAAGCGCAAAACCTGCCGAATTCGGTGGCGTTTTTCGCCACCACCGGCGATTGCCGACTAGTGGTATGCAGACGCAGTCATGGGATTCGGTCAGGTGATGCAAAAAGACACGATTGCAATCTACTTCATACGCGCCGCAGTTGCCCGGCTGGCGCCGCAAGCGCGCGAGCGGGTGTTGCGAGACGTCGCCATTCCGGCCGAATTGCTGTCGCTGCCCCAGGCGCGGGTCCCGGCGGAGAACTTTGCGGCATTGTGGATCGCCGTGGCACACGAACTGGACGACGAGTACTTCGGGCTCGACCACCGGCGCATGAAGGTCGGCAGTTTTGCGCTGTTGTGCCATGCGCTGCTCGATTGCGCCACGCTCGAACGGGCGGTCAAAGCCATTGCCCGTGGTTTCGCGCTGTTCCTCGATGATGTCCAACTGCGCCTGCTGGTGCAGGACAGGCAGGCAGCGATCGTGATCGACAACCGGATCACGTCGCCACCAGACCGCCAGTTCGCCGATGAGACGCTGCTGGTCATTGTGCACGGGTTGATGTGCTGGTTGATCGGCAAACGCATTGCACTCGGCCTGGCCGAGTTCGCATCGCCCCGGCCAAGCCATGCGGCCGAGTACACGCGGATGTTCTCGCAACAGCTTCGGTTCGACGCACCCCGGTCGGCAATCCATTTTGACGCCCGGCTACTGCAGTCCCGGGTCGTTCAGGACGGCACATCGGTGCGGGTTTTCCTGCGCGATGCGCCGCAATCGGTGTTCCTGAAATACCGTAACACCCACAGTTGGACCGCGCGCCTGCGCCGGCGACTGCGCGGATGTATCGGAGGCCACGACTGGCCGGTGCTTGAACAGGTCGCCGACGAACTCCGAATCACGCCGACCACGCTGCGCCGCCGACTGGATGCCGAAGGCACCAGCTACCAGAATCTCAAGGACGACCTGCGTCGTGACGCCGCGGTGCACTATCTGTGCACCACACAAAAGAGTGTGACCGAGGTTGCGAGCCTGTTGTGTTTTCAAGACACCAGCGCGTTTCGCCGAGCATTCAAGAACTGGACCGGCGTGCAGCCATCACGCTACCGGATAGGCGGCGCAGGCACACCTGTGCCACAGGCCCGCTGAACGCTGCAGGGCGAATGCGTCAATGTCCAAAAGGAGGCCATCCAATGCGAGTGCAATTCTGGGGTACACGCGGCTCCATAGCCACGCCTGGACCGGGAACGGTACGGTATGGCGGCAATACGTCCTGCGTGTCGATCCGAACACGCGGCGGAACCCATCTGGTACTTGACGCGGGCACGGGTCTGCGGGGCCTGGGCAAGGCACTGTTGGCCCAGGGTACCGATGCCGCGTCGCGCGGCCATTTGCTGATCGGGCACACCCATTGGGACCATATCCAGGGTTTTCCGTTCTTTGCGCCGCTGTTCGAGCCCGGGTTTGCGTGGGACGTCTATGCGCCGCGCGGCTTCGGCGCCTCGCTGCGCGACACGTTGGCCGGACAGATGCAATACGCCTATTTTCCGGTCAGCATCGATGCCATGGGCGCGACCATCCGGTACCACGAACTGGTGGAGGGCACGTTTGCGATCGACGATGTGCGGGTTACGGCACGCTATCTGAACCATCCGGCCCTGACCCTGGGATACCGGATCGAAGCCGACGGCATCAGCGTGGTCTATTCGAGCGACCATGAGTGCCACGCCCGATCGGCGGCATTGGGTGCGCCACTGGGCCAGGTGCTCGGCGCGCTGCACCCGGGTGACAGCCGGCACCGCGACTTCATCGCCGGCGCCGACTTGCTCATCCACGATGCGCAATACACCGCTGAGGAGTACCCCAAGCGTATCGGCTGGGGCCACAGCACGGTCGAGTATGTGGTCGACCTGGCAATCAGTGGCGGCGTCAGGCGGCTGGAACTGTTCCACCACGACCCCTCGCGTGACGACGACGCACTCGACGCACTGGTTGCGGCGGCGCGACAACGGGCCGCCGATGCCGGCTCGGCGCTTGAGGTGTTCGCGGCCACGGAAGCTGCTGTGGTGGAGCTGCAAGCTCCCGCGCAGGCGGCTGCCACGATCGGAGACGACGCAAAAGTGGAGGTCGATACGGTCGGCCTGGCCGAGAAGCAGGTGCTGATCGCTTGCCCAGACGCCGGCCTGGCGCTGCGCATTCTGGCGGCGGTGCAGGCCGAGGGGATTCCGGCATTGGTTGCCGGCAGCGCCGCGGAAGCGATGCGGCTAGCCGATCCGGACCGGCTAGGCGCTGCGATCGTCGCACCGCGCGCTGGTTCCGACGAGGCGGTCGCATTGACGAACGCGCTGCGCGCGACGCCGGGTATGGCGCAATTGCCGGTGATCCTGGTCGCACCCACGGTGGATTGCACGGCGCCGGGCCTGTGCACCGGGGCGACTGGCATTACGCCATCGGTCATCACCGAATGGCTGTCGCCGCAGTTCACGAAAACCTATCTGCGCACCAAGCTGCGCGCGGCCTTGTTGCGCACGCGGGCGCGCTGGCAGGCCGCGCCGCTGCCGGCCAATGAGGCACAGCGGTTGCAGGCTTTGTACCGCCTGGCCATACTCGATTCGCCGCCGGAGGAACGCTTTGATCGCATCACCCGGTTGGCCGCGCGCTTGTTCGGGGTGCCGATCGCATTGATATCGCTGGTCGACGTCGACCGTCAATGGTTCAAGTCGCGCAGTGGCGGCGTTGGCCCACAAACGTCGCGTGAAGCCTCGTTGTGCGCGCACGCCATACTGGAACCGCGGGCCATGGTGGTCAATGACGCATTGGACGACGACCGATTTGCGGACAACCCGCTGGTGCTCAGCGAACCGCGTCTTCGGTTCTACGCCGGCCATCCCATCGCGGCACCGGACGGCAGTCCGGTAGGCACCTTGTGTCTGGTCGACCACCAACCGCGCCATTTTGACGCGGCCGACCTTCGGGTTTTGTCTGACCTGGCGGCACTGGTCGAGCGCGAACTGCACAGGGCAGCGTGAATTGTCCCGCAACATGGCAGAACCATTAAAGAATCAATTTGGCGTCGATGTCCCATCCGCGATCGCGGTCTCGCCAGCCGTGGGCACCGCGTCTGCCCTTGCGCGCGCGCGCTCGAAGCGAGCGCAAACCTATATCTTGAACGCCTCCAGCGACTCCGGTGCGAACAGCTCGCGCGGCTCCAACAGCCGCTTGGATAACCCTTGCTCGAAGTGGTAGCGCAGAAAAGTACGCAGGTTGGCTTCGTTCTTGTCGAATCCATAGGGCCAGAAGTCCTCGCCCATTTCGCGCTTGACCTGCTCGACATGCGAGGTCAGCCACGGCAGCATGGTCTTGAGCGCCGCAGTCTCGTACAGGTCCTCATAACAACGCCGCTGCGCTTCCTTGAATGCCTTCATCAGCGATTGCGCGATCCAGCGGTTGGCCGCATATACGTCGCGGCGCAGGGCCACGGTGTGCATGATCGGGAACAGGCCTGTCTCCCTGAAATACTTGCGCTCGACCTGCTCGTAATCCTCGAACAGGCGTTTGACGCGCCCCCCGCCCGTCAGGAAACTGGAGGGCATGCGCGCGGTGTACAGCGCGTCGATCTCGCCCTCGAGCAGCATGCGCGACAAGGTCTGGTCGGGCCCGATCGGTTGCACCTTGATATTCGGTGGCAGGTCGAGCCGTATTTTTTCGGTCCGTCCCGGCTCCTCTTCGCCGCCGGTGAAATAGGTCACGCTGTCCACCGGCACGCCATAGTGGTCCGACAGGATGCCGCGTATCCAGACTGGCGCCGTCATCTGGTATTCCGGATTGCCAACGCGTTTGCCGATCAGATCCTTGGCCTCGCGGATGCCGGAATCGGCGTTGACGTAAATGCAGGAGTGGCGAAAGGAGCGCGACGGAAAAACCGGTATCGCGACAAACGGCCGCTCCGGCTTGCCAGCCGACACCGCGTAGGACGACAGCGACAATTCGGCAACGTCGAACTCCTGGTGGCGCAACATCCGAAAGAACGTCTCCTCGACCGGCATATTGAGGTAGTTCAGGTCGATGCCGTCGGCCTGGACCGTGCCGTCCATCAGCGTACGGGTGCGGTCGTAGTTCCAGCAACCGAAGGTGAGCTTGATTCTGGACATCCGGCGTTCACTGCTGCTTGATGCCGGCAGTCTTGATCGCGCCGGCCAGACGCTCGTTCTCGTCATGGATGGCCTTGGCATAGTCGGCCGGGGTTCCTCCACCGGCCTCGATTCCTGCGTTGGCAAGAATCTGGATCGTCTCGGGCGTTCTGGCGATCCGGTCGACCTCGGCGCTGATGCGCTCGATCGCGCTGGCAGGCGTTCCGGCGGCCGCCAGCACGCCCACGATCACGGCAAAGTCAAAGCCCGGCACCAGTTCGGCAATGGCCGGTACGGTGGGCTCCTGCGGCGAGCGCTTGCCGCCATTGGTAGCCAACAGCTTGACCCGGTTGTCCTTGACGAACCCGGCCAGCGACGGCAGCGCCGAAAACGCGACGTCGACCTGGCCACCGATCAAGGCGGGAACCGACTGGCTCGACCCCTTGAACGGAACATGCACCACGTCGATACCCAACGCTGCCTTCATCGCCTCCATGGTCAGGTGGTGCGAGCTGCCGATACCCGACGATCCGTAGTTGAGTCCGCCAGGTTTGGACTTGGCCATGGCGACAAACTCCTGCAAGGTGTTGACACCGGTCTTGGGATGCACTGCCAGATACAGTGGGGCGCGTGCAGCCAGCGACACCGGAATGAAATCGCGCTTGAATTCGTAGCTCAGGTTCCTGTAGATTGCCGGGTTGATCGAGAACATCGAACCGTCAGTGACCAGAAACGTGTATCCATCGGCCGGCGCTGAGGCCAGTGACTGCGCTGCCACAACACCGTTGGCCCCGGGCTTGTTGTCAATGACCACCGATTGGCCCAGTCTGTCCTGCAGGCGCTGCGCAAAAATCCGCGCCACTGTATCCGGCAGTCCACCGGCCGAATAGGGCACGATGAACTTGATGGCCCGGTTTGGATAGGCCGCCTGTGCATGGGCCGACAGAGGCAGGGCAATGGCGGCGAGTAATGCGATGCCAAGGACGAATTGAAGGCGTGCAAACATGGTCTGTCTCCGGGTGGTTGGGTCTGGCTCGGGAACGGGAACGGCAAACGGGGAGCTATCGGGTCGGCGTCGCATACGAGGGCTCCAGCGCGGGCGCACCGCAGTCCCATACATGCGACGCCTCAAAGGAACGCCAGTCGGTGGTTTTCGGGATGATCGCCTGGTAAGCGCACACCGACGGCGCAATGGCAGCGTCGCCGGTACCGATGGCCGCTGCACCGCTTTGAAATGCGCGCACTGCCTCCAGCATCTGCCGGCGAAACTCGACAATGGCCACATCGCTGGCGCCCAAGCGCTCATGGGTGCGATCGGCGATCGGACCCATGGTGAGCCACATCGCGATGTCCTGGTTGGGAAATCCGCTGATGCCGGTGAAGTTGCCCGCATTCATCGCGACCCGATCCTGCCAGAACCGGTTCTCGCGGTTACGCAGCGGGCGGTAGTGCTCGTCCAGGTCGCTACCCACCTCCTGTCCGAGAAACTTGCGCCACGTGGCAGTCTCGGGCGTGTGCGACGGATGGCCCCAGGCGATGAAATAGAACGCGGTGTTCGTGTCGTCCAGCGGCACGTTGATGTTGGCCACGTTGTAGCGATTGTTCGGCGGGATCAACGCGGTGGCCGGCGCCACGAAGACCGTCGAGCGCACATAGTCGTTGACGGCAGCATTCTGGATCGGCCTGCGGATCGCTGCATAACGAAATCCATAGGGTGCCCGCTCGACCTGCAGCCGCGGCGCCTTGTCGGTGGACGGGCGCAACCACATCGAATCGGTCGCCTTGGCGCTGTCCACCCGCGCCGGTACCATGTCCGACGAGTGCAGGCTGGAACTGTGTGCAGAATCGATCGCGCCCTCCAGGATCTGCGCCCAGTTGCACGCAATGATCGCCTTGGCTATCGTTACCCGGACGCCTTCGGTGGGCGCCCAGGCCGGCGGCCGGAACTCAGGCATGGTTTCGGCCGGCCCCATGTAGGCCCAGATGAAACCACCCCATTCCCGGGTCGGATAGGCCAGATGCCTGACCTTGGCGGTCATGCCGCTGGCGGCTGGTTCGGACACCATCTCCAGCACATTGCCATGCACATCCATCTTCCAGCCGTGGTACAGACAACGCAGGCCGCAGTTCTCGTTGCGGCCGAACACCAGCGATGCGCGCCGGTGCGGACAATACTCGTCCATCACTCCGACCCGGCCCTCGGTGTCGCGAAACACCACCAGATCTTCGCCAAAGAGCCTGGCACGCACCGGCGTGCCATCGGGTTCGGCAACCTCCTCGACCAGGCATACCGGCGTCCAGTGCCGACGCATCAGCTGGCCCATCGCGGCCTTGCCCTCTACCCGGCACAGGAGTTCGTTCTCGTCACTTGTCAACATACTGAATTGCCGAGCGGCTGACCCCGATCAAACGTCTTGCAAACTTTTACTTAGAAGACTAAGATTATTTTCCGCGCCCTGCTTTGTCAAGCTCTTTTTGACCGCCATCAAACCAAAGGAATTGCGTTGGTTGCGTCCAGCTCCTCCCGGACTTCCATTTTCGAGCCACCGTTCACGGCGTTGCAGGTCGCCGCGAAGGTGCTGGTGTCCACCGATACCTGGAGTTTCGAATTGCGCCATCCGCACGGGGATGCGCTGCCGCCGTTCAGCGCAGGCGCGCACCTGACGGTGCAGATACCGGCTGGTGTGCGTCGCAACTACTCCTTGTGCTCCGACCCGGCTGACAGCCTGTACTACCAGATCGCCGTCAAGCGCGACGGCCGTGGACGCGGCGGCTCGGTCAGGATGGCCGACGCGGTGCTGGCTGGCCAGACCATCGCGGTCAGTGCGCCGCGCAACAACTTCGAACTGCATCCACGGGCCACCGAGTTCCTGTTCATCGCAGGTGGCATCGGCATCACGCCCATCCTGTCGATGATGCGGCACCTGCGGCACCGGACAGATGTCCGTTTCCGGCTGATTTACTGCACCCGTGACGCGGCCGGCACCGCATTCCGCGACGAGTTGCTGGCGCAATTCGCAGGACAGGTGCAGTTGCACCATGACCACGGCGACCCCGCCCAGGCGCTCGATCTGTGGCCCGAGTTCGAGACACCCGGCAAGGCCCAGGTCTATTGCTGCGGTCCGCGCGCACTGATGGATGCGGTGGCCGACATGTCGGGGCACTGGCCGTCCGGATCGATCCATTTCGAGAGTTTTGGCGTCGACGCAAGCCAGTACGCGGCCGACCTGCCATTCGACGTGCGATTGCGCAGAAGCAGCGCAACCGTTCGCGTGCGTGCCGAGGACAGCATCCTGCTAGCGCTGCGCGCCGCCGGTTACGCGGTGCCAAGTTCCTGCGAAAGCGGCACCTGCGGCTCTTGCCGCACCACCCTGATATCCGGCACGGTGGAACACCGTGACATGGTGCTGCGCGATGACGAGAAGCACAACCAGATCATGCTCTGCGTGTCGCGTGCAAGCGGCGGCGAACTGGTGCTGGACCTGTGAGTCACACAATGGCACATCGCCTCGGCACGTACTTCGCGTGCCAACGATCCCGATCGGGGTACCGGCCATGAGCCGCAGGGCCGCAGGGCCGCTCCCAAGGCGAATCCCGCGGTGCGCAGCACGCAGGGTAATCTAGTGAACACCGAGCCCTTGCGGATCGGGGTGGCGGGCCTGGGCCGGGCCTTCACGCTGATGCTGCCCACGTTCATCGGCGATCGCCGCGTGCGACTGGTCGCCGCCGCCGATCCGCTGGCGCCGGCCCGCGCGCAGTTCAGTCGCGATTTCAAAGCACCGACCTACGACAGCGTCGACGCACTATGCACCGATCCGGCGGTCCAGGTCGTCTATATCGCCACGCCCCACCAGTTTCATGCCGAGCATGTACGCATCGCCGCGGCCCGGGGCAAGCATGTGCTGGTCGAAAAACCGATGGCGATCACGCTGTCGCAATGCGATGCCATGATCGATGCCACCCATGCTGGCGGCGTGGCCATGGTCGTGGGCCATAGCCACAGCTTCAATGCGCCGATCCTGCGCGCCCGCGCGCTGATCGACAGTGGCGCTTTCGGTGCAGTGCGCATGCTGACGGCGATGAATTTCACCGATTTCCTGTACCGGCCACGCCGCCCCGAGGAACTCGACACTGCCGCCGGCGGCGGTGTCATCTACAGCCAGGCCGCACACCAGATCGATATCCTGCGTCTGCTCGGCGGTGGCCGCGTGCGCAGGGTGAGCGCCTGCACGGGCAACTGGGATCCTGCCCGCCCGACCGAAGGCGCCTATCAGGCGCTGCTGGAGTTCGAAGACGGAGCATTTGCAAGTGCGACCTACAGTGGCTACGGCCGGTATGACAGCGACACGCTGATGGACGATGTAGGCGAACTAGGTCGAAGCAAGAAGGACCAGGATTACGGCGCCGCACGCAAGCGCCTGGCCGACCTGGACCAGGTCGGCCATGAGAGCCAGCTCAAAGCCCGGCGCAACTACGGCGGTGATCTTTACAGCCCGCCGCCGCCCGACGCGCCGGCAAACCACCAGCATTTCGGCCACATCGTGATCTGCTGCGAGAAGGCCGACCTGCGACCAACGCCGCAGGGTGTGGAGATATTCACCGATACGCAACGCCGTTTCGAAGCTGTGCCCAGGCCCAGCGTTCCGCGCAGCGAGGTGATCGACGAACTGGTCAATGTCGTGGTGCGCGGCGAACCGGCGTTGCACAATGGCGCCTGGGCCAGGGCCACAACCGAGGTGTGCCTGGCCCTGTTGGCGTCTTCCGCCAGCCGCCAACCGCAGTCGCTGCGCTTTCAAACGGGCCTGCCCGGACGCTAGATGCCTTCACCCACCCAGGACATATTGCGCCATTGGCGCGACGCCGTCCCCAACGACCGCATGGCGCACCTGATCCGTGACACCGAACGCGCGTTTCGGCGCGCGCTGCAGATCAGGCTGTCGCCGCACGGCGTGCCGTTCGGCCAGTGGAGTTTCCTGCGCATTTTGTGGGAATCCGATGGCCTGACGCAGAAAGAACTGAGCGAGCGCGCTGGCGTGATGGAATCCACCACCTTCGCCGCAATGAAGACCATGGAGGCGCTGGGCTACATCACGCGCCGGCAACTGCCCACCAACAAAAAAAACGTCTACGTCTACCTCAGCGACGAGGGCCGGGCATTGAAGGAACGGCTGGTGCCACTGGCCGAAGACACCAACCAGATCAGCACCATCGGCGTCGAACCCGACGAACTGGCGATCGCGCGCAAGGTCCTGCTGGCCATGATCGGCAACCTTGCGCAGGATGAAAGTAATCTGTTGCCGCAACCGGCGTCCAAGGCCGTCGGGAACAATGGCAAAGGCGACCAGGCGCGGTCAAGCAAGGGCCTGCGCAAGTCGCGCGCCGCTCCGGCCTGCGGCTTCAGGCCATCAAATGGCGGTCGCGCATCCAGTTGATGCACAGCCATGCCGCCTGGTCCAGCAACTCCGGCTGGCCGACAAAATAGTGTGTCGCACCCTTCAGGCAGACCAAGGACTTGTCCCGGCTGGCGCAGGCGTCGAATATGCGTTGTGTGTGTGGCTGCGGCACCGCGTCGTCGGCGCTGTGCTCGATCGCCAACATCGGCACGGTCATGTGCGCCGCGCATTTCTCACCGTGCGCATGGGTGTCGTCGGGTGACCACTGCGACAGCCAGGAGCGCAAGGTCGAGAATCGCGCGGACCCAACCGGCCCGGCGTTGACAGTTAAATGAATCCGTCGGCCGGCTGCAACTTCGCCGCGATGATGTTGCACGGGTCTCCGGCCGGCGTATGGGTGACCGATGGCCTTTCGGCCTGCGCCTGGTAAAACAGCGCCAGAGAACCGCCACCGGACCATCCGGCAATGACGATCTTCTGGTAGCCCCAGACCTTGCGCGCATGACGCACATAGGCGCCCAGGTCGACCACTACGTTCTCCATGATCAGCGCCGTGTCGTTGCGAGCGTAACGGCTGGCGGCGCACAATACATGTACCCCGCGCTCGGCCATTGCGCGCGGCATCGGCAGCAATTGCAAGGTCGAAGCCGGATGCATGTAGATCAGCAGCGTGTCCGACGCCCTGCCCTTGGGCAGGTAACGTATGCCTTCCAGGTTGACCACACCCTGGTTGCCGGCAAAGCCGTAGACCTCCTTGAATCGGCTCGTCTCGGCGTATTGCACATGCACCCATTCGGGCTGTACCTCGAACCGGGTAGGGGTATCGGCCATCAATGGGCCTCCGTGTCGGTCGTTGTCATTGCATCCGACGCTCCGTGCACCTGCGGACGGTGGCTTTTCTCCTGTGTCCACCGGGACAACGCCGCATGGGCCTCATCGCGGAAAGCCTGCAACTCCGGGCTGTCGGACATCGTCAACGTGAGTTCGAGCCGAATGCCGTTCGGGTCGAAAAAATAGATCGAGTGCACGAAACCATCGTGCGACACCGGCCCGATCACGTCCACCCCGGCCTGCAGCAAACGCGCTTTGGCCTGGTCCACCTCTGCCTGCGAGCCGACCCGCAGTGCCAGGTGGTTGACCCAGCGCGGTGTGTTCGGCGACGGCTCGGCTGCGGCTTTGTCACCCAGGTCGAAGAACGATACGCAACTGCCGTCGGTCATCTCGAAGAACAGGTGCACGAACGGACAGGCCTCGCCGGTGCTCTGCACCGTATCGGCCCGTACCACATGCGCTAGCGGCAAGCCCAGCACGTCCTCATAGAAGTGGCAGGTTTCCTCGGCGTCGCCTCTTTATCATTACTATCAACGCTGTGAATATCACGTTGACGGCCGCGCATCGCGTTCGCGCTATGGGAGTACTGGCATGAACGCCACCATGCCGAACCGGCGTTTCGCTGGTTGCGCGGTGTCGTGCGCAAGGAAACCCTGCATCTGGTGCGACAACGGCCGCGCAAGGCGGCCGTCTGAGTGCCCCCAGCCCAGGCTTCGCCAGCTCGGATCAGATCAGCTTGACGCCGGTACGCTCTTGCAGAGCGTCGCGCGTGACGTCCGGGGCCATTTCCACCACCTTCAGGCCGTCGGGCGTGACGTCCATCACGGCCATGTCGGTGATGATGCGGTTCACGACGCCAACCCCGGTCAGTGGCAGCGAGCACTGCGGCAGAATCTTCAGATCGAAGCTGCCGTCTTTCTTCTTCGCGACATGCTCCATCAGGATGATGACGCGCTTGACGCCGGCCACCAGGTCCATCGCGCCGCCCATGCCCTTGACCATCTTGCCGGGGATCATCCAGTTGGCCAGGTCGCCGTGTTCGCTGACCTGCATCGCGCCCAGGATCGACAGGTTGATCTTGCCGCCGCGGATCATTGCGAAGCTGTCGTGGCTGCCGAAGATCGACGAGCCCGCAATCGTGGTCACGGTCTGCTTGCCGGCATTGATCAGGTCGGCGTCGACCTGGTCTTCGGTGGGGAACGGGCCGATGCCGAGCATGCCGTTCTCGCTTTGCAGCCAGACCTCAATCTTCGGATCGACGAAGTTCGCCACCAGGGTCGGCAAGCCGATACCCAGGTTGACGTAGTAACCGTCCTTCAATTCCTTGGCCGCGCGGGCGGCCATCTGGTCGTGGGTCCAGGCCATGTCAGGCGCTCGCTTTCTCGGTAAGGGTTCTCTTCTCGATGCGCTTCTCGGGCGTCGCATTGAGCACGATGCGGTGCACATAGATGCCGGGCAGGTGCACGCTGTCGGGCTCGAAACTTCCCGTCTCGACGATCTCTTCGACCTCGACCACGGTCACCTTGCCGGCCATCGCCGCGGCGGGGTTGAAGTTGCGCGCGGTCAGGCGGAATTGCAGGTTCCCGCTCCTGTCGGCGCGCCAGGCCTTGACCAGCGACACGTCGGGCACCAGCGAGCGCTCCATCACGTAGGTCAGGCCGTCGAACTCGCGCAACTCCTTGCCTTCGGCCACGACGGTGCCGACGCCGGTGCGGGTGAAGAAGGCCGGGATGCCGGCGCCACCGGCGCGCAGCTTCTCGGCCAAGGTGCCCTGCGGCGTGAACTCGAGCTCGAGTTCGCCGGCCAGGAACTGGCGCTCGAACTCCTTGTT
>JAYUQC010000217.1:0-7845 GCA_043759735.1 Rhodoferax sp.
CATGATTTACCACCCGCCGATGCTCTAGATGGGGTACGTTGGCTTTTCCGTGGCGTTTGCATTTGCCGTCGCCGCGCTGCTGGGGGGACGCCTGGACGCGACCTGGGCAAGATGGTCGCGACCGTGGACCACCGCAGCGTGGTGCTTCCTGACGATCGGCATCGCCCTCGGCTCGGCTTGGGCCTATTACGAATTGGGTTGGGGCGGCTGGTGGTTCTGGGATCCGGTGGAGAACGCGTCCTTTATGCCCTGGCTGGTCGGAACCGCGCTGATCCATTCGCTGGCAGTGACCGAAAAACGTGGCGGTTTCAAGATGTGGACGGCGTTGCTGGCTATCCTGACGTTCTCGTTGTCATTGCTGGGCACCTTCATCGTGCGTTCGGGCGTTCTCAGTTCGGTCCATGCCTTTGCCACTGACCCGGCGCGTGGCCTGTTCATCCTGGCCTTCCTGGCGCTGGTGATCGGCGGCTCGCTGACGCTGTTCGCCTGGCGCGCACCGCGCGTCGGCCTGGGCGGCAGCTTCGAGCCGGTATCGCGCGAGTCGATGCTGCTGGCCAACAATGTGCTGCTGCTGGTGGCGGCCGCGGCGGTGCTGCTGGGTACCCTGTACCCGCTGGTCATCGATGCGCTGGGCATGGGCAAGTTGTCGGTCGGCCCACCGTATTTCGACACCGTGTTCGTGCCTTTGATGGCGCCGGCGCTGTTCCTGATGGGCATCGGTCCGATCGCGCGCTGGCGCCAGGCCAGCCTGCCTGACGTGGCGTATCGCCTGCGCTGGGCCTTTGGCGTCAGCGCAGCCAGCGCCGTCGCCGCATTTTTCGCGCTCGGCAAGTGGACGCCGATGATCGGACTCGGTCTGGCGCTGGCGGCCTGGATCGCCTGCACCGTGTTGTTGGCGCTGGTGACCCGCCTGCGGGAGAACAACTCACCCGACTGGGCGCGCCGTTTCGCGGCGCAGCCAGGCAGTTTCTACGGCATGCTGCTGGCGCATCTGGGGGTGGCGGTGTTCGTCGTCGGCGTCACGGTCGTCAGCGGATTCCAGAGCGAGAACGATGTGCGCATGGAGCCGGGCGATACCGCCATGGTGGCGGATTACCAGGTGCGGTTGGAAAAAGTGGAGGACGTTGCTGGTCCCAATTACCAGTCCTCGCGTGCGACGCTGACGGTCAGCCGGGGCGGCAGGCTGGTGGCCACCGTGACGCCCGATCGCAGGGTCTACAACGTCAGCCGCTCGCCGATGACCGAGGTGGCTATCGACCGCGGCTTGCTGCGTGATGTGTACGTCGCGCTGGGCGATCCGGTCAGTGCGACGGCATGGAGCGTGCGCCTGCACCACAAGCCCTTTGTCAACTGGATCTGGATCGGCTGCGTGCTGATGGCGCTGGGCGGCTTGCTGGCCGTGATGGACCGGCGCTACCGCAAGGTACGCGTCCACGGCGCAGCCGCCAGGGCGGCTGCCACATCTGGCGCCGATGGTCGCGGTGCGCCCGCTGGTGGCGTGGCCGCGGCCCGGACAAGGCGCGCGAGTCCATGAAAAAGTTTCTGATTCCGCTGGCGATTTTCCTGGTGCTGGTCGGGTTCCTGGCCGTGGGGCTGAGGCTCAAGCCGCGCGAGGTGCCATCACCATTGATCAACAAGCCGGCGCCGGCATTCAGCCTGCCCCTGCTCGATGCGCCGGATCAGAAACTGTCGGCACAGGACCTGCGTGGCAAGGTCTGGATTCTGAACGTCTGGGCGTCCTGGTGTGTCGCCTGCCGGATCGAGCATCCGCTGCTGGTCGAGTTTTCGAAGATGGGCATGGTGCCGATGTACGGGCTGAACTACAAGGACAAACCGGACGATGCGCTGCGCTGGTTGAACAAGTTCGGCGATCCCTATACCCGCTCCCTGTCCGACCGCGAAGGTCTGGTCGGCATCGATTTCGGCGTCTATGGTGTGCCTGAGACCTTTGTCATCGACAAAGAGGGCGTGATCCGCTTCAAGCAGATCGGCCCGGTCACGCCCGAAGTGCTGCGCGACGAGATCATTCCGATGGTAAGGAAACTCGGTGCCTGAGCGCGCGACGACCCATTGGCGCGGCGTGGTGCCGGCCGTGCTGGCGCTGCTGCTTGCCGTGCTGGCGCTGGCGGCCCATGCCAGGGAGGCGATTCCGGCCTCCGACGACCCGGCGCTGGAGGCGCGGGTACTGGCGATCGCCGAGGAACTGCGTTGCCTGGTCTGCCAGAACGAAACCATCGCGGCATCGCAGGCCGACCTGGCAGTGGATCTGCGCAAGCAGATCCGGTTCAAACTGCAGGCGGGCCAGTCGCAGCAGCAGATCCTGGACTTCATGGTCCAGCGCTATGGCGATTTCGTCCTGTACCGCCCGCCGTTCAAGGGCACTACCGTTTTGTTGTGGCTGGGACCGTTTGCCCTGCTGCTGATTGCCGCCGCGGTCCTGGTGGTCAACGTGCGTCGGCGCCGGCGCGCCAGCATGGCGCCGGCGTGGAGCCAGGACCAGGCGCAGCGCGCGCGTGCCCTGCTGGACGATACGCCGGTTCGATGATGATGAAGGTCCCCCGTTTTTTATGAGCATGTTCCTGGTGTATGCGGTGGGCCTGATCGCCCTGGCCCTGGCAATGGTGCTGCCGTCCCTGCTGCGGCGCAGGCCGGCGCAGTCCCTTGTCGGCGAGGCTGCGGATGCGCGTGGCGCCAACGTGCAGGTGCTGCGCGAGCAACTGGCCGCACTCGATGCGGATCGCGCGGCCGGTGCGCTGGATGAGGCCCAGTACCAAATGGCGCGCGCCGAGATCGAGCGCCGCGCGCTGGAAGAGGACCAGGGTGCCGAGTTGCGGCCGGTGGTGGCGCGGCGCTCCGGCAAGACGGCGTTGGCGCTGGGCCTGTCCATCCCGGTTTTTGCAATGTTGTTGTATGCGGCGCTGGGCAAGCCGCAGGCGCTGGACCCTGCCATGGCCGCCATGGCTGCTGCGCCGCCCGGCGAGGTGACGCTGCCGCAGATCGAAGCCATGGTCGACAAGCTGGCCAAGCGGCTGGAGAGCCAGACCAGTCCCCAGGTCGGCGATCTGCAGGACTGGACCATGCTGGCCAACTCCTATGCGGTGATGCAGCGTTTTCCCGAGGCCAGCAAGGCCTATGCGCGGGCGCGGGCCCTGTCGCCGGACAATGCGCAATTGCTGGCCGACCATGCCGACGTATTGGCCATGCTGCAAAACCAGAGTGTCGAAGGCGAGCCCGGTCGGCTGGTGATGCGCGCCTTGCAGCTCGAACCGGCCAATCTCAAGGCACTGACCATGGCGGGCAGCTGGGCGTTCGAACGGCGCGACTATGCCGGCGCGGTCAACTACTGGAGCCAGGCGATGCCGCTGGCACCAGCAGGCAGCGATTTCGCATCCGGCCTGGCCAACAGCCTGCAACAAGCGCGGGCCGCGGCCGCACAAAATGGCCAGCAGCAATCGGCCGCCCTCGACAAGGCGCAGCCGCAAGCCGTTGCAGCTGCAAATACGAGCGCCAAGCCGGCGACGGCGGCGTCCGGTCAGGTCAGTGGCGAAGTGCAGGTGACCGAGGTGCTGGCCAGGCGGGTACGGCCGACCGATACCGTGTTTCTGTTCGCGCGCGCGGCCGAGGGGCCGCGCATGCCGCTGGCCATCATCAAGCGTCCTGCCGGTGACCTGCCGTTTGCCTTCACGCTGGACGACAGCAGCGCGATGGCGCCGCAGTTCCGGATCTCCGGTGTCAAGCAGGTGATTGTTGGCGCACGCATTTCCGCCAGCGGGGACGCGACTCCACGCAGCGGCGACCTGACCGGCCAGATCGGCCCGGTCGATGTGGGCTCCGGCAAACTGGTCCTGATGATCGACGGTGTCGTGCCCTGAGCGCGGCGCGCAACCGTGCTCCGTCACCATGCGGTCTTCTTCGCACCGGCCACGCGCGGATCGATGCAACGCCTGCCTCCCCTGACAGCGCTGCGCGCTTTCGACGCCGCGGTGCGCACCGGCAACTTCACCCGCGCCGGTGAATCGCTGCACGTAACCCAAGGTGCCATCAGCCGGCAGATCCGCCAGTTGGAGGAATGGCTGGGCAAGCCGGTGTTTGTGCGCCAGCACCAGGGCCTTACGCTCACGCCGGCTGGCAGCGTGTTGGCGCAGAGCCTGGATGCGGCGTTTGCAACCATCCAGGACGCAGTCGAGCACATCGGCTGCCTGGGCGCGCGCCAGCGCATGTCGGTCAACGTGCCCGAGACCTATGCGTCGCGCTGGCTGGCGCCGCGTTTGCGCACGTTTCGCGCCCGCCATCCGGACATCGACCTGACCATCACGACCAACCCGGTAGCCACCTTGCGCGATGCGCAGCAATACGACTGTCTGGTGCTGTTCCTGGACCAGCCCTGGAGC
The DNA here is from genome assembly GCA_043759735.1 of Rhodoferax sp. Lineage (GTDB taxonomy): Bacteria > Pseudomonadota > Gammaproteobacteria > Burkholderiales > Burkholderiaceae_C > CAISIP01. Next base: position 4,392 of record JAYUQC010000217.1, read on the forward strand.
AAGGCTGCCTGCCGACTGTTGCGCCAGGAGCAGTATGTGGCGGTGGCCAGTCCGGAGTTGTGGCAGGACGGCGTTGCGCCGGCGTTGGAGTCGGTGACGCTGTTGCATGTATTGGCGGGCAACAACCGCCGCCTGCCATTGTGGGAGAACTGGCTCGCATCGCTGGGCCTGCAGCATGTCGACGCCAGACCCGGGATCGCGTTCTCAACCATGGACCAGGCGATCAATGCGGCGGTATCCGGTGCCGGCGTGGCTGTCGTCGACGCGCCCATGGTGGCGCGCGAGTTGGCCGAGCAGCGCTTGCGCCGGCTCGACAACCACGAACTCACCGCCAGCCATGGCTATTGGTTTGTCGAGCCGCGCGAGCCCGGGCAAGGCGCCCCGGCGCACAGCGCGGTGGTGGCGCTGTTCCAGGCCTGGCTACTGGAGTCGAGCCACACACCGTTGCCAGCGCTCTGAGCGCCAGCGCAGGGGTTTCCGTCCGCTTCACCTATTGCCAGATCACGACCGCATCGAGCCGCAGCGCGCGTATCTTTTCGGCTGCCGCGTCCGCTTGAACCCGAGTGCCAAACGGCCCCACCCGCACCCGGGTGCGCAGGCCGTTGCGGGTCTGCAATGGAGAACTGGTCGCGGGTAGCCCGGCCGCCTCGAGCCGGGCATGGGCCCGCAGTGCGTTCTCCTGCTCGGCGAACAGGCCGACGTTGATGACGAAGCCGCCGCTGGCCGATGCGCTGGGCGCAGATGGGCCTGCGGGCGTCTGGGATTGCGCCGGTTGCACAAGGGATGCGACGGCCGGCCGGTTTCTTGCCATTCTCGCGTGGGCGCCGATGGCTGCGTTCTGGGCCGATGCGCTGCGCGTCGCCGGACCTAGCGCCGGTGCCGTCAAAGCGGATACCAACGCGGCTGATGTGGCGGCGGCCAAAGCCGGCGCGGTAGCGGCGTCAGCCGAGGAAGCCGGTGTCGCCGCCGCAGTCGCGTTTGCTGGCGGCGACGCCGCCGATACACCGGCGCCTGGCTGCTCGGCCGCGCGCGCCGGCAATGCGGTTGCCTGCGACGGTGTCGATGCCGGTCCCCGTGGTGCCGATGCTGCCCGTGTGGCGCTACGCTCGATTTCCCCATCGACCCGCGGCCAAATGCGCTTGCGCAGTTCCGACGGCCAGAGTGCGCTGGCGAGCACCCCCGCCAGCACCAGGTTGGCCAATGTGATGGCCGCCAGGCGCGGCCGCGAACTGGACTGACGCGCCAGCAGCATGCAGGCATCTTTCAGGTTGGCCGTGTTCGCCAGCGCCGTATCCATGCGCTGGCGATAGGCGCGGTACAACCATGCATTACCGAAGAAACCGGGCACCAGCACGGCCAGGGTGGCAAGTCCCGCCCACAGGCTCCATTGCACCGATTCAGGCACGGGTCCCGCCAGCCGGACAATCGCGACCACGCCCAGCGCGCCCGCCGCCACCCCTGCCGCATACACCAGCGCGGCCTGCCACAGGCCACGAAAGACCAGCCAGTTCAGCGTCGCGGCGCTGGCGGCGCCGTTCCAGCTCGGCCCGGCGCGACCATAGGTGTCGAAGCGCGCCAGCAGCGGCAGGAAATAGTCAGCGTGGATCGGTCCGATCGTTGCGCGGTGCAGTGCTTCGAGGTGGCTCTCAGTCGACTTGTCGAGCACGGTGCTGGCGGTCGGGTCCCCCTTGGTAGGGGCGGAAGTCTCGGACATGGCGCATTTTGGCACCGGCGTATGCCATGCCCGCTGCCGCCCGCTTCGTGGTAGCGTGATCAGACACGGTTCGAGCAACCGGATTATTTGACGTTCAAGGAGGTTTGCGCATGTCCGACCTAAGCCGATCCACCCCCGTGCGAATCGCCACGGCCGCTGCACTATTGGCCGGGGCAGCCGCTGCGATGCTGCTGTTGCGCGGCAGTCCGGTCCAGGCGCAAGGACCGATGTCCGCGCCGGCCTGCCAGTGCTCCATGCCCACACCCGTACCCGGCATGGCGAGCCGCATCGCGCATTGCCTGTGCGGCCCCATGGCGTGCGCCATCACCGAGCCAGGCGACGCGGCCAGGGGTGGCAGCCAGATGCAGTGCGTGCGGCAGTAGACGGGTAGCGACCTGCACGGTCGCACCCGCTGCGGCGGGCCGGGCCTGGCCGGCGCGAGGGGCGGGCCCCGGTCCGCTGGTCACTCGGAGCTGTCGCCCGCGTCGCCCCGCCATACCGGCAATTGTTCCAGCGGCAGTCCCAGCGCGTCGAGCACCGCCCAGGCCGCATAGGCGTCATTGGCCGCATACAGGATCTGACGCGATTCCAGCCTGCGATTGCCCCAGTTCGAGGTGGTGATGCGTTTGGATTTGAGCAGTCGGCGGTTGAACAGCAGCGCGATCGCGGCCTTGACTCCGATAGACTTGGGATAACCACGCGCACCAAACACGAAGTCCAGGTCCAGCATCGGCCGGGCATCGATGTTGAGCAGCCGCATCAGCTGCTTCTGGTCGCTGCGCAGGTCGAAGCCGACCTTGACCACGTCGGGCGCGGCCAGTACCTCGCGCACCAGTTCCGTGTTCTCGATCTCATGCATCTGGAACACATAGGCGCGTGTTCCAGTTGCAAACTGCACCACATCGGGGCCGCGCAACGGCTCGCCGGCCTTGAACGTAGGTTTGACCTCGGTGTCGAAGCCCAGGAAGCGGCTGCCCAGCAGCTCGTCGCGGGCCCGGGCCCGATCGGTCGGCGTGGCGGGCCGGTCGATCTGGTCCAGCCGCAGCCCTTCGAATGGTTCGAATTGCAGGACCGCTTCCTTTGGAATCGGACGGAGTCTGGTGTGCGGGGTCATGGTTCGGTGCAGCGTTGCATCCATCGAGAATGCCCTGGCAGTGTAGGGGCAGTGGTCTCTTGGCCGTCGTGTGTGGCCGTCGTGCTTCGCTGTGGCAGGCTGATGGCTGGCTCGTGCCGGTCCCGCGAGCATCTTTCATCCCCCATACGGTGGATGGTCGCGCGCCCGGCCCCGCGGTAGCCTGTACCGCGCGCAGCCCAAGGCTTGGCGCAATCGCGTCGCTCGGTATCCAACCATCCTGTTTATTAGTGAGGTTTCAATGACACAGTCAATTCGATCAACAAGGTTCGGAGCGGTATTGTTTGCCGGTGCCATGGCGATTGGCGCCTGGGCGCAAACTCTGGAAGCGTCGCCGGCGCCCGAAGTGGGAGACAAATGGACCTACCGGTTCCATAACAAAGGCGATAAGCGAGAGCCGCATACGTATTTCAACCAGGTCAAGGCCGTTGACGGGGGGTCAGCCTGGATCTATGGCGAGTCGCAGGAAGCTAACGCTCAGCAGCCCCGGTATGTCTGGCGCTACGACATCAAGCGCTCGGAAAACGTGGAGCGCTTCGACTTTGATGCGGCTGCCGCAAATGGTGCCGGAAAGCGCCTGATCAATCGCGAGAGCGTCGATAGTTGGT